>NZ_JASCAM010000024.1:0-330677 GCF_029967835.1 Enterobacter sp. V87_3 | reverse complement strand
GTTTTGCCGCCGTAGCGGCAAAACTCTGTCAGCGAACCGGCGTTAATTAGCTGCGCAGGTTAGCTTTTACGTCATAACTGGTAGAAATTACGCCAGACTTCGCGCCGTCGGCGTTCTGCATGACGTAGTCCTGAGTCAGTTTGGTGAAGGCGAACGTCACGCGTTCACGTGGACGCGTTTCGTCTTCGTGGGAACCCGCCGTTTCTACGCGAGTAATAATGACATCAGAGAATTTGATGGTCAGATATTCCAGCGGATCGCCGCCAGCTTTACGAACCACAAACTGAATGTCTTTAATATGCTTACCGGACAGGCAGTAGCTCAGCAGGTTAGTACTGGCCTTATCGACATAGTGCTCAAAGCAAAAATCTTCAACTGTTGCTTTACCTGCGCCGCCGCCGGAGCCGCTGTGCATATTCGAACTCTGTGCACTAGCCCAATGCCAGGACAGCACTTCGATTTCATTTTTATGGGTAGCATCAAGAGATTCGCCTTCGATGCCATCAATTTTAATAAACATATCCTGAGCCATATGATTTCCTTAATTAGCTCTTATTAACAACGTTACTTAATGAGTAACGAACGAAATGAAGACAAAATATTTTTGTCTTTCACAGTGCGCAAGGATCCCTGCGCAACCGCATCTTTTAAGAATAATAAAGTGATTATTCTTATTAATTTATTGCCTGAATTACGCCACGTCTTTCAGTGATGGTAATTTAGCGACCATACGTAAAGAAACGGTCAGACCTTCCAGCTGGAAATGAGGACGCAGGAAGAATTTCGCCTGGTAATAACCCGGGTTACCTTCCACATCTTCTACCACCACTTCAGCTGCCGCCAGCGGACGACGCGCTTTGGTTTCCTGCGACGAGTTCGCCGGGTCGCCATCGACATAGTTCATGACCCAGTTGTTCAGCCAGCGTTGCATATCTTCACGCTCTTTGAACGAACCGATTTTGTCGCGCACGATGCACTTCAGGTAATGTGCGAAACGTGAACAGGCGAACAGGTACGGCAGACGCGCAGAAAGATTGGCGTTGGCCGTGGCATCTGGATCGTAATATTCCGCCGGTTTCTGCAATGACTGCGCGCCAATAAACGCCGCGTAATCGGTATTTTTACGGTGTACCAGGGGAATAAAGCCATTCTTCGCCAGCTCCGCCTCGCGACGGTCGGAAATCGCAATTTCCGTCGGGCATTTCATATCCACGCCGCCATCGTCGGTCGGGAAGGTATGGCACGGCAGATCTTCCACCACGCCACCGCTCTCTACGCCGCGAATCATGGTGCACCAGCCGTAGTGTTTGAACGAACGGTTGATGTTCACCGCCATCGCATACGCGGCGTTAGCCCAGACGTATTTGCTGTGATTCGCGCCGTCGGTATCTTCTTCAAAATTGAAGTTATCCACCGGGTTGGTGTTGATACCGTAAGGCAGACGAGCAAGGAAGCGCGGCATCGCCAGACCGATATAACGAGAATCCTCAGACTGACGCAGGGAGTTCCACGCGGCATACTCCAGGTTCTGGGTAAAGATTTTCGTCAGATCACGCGGGTTAGCCAGTTCCTGCCAGGAGTCCATCTGCATCACCGATGGCGACGCGCCGGTAATAAACGGCATGTGAGCAGACGCCGCCACCTTGCCGATGGAGGAGAGCAGATCCACATCCGGCGCGCTGTGGTCGAAATGGTAATCCGCCACCAGGCAGCCGTAAGGTTCGCCACCAAGCTGACCGTACTCTTCTTCGTAGATCTGCTTAAACAGCGGGCTTTGATCCCATGCGATCCCTTTGTAGCGCTTCATGTTGCGACGCAGGTCATCTTTGGAAATGTCCATAAAGCGCAGCTTGAGCTTCTCATCGGTTTCGGTGTTGTTCACCAGGTAGTGCAGGCCACGCCAGGCGCTTTCAAGACGCTGGAACTCTTCATGATGAAGGATCAGGTTAATCTGCTGTGAAAGCTTAAGGTCAATCTCCGCGATAATCGCCGCGATGTTTTTGTACGCATCATCAGCCATGGTGATCGAGGTAGAGAGCGCCTGTTCCGCCAGGGTTTTCACCGCCATTTCGACTGCCGATTTCGCCTGCTCGGACTTCGGCTTAAATTCACGGGTCAGTAACGCAGTAAAATCATTTTGCGTTGCGGCCTGCGGCGCGGCCTGCTTATGGTTTTGTGCTTGAGTTGCCATTTTTATCTCTCTGATTCACATTCAGGACGCGGCTTCATCAGCCTGTTTAGGTTTTGGCGCCGATGCCAGGGTGTTCAACAGCGACTTGTCATTCAGCACCTTCATCACCAGACTTTCCGCGCCTGCTTTACCGTCCATATAGGTCTGCAGATTGGCGAGCTGCGTACGGGCTTCAAGAAGCTGAGATAGCGAGTCAACTTTGCGGGCAATCGCATCCGGAGAAAAATCGTCCATGCTTTCGAAGGTCATATCGACCATCAGCTGCCCTTCGCCCGTCAGGGTGTTCGGCACCGCGAACGCCACACGCGGACGCATGGCTTTCATACGCTCGTCAAAGTTATCGATATCGATACTCAGGAATTTACGGTCTGCCACAGGCGGCAGCGGCTCCAGCGGTTTACCGGATAAATCCGCCAGTACGCCCATAACGAACGGCAGTTCAATTTTCTTTTCGCTGCCATAGATTTCCACGTCGTACTCAATTTGTACGCGCGGCGCACGGTTACGTGCGATAAATTTTTGTGAGTTACTCTTGCTCATATGGATATATACTCTTTAATCACCGTTTATGTATAAATCATGACTGGTCTGATAGTTAACGTTCAGATAATTCGCTGATTCCACTCCCTGTTATTTATAAACAAGCTCGACTCCTGCTACCGTCTGCACTTTGCCGGCAGTAGCCGCTGAGTCACCCTTCGCATAATAGCTCGCTAAAAATCGATGACTTAATGGGTCCGCCGTGGCAGAAATAAGGTAATCCTGCCCGGATGTCGCATCATCAATAATGACCTGCGAACTGTCTTCTTTACGTAATCTGATCTGAACATTTTTGCTCATATCAGTTCCGGTACCGTTAACCAGGTTTCCCGTCGCGGTATCCGCGCCGGAGGCGCTGCTGTTGAAAAACACCGTTACGGTCCTGCTGGCCGGGCACTCTTTTAAGGTGATATTAAACGGTACGCTGCCCGCTTCACTGCCGTTGGACTGCAGCGACATCACCGAGATTTTAGGCAATGTAACGACTTCATTATTGCTGCCATTATTAATCTCTACGACACAGGTTTCGTCGGTATAGGTGCCCGTAAAATAAACATCCATTGAGTAATTCACTGCATAAACGCAGGCTACCGGAGTGCCCAACAGAGCCAGAAAGAGCGCGTTTTTTATTAATGACATACCACCTCCACCTGGGTAATCGAACCGGCCGATTTATTTATTTTGTTAGCGATATCGCTATTGGAATAAATCGTACACAGGCGATCGCCAGACGCGTTTTTCACATATAAATTGCTGTTCTCGGCCTGCCAGCCGCGAATAAACGCCATACCGCCCTGTCCAATAATGCCCAGACTGTTATCCAGCTGGTCAAAAATATCCGCGCCGATAGGTAAAGGCTGTCCGTTCCGATCCCGGACAATTAATATCGCAGGCGCCCCCACCTGGGTTTTAATATTCACTTTCACCGCAGCGCCCATACGCGGAATCACCGTACTTTCGCTTTCCAGCACATCCACGTTATCAGGCAGCCCCACGGTGTTCACCGCAATGGTGTTTTCACGATAGGGGGTGAGCGACGGCACAATCGCAAAGCCGCGGGAGTCGATGCGAGAACCATAGCCGTTCAGCATCCTTGCCCCTTCTGCCCCCGGCGCGTCAATCAACGCAAACGGCGCATCGCCCAGTCGCGGCCCCAGCGTAACGCCGCCGCTGTGCGCCACCACGCTGCCGTTTGCCGACAGCGAGAGCTGACGCGTCTTATTCCCCACCGACGCGGTCGCGCCCAACTGCCCTACCGGCGAGTTGTAATTCACGTTGCCATTGAACGCCGCCTGCGTGGACGTATCCCGGGCTTTATTCATTGAGGTACCCACCCCGTAGCTCAGGTCGTTTTGCACGCCCTGACTGCCGATGGCGTTCATCTGGAAACCGCTGCCACCGTTATTGTCATGCATGGCGGTAGAGTAGACCGTGCTGAACAGCGGTTTTTCTGTGACGCTGCGTCCCAGCGGCACGCTGACGGACAGCATCACATTATTCACGTTGTGTCCGTCGCTGTTATACGACCGGGAAGCCGACACCGACCACGAGAAATAACGCTCGGATTTGTTATACGAAACCATGTACTGGCTGGTCGACGGACGATCGTCCCAGTAGTTATAAAAATTACCGGAAAAATTTATCCTGCTGCCGTTCCATAACGGCTGACCGATACTCAGGGTAAAGCGCTGCCGGGTGCGATAATCCACCAGATAGTCATTACTTCTGGAGCCATAGCGCTCAAGCGCCGCATCGCGGAGGCTGTAAAACCCCGTTGATGAGTATCGGTAAGCCGCCAGCGTGACGTCTGTTGACGTGGCATCCAGGAACTTACTAAAACCAATATTAAAACTGTTGCCGGAGGAGACCTTGCCGCCGCCGAGTTCGCTGCGCGCGCGGGTCGCATCCAGCGATATGCCCCCAAGAGGGGTATTAAACGCGTTTCCCAGCCCTACCGCGGCGTAGTGATCGGCCAACTGGCCGCCGCCGTACAGGGTGTACATATTGCCAATACCATACTGGTAAAAGCCCTGGGCAACCCCGGGTTCTTCGGCAAGCGCATCGTCCTGCAACTTACCTACCGTCACGCCAAAACGGTCAACGCCAGCGTGCAGCAACATCGGCGGCGCGGAAAAGGGCACCACCTGCGTCCGCTGACGGCCATCTGCCTCCGTCACCGTCACCTGCAAGTCACCGCCATATCCCATTGCGCCAATGTCGCTCAGTTCAAACGGACCCGGGGGCACGGTTGTCTCGTATAGCGTCTGGCCCCGCTGCGTCACCTGTACTTTGGCGTTGGTTTCCGCGATACCGCGTACCATCGGGGTGTAATAACGTAAGCCTTCCGGCAGCATACGGTCGTCAGACTGAAGCTGGATCCCTCGCACCGTCATGCTGTCGAACAGATCGCCGCTGGTCGCGCTATCGCCCAGCGTCAGCTGACTTCTGAGCACCGGAACGTCGCGCTGCAGATACGTCATGATGGAGTGAGTATGCGTTGAGCCCGTATCGCTCCAGTTGGTGTTCAGCCGCTTGCGAAATCGCCAGTCATAGACGTTCAGCCCCATCATCAATCCCAGGTTGCCGCTGGCGGATCGATCGTTTTCCCCGCCGGACTGATTGACGTTCTGCTGCGCATAGGCGTTGGCGTTATAGTCCAGCACCCCCGCCAGCACGCCGGGATCCCACGAGGCAGGATCGGTATAACCCCGCGGGAACTGCACCATGTAAGCCTGTGGAACGACCAGGTCGAGGTAGAAATCGCCGGACAAATAATTCGCGTGCGCGCCGTCCACCCACTCATCCACCATGGCGCATTGCTCGCTGTCTGTCGCCTCGGGTTTCGCCGCGACCTTAATGCCCAGATGGGTCAGTTCGTCATAGGTGAAGCAGGGCTGAGCGCTAACATTGCCTTTAACGGGTTTAAACAGCACCTTACGCTGCCCCCGGCTCTGACCATTGACCGCGACCTGTACCGCATACTCCCCCGCTGGCGCCGGGTTACCCTCGTAAAAACGAGAGACATCAACGCTAAGGCCGTGAATAAACGAGCTGTTAAACTTCACCACGTCGTTTTTACCGCTGGTTGCCAGATCCCCGGTGCTGGCATGCGCCAACACGGAAACGCTGGCTCCTAAAGAAGCAATAAGGATATGGCGTATCGCCGCCGCGATTTTCGACTCACGGATTGCGCGGCGTGTATGTTTTTTTATCTCTTTCGGCTTCACGTCCTTGTCTCCCCCGCTACGCGGCTCTCAGCGTTTTATTGTTTCTTTATTGACAGGGTGTTACCTGTTGAATGAGCCAACTGATATTTAACAACGCCGCCGTAATCGTTAATCAGGCGGGCTTCAACGCTGCCGATCGTTGCCGGCACTTTATTTTTATTCGCCAGGACAAATTCTTTACTGCCAAACGGCGGGATCATATCCGTCGCCAGGGGATATTGGGTGTCCCCTGAATAGGCGATTGCCGAATCAAATGAAAAATAGTAAGGCGTTGGATTGCTCACTTTAATACCCCGGGTCGGGCTGATGATTTCCCAACGCAGTTTTTCAAATTCATTGGCACTGCTACTTTTTAACGCGGTCGGGCGATAAAATATTTTAATACGGGTTCTGAATGCCAGTTCCAGACGATCGGTGTCTTTCGCCTTTTCATTCATCGGCGGAATTTCCAGCATATTAAACCAGAACACCGACTCCCGATCCTGCGGTAACGGCATACCATTATAAATAAGACGTACACTCTGCCCTTTACCTGGCTCTACGCGATAAACGGGCGGCGTGGCGGTAAATGGCACCTTAATATTATTAATGTCAGTATTTTTATTGCCATCATCAACCCAGACCTGAACCAGTGTCGGTGTATTATTTTTATTATTCGTTCTCACCGTCTGCTCTTTTTCAGAACCGGGAAAAATCACCCGCGTACCGGATATGGTCATCCCGGCAACGGCAACCTGGGTTGCCAGAGAGAAAAAGAGAAAAGCATTTAATAATATTGCACGTTGAAATTTCATAGTACTGCCCCGCAGGTAATACGGTCTATCTGATAAAATGGCGTAACAGGGGCGATTGCTCGCCCCGGATTTAATCCTGACGGAAAAAACTTACGGATACGCGATGGTATAAGCCGCCTGCGCGTAAACCTTACCGACAGAGGTCGCGCCCGTTGCGTAGTAACCACCGTAGTAACGCATGGTTGCTGAACCGTTAGTTACGGTAGCAGGCGCGCCGGTTTCACCCAGTTTCAGCTGATTTTCGTCGGAGTTATACAGACGTACCTGTACGTTCCCGGCCGCAGGGTTGTTTGCATCTGCCGTGAACTGGTTGGTCAGGTTGCCGGTTGCGCTGTCAACGCCAGAGCTGCCGACCGCTTCAAAGTGCGCGGCTACCTGAGTAATACCGGTAGGGCAATTTTCAACATTCAGGTCAAAGCCTTTAGAACCAGCAGTGTCGCCTGACTTGGCCAGGGTCTGAATCGCTACCGTCGGCAGTTGTACCTGACGGTCAACAGAGTCCGCGGCAATTTCGCAGGTGCTGGTAATAAGTTCACCGTTAAACGTTACGGTACCCTGCGTGGCAGCCAGCGCAGAAGTGGATACTGTCGCCATTGCCAGCGCGCATAATGTCATTTTGAAAGTAGACATAACAAATTCCCTATATTAGCGTTATTCAAATTAAAACTTCGCGACCCAAAGATCGCTTTTGGGTTTTTACATACTTCCTGTAGATTAAATGTTTAGCTTTTCCTCCACTTGCATCACAACATCAATTTCCTTTTCTTCAGATAAAATACACTGCATGGCTATTGTTTTATTTTTTGCCGATTTGTCGACCTGGTTTAAAAGAGCACTGCCAATCTTTGGTAAAATATTTTTCTCAATAAAGCGGATCAGCATCCTGGCACCGGTTTCAGCAACCGGACACTGTTCAACAACGTGCTGAACCAGTTCGTCGCTAAAGGTAAGCGCCATGTCATGCTGCGCTTTCGCTCGCTCAGCGATACGGTTCAAATGAATTCTGACAATATGCTGGAGTGAATCCGTCGCCAGCGGTAAATAAGGTATAACGGTCACGCGGCCTAAAAACGCTGCCGGGAAGACCTTCAGCAATGCGGGCTGCAATAATTTCAACAAACCTTCTTCATCAGGCATGGTTTGCGGGTCAGCGCAGGCGCTGCTAATAATGTCGCTGCCCGCATTACTGGTCAGCAAAATAACGGTATTGCGAAAATCAATCTGCCGCCCTTCACCGTCTTCCATCGACCCTTTATCAAATACCTGGAAAAACAGCTCATGCACATCGGAGTGCGCTTTTTCCACTTCATCCAGCAAAATAACGCTATAAGGTTTACGGCGTACCGCTTCGGTTAATACGCCGCCTTCGCCATACCCCACATAACCCGGCGGCGATCCTTTCAGCGATGAAACCGTATGCGCTTCCTGATATTCACTCATATTAATGGTGATCAGATTCTGCTTGCCGCCATACAGCTGGTCGGCAATCGCCAGCGCGGTTTCCGTTTTCCCGACCCCGGAAGGGCCAACCAGCATGAACACACCAAAAGGTTTTTGCGGATCGGCAAGCCCGGCGCGTGCGGTCTGAATACTCTGGCTCAGGCAGGTTAACGCATACGTCTGACCAATGACTTTTTCCGCCAGACGCTGCGGCAGCTCCATGACGGCGCTGACATCGTCTTTCAATACCTGGCCTACCGGGATGCCGGTCCAGTCCGCCACGATCGCCGCCACGATGCTGGCGTTCACTTCCGTCTGCACCAGCGCCTTTTCGCCGCGGATCTTGCTCAGCGTCTCTTCAAGCTCATTCAAACGAGACTGCAGGTAACTGATTTTTTCCGCTTCCGGCATCTGCGGATCTTCCACCGTGGCGGCAAGCAGTTGCTGACGGGTATCGATAATGGCCGCCACCAGTTCGCACTCCTGCGTCCAGCGCCGTTCCAGCACCGTCGCTTCTTCAGCATGGTCGTCGATGGTGCGCTGGATCGGCTGAAGACGTGTATCGTCCTCTTTGCCAAAGCCAATCGCTTTTTCGAGCATGGACAGTTCAGCCTTCGCCGACTGCTGACGGAACTTCAACAGCTGTAGCTCGGTTGGCGGCGCGTGCTGCGCCACGGCAACCCTGGCGCAGGCCGTATCCAGCAGACTGATCGCTTTATCGGGCAACTGTCGGGCCGGAATATAACGATGAGATAAACGCACGGCGGCGCGGATCGCCTCATCCATTACCCAGACGCCGTGGTGTTTTTCCAGTACCGGCAGCAGGCCGCGCAGCATGGCGATAGCCAGATCTTCAGAGGGTTCGTCTACCTGTAGCACCTGGAAGCGTCGCGTCAGCGCCGGATCTTTTTCGATGTGGCGCTTAAACTCGCTCCAGGTTGTCGCGCCGATGGTGCGCAGCTGCCCGCGGGCCAGCATCGGCTTCATCAGGTTAGCGGCGTCTCCGGTGCCGGCATTGCCGCCCGCGCCGACCAGCGTATGCACCTCATCAATGAACAGAATCACCGGATCGACTGATTTGGCGGCGTCTTCCAGCACCGCTTTTAAACGCGCCTCAAATTCGCCCTTCATGCTGGCTCCGGCGGAAAGCGCGGTCACATCCAGCGTCAGCAGGCGAACCTTTTGCAGCGCGGGCGGGACTTCTCCGGCGGCTAATGCCAGCGCCAGTCCTTCCACGACGGCCGTTTTCCCTACCCCTGCTTCCCCGGTGAGCAGCGGGTTATTCTGTCGACGACGCAGCAGAATATCGATCATGGTGTTGATCTCTTTATCCCGCCCCAGCACCGGATCAATTTTGCCTTCACGCGCCAGCGCGGTCAGATCGGTCGAATATTGTGCCAGTCCGCCGCTCTGCGCACTGCCCATAGCGTTGCTGGCTTCACCCGGTACGCCCGCTTCGGCGGAAACCATTGCCCCACCCGCTTCGCTCTCTTCCGCAGAGTCGCGAATAATGTAGCCAAGATCTTTGCTCAACTGCTCCAGCGGAATTTTTTCAAATACGGATGAAATCCCGAAAAGCGCGCGGCGTAATTCCATGGTGGTCAACAGCGCCATCAGCAAATGGCCGCTACGAATACTGGTGTTTTGACACTCCAGGCTGGCAAATATCCAGGCCCGCTCGATGGCCAGTTCAATATGATATGAAAAATCGGAAATAGAGCTGGCACCCGCCGGCAGGCGCGTTAATGCCTGAGCAAAATCACGTTCGAGCATTTCAGCATCAAGTTCAAAATGCCGTACAATATGACGTATATCGCTATCCTGCTGCTGATAAATCTGATTTAACCAGTGGATCAATTCAACGTAAGGATTACCGCGTAATTTACACAGCGTAGTGGCACTCTCCACGCTTTTAAACAGGCTTACATTTAGTTTTCCGAATAGGTTTTTTCTCGTAATCGCCACAACAAAACTCATCCCATTTTAATTTGACGTCGTTTTCGGCCACTACTCCTGTAGTGGAACAGTTTTTTACCTGCCTGCACTGGAGTATTCACAGAGGCAACAACTGGCTACTTCGGATTAATACTAAACACAGTTGGTAATAAGAAAAACCCTTAATCAGAATAGCGAGTGGGATTTAAGAAAATAGCTCAAAGGCGATTCCTAATTTCGCTGAAGACGATAAAAAGTGTGATCACCAAGTACGCATTTAATTCTAGAATCCGGGCGATATAAAAGAAAGTCGCGAAATTGACGGGATGCAATGTGGAACACAACTTTCTAGATTACTATAACCAGGAACTGACGTTTGTCAGAGAAATGGCGCGTGAATTTGCTGAGCGGCACCCGAAAATCGCCGGACGACTGGGGATGCAGGGGATAGAAACTGCCGATCCCTACGTGGAGCGTCTGATTGAGGCATTCTGTTTTTTATCTGCCCGAACGCAGGTAAAACTCGATGCGGAATTTCCTAAATTCACCCAACGATTACTGGATATCATCTATCCAAACTACAATTCGCCAACGCCGTCGATGGGGGTCGTTCAGCTACAGCCGAATCTAAAAGAAGGCGATTTAACGCACGGCTACGTCATCCCCAAAAAAAGCACGTTTTACAGCCGGTTACTGCCCGGTGAAATGACCCGATGCGAGTTCAGAAATAACCAGGACGTCACGCTGTGGCCACTGGATATTGCAGAAGTGCGGTTAACCTCCGTACCGCCGGATATTCCTAACCTGGATATCCATCGTCTTAACCACCAGCAGTTGAAAGGCGCGCTACGCATTAAACTGCGTTTACAGGGTGATTTAGTCTTTTCAGATTTGAACGGACTGGATGAGTTGCCCATTTATATTCAGGGCGATGAACGCGTTGTATCCCATACCTTTGAATTGCTCCACGGCAGACATGTGGCGGTGGTAGTCCGTAGCGGAGACGGTGAAAAAACGCAGCATCACGTCATTGTCAACGACGCATTAAAATTTGAAGGCCTGGCACCCGACCAGAGCCTGTTGCCCTTACAATGGAATATGTTCCACGGGCACACACTGATACAGGAATATATTGCCTGCCGCGAGCGATTTTATTTTTTCTCGATTGCCAAACTGGCCGCTGCGCTGGAAGGGAATAATACCAACGAAGTAGAAATCATTATTCTGCTAAACACCTTACCGCAGGATCTGGTGCCACATCTGGACGCTTCGCGCTTTTTACTGCACTGCACCGCGGTCATTAACCTCTTTCCCAAACGCGTGGACCGTATTGAAGTTAACCGTGCGCTGAATAATTTCCACATTGTGCCGGACCGCAGCCGTCCTATGGACTACGAAGTCTTTTCCGTCGATAAAGTCTTTGGCTTGCAGGCGGAAACCAGCGAGGAGCTCACCTTTAATCCGCTGTACCAGACCCGACACAGCGACACCGGGAATTTTGGCCGGTATTTCTCAATCAGACGGGAAGTCAGGGTGAAAGAGGCGAGCCATCGCAAATATGACACCCGCACGCCTTACAGCGGCACGGAGATTTTTATTTCCCTGGTTGATCAACAGGAAGCGCCCTACAGCGAACATATTCGCTATCTGCTGGTTGATGCCATGGTGACCAACCGCGATCTGCCCCGCTTGCTGACCAGTACCGGCAACCTTGAGCTAACCATGTCGGACTCCGTTCCGATTCACGGCGCCCGTTTCGTCAGCTCACCCAGCGCCCCGCGTTCGCCATTCGCCGTCGGCGAGGCGGCATGGCGACTTATCCGTCAGCTTAGCTTTAACTATCTGCCTCTCTCCGAGATGGAACACGCCCGGGGCGGCGAGTCGCTGCGTAACATGCTGCGCCTGTTTACCAACTCTGCCGATACGGAAACCCTGACCCAGATTAACAGCCTGGTCGGGTGTAAAACCGAGCCGGTGGTGCGTCGCCTGTCAGAAGAGGGGCTACTGGTTTACGGGCGCGGCGTACGTTGCAGTTTAACCGTCGATGAAGAGGGTTTCTCCGGCATCAGCCCGTACCTCTTTGGCCTGGTGATGGAAAACTACCTGGCGCGGCACGCAGCGATCAATATCTTTACCGAAACCGAGCTGCACTCCATGCAGCGCGGCTTGATCGCACGCTGGAAGGCGCGTCCCGGCAGACGAGGCGCATTATGAAATCCGTCGACGCCTGGTTTGATGACGACAAACCCTGGGAAGCGGGTTTTATCAGCACGATGCGCGCGATTGCTGCCCGCACGCCTGAACTGCCGGCGCCTGGCAAAGCCCTGCTGCCCTCGCAGGAGCGTTTTCGGCTGGGGCAAGTGGCCACCATGGCCTTTGCGCCGCGTGAAATCGCCGCCATCAGCCAGCAGGATGACAAAATCAAACTGCAGCTTTTTGGCCTGGGGATCTGGGGCGCACAGGGCGCGATGCCGCTGCACCTTTCCGAACTGGCTTACTCCCGCTACGAGCAGCACGACCACACGCTGATTGATTTTGTCGATATCTTTCACCACCGCGCGCTTAGCCTGTTTTATCGCGCGTGGTATTTATCGCAGGACACCGCCTCGCTGGACCGGCAGGACGACGAACGTTTTTCGTTTTACGTCGGCAGCCTGATCGGCCTCGACCCGGCGGAACTCCCTCCCGACCCGCTGCCTGTCCACACCCGGCTGGCCTCTTCCGCCCACCTCATTCGTGAAGCCCGTAACCCGGACGGCCTGCTGGGGGCGATGCACTACTACTTTGGCGTGCCGGTGCGCATGGAAGAGTTTGAGCTGCAATGGATTTACCTGGAGCGCAACGATCAAACTGCGCTCGGCGACAGCCACTGTGCCGGGCTGCTGGGTGACGGGGCGATCCTCGGCAACACCGTGCTCGACAGACAACATAAATTCAAGCTGCTCATGGGGCCGCTGACCCTTGACCAGTACATGCTGTTCAGCCCGTGGGGCAGCGATATGTCGGTGCTGCGTGAACTGGTGCGCAGTTTCATCGGTTTTGAATATGCCTGGGATGTGCAACTGGTGCTGGCTGCCGATCAGGTGCCGCAGGCCCGGCTTGATGGCTCCCACCAGCTGGGTTACGCCTGCTGGCTGGAACGTCATTCTTGTGATGACCCGGTTTTCGGCATGAGCTTCGAACCGGAAATGTATCACCGCTAGTTAACGCTTCTACCCACAGCCAAAAAGATACATGCGATGAATCAAACATACCATCTGACCTGTTCCGATTATTACCAGCCCCTGATGTCACCCATCGCGGGCAGCGACGCCTGCGGCGAGACGCTTGATTACGATCCCGCGTTCATCCTGTTGCAGTCCCGGCTCCAGCCCAAGCTGGACGTGGAATACGGCAACTTTTTTGAAGCGGCGGAGCCGATTAACTGGGCCGAAACCGAGCGCGAATGTCAGACCTTGCTGCAAAAAAGCAAAGATGTCCGGCTGATTATTATTCTGATGCGCTGTCGGCTACGTAAAGTCGGCCTCGCCGCCCTGGCGGAAGGGCTGGAAGCGCTGCACGCCCTACTGTGCGCCTGGCCGGACGACCTGCATCCGCAGCTGCTTGATGAAGGGGAGTTCGCGCCGATGCTGCGCGCTAACGCCTTCGCCGAGCTGGAGGATGCCAACGGCCTGCTCGCCGACCTGCGTAATCAGCCGCTGCCGAAAGCCTCCGGCCTGCAAATCACCATCAAAGAGTTTGAAAAAGCGCATCAGGTTCCCCGTGAAGAGGGTGCGCTGTCGGATACGGCCATGGCCGCCATTATTCATGAATGGCAGCTTAACGCCCGTGACAGCCTCTTCCCGCTTACCCAGGCGTACGGTTTCCTGATGGAGATAAAAAGCATGCTTGCCGACACGCTCGGGCACGATGCGCCTGAATTTGCCGTACTCGGTAATCTGCTGGTCTTTTTTGCTAACGATTTCAGCGGGGTAACACCTGCCCCGGCTGTTTCGCCCCCCATCGTGGAGGATGAAACGCCGCAGGTGCAGGAGATCGCGGAGCGTCCCGTCGGCGTGGCGCCCGCGGCGGTAGACCTTCCCCTCGCCGCGCCGCCTGCCGTCGCGGAGGCGCGCCGGGGTATCGACAGCCGCGCCGATGCGCTGCACCGCTTACAGGAAGTCCGCAGCTGGTTTGCGATGACCGAACCCAGTAGCCCGCTTGTTCAGGTGTTGAAGTACGCAGAAGAGAGCATCGGCAAAAGCTTTGCCGACCTCTTAAAAATGTATCCCCCTGAGATAGTCGCCATGCTGAATCACGAGAAGGAATAAACGATGTTAAGGATCGCCATTACGCTTTGTGCTCTTGCTTTGACGCCCGCCGCTTCCGCCGTTTGTACGCTGGCGCGCGGCGCACCGACTGCGGTTTCCATTCCTTCGCAAGTCATTCGGATTAACGCGAATGCGCCTGCGGACACCTCTACCCCTATCGCCCAGTTCGACAGCAATCTGGCAGGCCAGGATATTGGCTATGACAACTGCAATGTCGGTACCGAGTACGGGAAGCGGGTGCTCAACCTGACGGGACAGGACTCATCAACCCGCATCTATCCGACCAATATACCGGGCATTGGCATTAAGCTGCTGTGGAGTAACGGCAGCGCATTCGGCAACTTCCCGTCGACCAGTCAGTTGACCTTTCCCGGGGGCGCGCAGGTCGGCACGTTTGATTACGTAGCCGCCTCGTTTTACCGCATCCAGTTTTTTAAAACCGCGAACAATTTGCGCCTGAGCGATCCGAACGGCGATACCGTTCTGCCCGCCGGAGATATTGCCTATAACTACCTGATGACGGCCAATCCGGCTTCGTATGTCATGAAGCTCGCCATTGGCGATATCAAAGTTATCAGTACCCCCACCTGCGATGTCGACAGCGCAAAAACGATTGATTTCAACGAAGTGACCCCGTCTTTGCTCAGCGCCGGCGTGACCCGCAAGCTGGATTTCAACATTACCTGCAAAAGCGACTACGGCACCTATTCCGCTATCGCCTCAATGATGACCGATACCCCCTCCTCGGACGGCTCGTACATCCGCGTTAAGGACGCGGGCGGCAACCTGGATCGGCTGGGCATAAAAATCACCGATGGCGCAGGCAAGGCGATGAAGCTGGACGGCAGTACGTCAGAACAAAAAACCAGTATTACCAGCCAGGGCCCCGCCGAATTCGCCTGGAACGCCACGCTGTTCGCCAGCAGTAAAATCGCCCCCGCAGGCGGGACCTTTAACGCCCAGGCGGAAGTCATTTTTGATATTCAGTAATCAGCTTTTAAATGGATTGGGAAAAATGGACACCCCAGCGACAATTTTTATCAGCATCGCCAGCTATCGCGACCCGGAACTCATTCCAACGCTACAGGATATGCTGCGCCATGCCGCTCACCCGGAGAATCTGCATCTTTCTGTTTGCTGGCAGGACGACGAAAACCTGTCGCTGTTTGAACAACAGGGCATGACCCCGGAAGGCCGCCGCATCGTTGCGGGTCAGGAGGTATTTGCCTTTCGTTACCGTCAGGCCAGGATTGATATTATCAGCGTGCATTATTTTGCCAGCCAGGGTGCCTGCTGGGCGCGTAGCATGGCGGAAACGCTGTTTGAACAGGAAGCCTATTTTCTGCAAATCGATTCCCACTGCCGCTTTATTCCCGGCTGGGATGACGAAATGATCGCCATGCTGCGCCAGGTAGAGCAGAAAAGCGCGCGCCCCATTCTCTCCTCCTATCCGCCGCCCTATAGCCCCGGCGAAGATGAAGAGGCCAGCAAAAAGCGCTATGTCAGCCGCCTGATATTTCGCGAGTTTAATCCGCAGGGTATTCCTATGCTTAGCTCCACCCCTTTTACGGCAACCGAACCGGTGCGGGGGAGCTATCTCGCAGGGGGATTTATCTTCACCCGTGGTGATTTCGTCAGCACCGTGCCTAACGATCCGCAGATATTTTTCGCTGGCGAAGAGATCGCTATGGCGGTGCGCGCCTTCACCCACGGTTATGATATTTATCATCCGCATAAGCCGCTGCTCTGGCATTACTATCAGCGTAAAGAGCACAACAAAGTCTGGGGCGATCACTCAAACGAGGCCAAAGCGCAGGGCGCGGTGGATAAAGCCTGGTGGGAAAGAGACAACGTCTCGAAAAAACGCGTCCGGACTGTGCTGGGGCTGGAGTCAGAAGACGCCGCAAGCCTGGCGCCTTACACCACGGGATCGGCACGTTCTCTGCGCGCGTTTGAATATCAGACCGGGATCTGCCTGCAAAGGGGCACCGTGCTGCCGGAAGTCATGAGCGCGGAGAAGATCAACTTTTTCCCGACACCTCCCGATGATCACGCGCAGTGGCTTGCCCGCCAGTACGTCTGGTACAAAAAAAACCTCACGCTGGAGCCCGCCGTCTGGCGCGCTGACGACAAAGAGGCGGAAACCCTGCACCTTGGCGTTTATAACCCGCAAAACATGCTGCTCTATAAACGCACGCTCGACGCCCGGGAACTGCAGGCGCTGCATACCGCCTCCCCGGATGACAACCTCACACTCTCGCTCGAATTTAAAACCGCCAACGCCGCGCAGCCTTCTGTCGTGCGGATATGTCCGTGGTCAATAACCTCTGGCTGGGGCACCGTTACGGAGAAAACATGGTGAAAAGTGAACATTTTTTCTGCCGCCTGATCGGCATTGATACCCTGATATCCTTCGACGGCATCATTCCTTCAGCGGCGGATTTTCAGCTCAGGCTGATTTCACTCATTGAGCAGTTCAATAAAGCGTTGCAGGAAGAGAACCAGGCTGCCGAAGAGAGCGAGGCGCTGTGCCAGTTGTTATGCGGCTATTTCGACAAACGTCTGATGATAAATCAGAAAGATAACGCGCTCGCCTGGGAGCGTTACTCGTTGATGCATTACTTCTATGGCTACACCCAAAGCCAGGCCGATGACGATATGACGTCGCTGCTGGCTGCCCTGCTTCGTTCCGACAGCAACCTGATGTTCCGCTATGCCCGAAAGTTGCTTACCCTGGTGGAACAGGTCGAAGGGCAAACCGACGCGTTGACATCGCTGCGCGCTACCTGCGCGCCCCGCACCTGGCTGATGCGCGCGGAAGCGGCCCCTGAGCCGGAAACAGGCTACGCAGATACGCCAGCGGCTTCTCCCCGGCTGATGGTGCTGATTACCGGCCCCTTCGCCCGAAAATGGTTTCACCATGCCAATCTGTCGACCAGCGACAACGGACACATCGTCTGGATGGTCGCTGAACATTCAACCACGCTCGCCAGTCGGCTCGCGCATGCGCAAGAGACGCACCCGCCCATGGCGACAGTGGCGCTGTTTCCCGTGCTCGTCGATGGCGTGGAAAACAGCGCCCTGCTGACAGAGCAGCTGATGTCCTGGCAGTACGTCTTTACCTCGATACGGCTTAACAGTCGGTTGCCCTGTATCCCGGCGTTTTATACCCGTCTGAGTCAGCAACGCCATTCGCACGACCCTGACCGGGCGATCTGGACCAGCTCACTGACGCCACCGCCGCACGGTGAGTTGACCCTGGAGTCGTGTTTCCACGACCTGGTGGAGAAGCTTAACGCCCGCGATGACGGCCAGGATCTTTACGCCATACAGCGTTATACGCTCGGCAGAACCTTTATCGCCTGGCTTGCGGAAAGCCGGCTGATGAACGTTATGCAGACCTTGTTTAAAAAT
Source organism: Enterobacter sp. V87_3 (assembly GCF_029967835.1). Classification (NCBI taxonomy): domain Bacteria; kingdom Pseudomonadati; phylum Pseudomonadota; class Gammaproteobacteria; order Enterobacterales; family Enterobacteriaceae; genus Enterobacter; species Enterobacter sp. V87_3. Next base: position 312,826 of record NZ_JASCAM010000024.1, on the reverse strand, counting down.
ACCCCGCTCGATCTGGCTGGCGTTATGCTGGCTGATTATGGTCAGGGATTTACGCGTCACGGCGCCTGGTCGCAATGGCTGGAGGAACGATACGGCATTCTGCCTGCACTTTCCGCCACCATCGCCATGCCGCCCTTACCGCCGTTGCCTTTGCCGCCGCTACCGGAACCCAAGACCGTCTGGCCTGCGCCTGCGCCTCTCGTTGCGCCCGCGCGGCGCCGTCGCGCTTTGCTGCCCGTCATTATCGTGCTGCTGTTACTGTTCGCCTGTCTGGCTGGCGGCATTTACTACTATGCCCGGCATAACATCGGCGAAATACGCGAGCAGATAAGGCAATTTTCTCCGTTCCCGGAAAACCTTGCCGCAGACAACGATGCCTCGCTCTTCTCCCTGGCAGATACCGTGCCGCTGTTTGCAAACGGCAGTAGCACTCTCATGCCCGATAGCGAAAAAACCCTGCTTGCTGTCGTGCCGGCAATTCGCCGCTCGCCAGAAAAAATGTTCCTGATTGTTGGCCATTCCGACAGTACCGGCTCTGCCGCGACCAACCTTGCGCTCTCCGCAGAACGTGCGCAGGTCATTAAAGAGTGGCTGGTCGCGCATACAGGACTGCCTGCCGAACAGTTCATTACCGAAGGCGCTGGCGACACCCGACCGGTCGCCAATAACGACACCAAAGACGGACGGGCGCAAAACCGCCGCGTTGAGATTATTCCCTTATCCCGACAAACCATTAAGGATGAAAAGGACTTACATGAATAAAACACCCATGACTTATCCTATTAATGAAGGCACTTTCATGACGCTCACGCCGCAGGAAGATCAGTCCATTAATATTCTGCGGTATATGGATGAGGACAATAACCCGTACAACATACTGATAAATCGCACCACGCTGGAAAAAGATCAAACGGTGGACGATTTCTGTGAGAAGCAGTGGGAAAAAATGAAGCTTTATGTGCCTGGATTTGAGGTGGAAGGCAAAAACTTACGCCATGAAATTGGCCCAGCCAAACTGCAGGTGCTGCAAACGGCCAATAAATTCCTGGAGGATGGTGCCTGGGTCCGGCAGGTCTCGTCTATTGTGACGCTGCCCCATCATCCTAAACACAATCCCGAGTCGCGCAAACTGCTGGTCTTTACGCTGGCTGCTTATAACGACTTTACCGAAGCACAGCGTAAGCATTACGTCCGTATTATCAACAGCTTTATTCCAGCGGAAACCGCAATGAACGTGGAGTAACCCGCACTCCCCTCTGCCTCCGCCCGGGGCGCAGAGGGGAACTCTGTACCGCAACAGTATGGAACACATGTGCAGGAATCATCGATTCCGGGTACCCCTCTTTAAAGAACCCTCACCCACCGCCATCCCAGCAGTATCGTCCCCAGAATAATCGTTATCCCCGCGGCCACATGCAGCAGAAAATCCAGGGGATGAACTTCAACAGGATGGCAGAGCGACAGCAGCGTTAACGCCATGCAGGCCACGCCAGCCCCCGCCGCCGCCAGCGTGCGCAGCGGATACAGCGCCCCTGTACGCCGCAAATAGCCAATAACAATGACCACCATGGGCGCGCCGACCGCCATCATGTAGACGTAGCAGTTCACCTCATCAGCATGGTGCGCCTGCGCGGGCGCGAGCCGCAAACTCATCATTACCCCGCCCAGCCACAGCGCGGCCAGCGGAATAAACCATTTCCAGTTCAGGGGGGAACGACCGGGGATGCTGAGCAAAAACGCGTTGCGAATGGCGAGCGTCCCCATCACAAACGCCACCGCCAGCTGAAAAACCGCAATCAGCGCGCCCGGATGGCTCCAGTCCGTGCCGTCTCGCGGAAACGCCAGGCTGCTCAACCAGCCGCACGGCAGCGCCATCAGCAGCCAGCCGACAACGCGCCAGGGGTTCGCCAGCGTGCGGCGTATCGGCCCGGCATCCTGACTCAGCTGTTTTATGAAAACATCATGATCGACCATGTTTCGCTCCCATACGGCGAAGGTTGGTAAGGGCTCTATGTAATAACGATTTCACTGCCGCAATGCTCAAATTGTTCTGTGTCGCCGCCTCGGCAAGGCTCATCTCCTGAAGATGGACATGCTCGACAATTTGCCGCTGGCGCAGCGGGAGTTGGTCGAGTATCCGCGCCAGGCGTTCCTCTTTATCTGTGTGCTCGGGCAGATCTTCACCCGGGCTTTCCTGTGCATCCTCTTCGCGCGTTTCACGCTGCCAGTGGCGACCCCGCTTGCGTAACGCGTCAACGGCGCGCGCCTGCGTTATCGCCATCAGCCACGGCAGAAAGGGGTAGGCAGGATCGTAGGTATGGCGCACCCGATGCACGGTCAGGAGGACATCCTGGATAACATCGTCGACCAGCACATCATCGAAAATGTGCTTGCGAACGCGCGTGCGGATGACGGGCACAATCGCCCGCAACAGCTGGGTATACGCGTGACGATCGCCCGCCTGCGCGCGTGCCATCAGGGCGGGCCATGCGTCTCGCGGTGCAAAGCCGTTATCCATATTGCGCCATCATTATGACCTCACGCTTTTTTCCCGGCGGCCTGATCCAGAGCCTTAACCACAATCGACGGTGTCAGGACCTGGGGAAGCACCTCAGGCGCGCTGCCGTCCGCGGGATAAACCACATACAGCGGAAGACCGCCCTGGCCGAACGCGCTCATTGCATCGTCAATATCCGCATTAAACTTCGTTGAGTCCGCCACCATATAAACGGCGCCGGTGCGTGAAAGCGCCTGTTTAACCGTCTCCGTCGACAGCGACGTGCGATCGTTAACCTGGCAGGTGATGCACCACGATGCCGTAAAATTGACAAAGATCGCTTTGCCCTGCCCGCGCAGTTGCGCCACCGTCTGCGGCGACCACTTCACCGGCTCGGTGTGAGTAACGCTTTGCACGTCGGGCTGCGAAGGCTGCGTATGGATTACGCCGGGCAGCGGGCCGATCGCGGCGATGAACAACACCACCGTCACCGCCAGCAGCGCTTTATACGACTGGCCGATATAGCGTCTGCGCTGGGCCATGCCGTACAGCCACGCCGCAAAACTCACCACCACCGCACTGGCGAGCATGGCGGCCAGGGCGGTGGTACCTGCCTGCTGCGTCAGCACCCAGACCAGCCAGGCGAAGGCACCCAGCATCGGGAATGCCAGCCCGCGCTTGAGCAGATCCATCCACGCGCCGGGCCGCGGCAGGCGTCTGGCAATCGACGGGAACAGTGAAATCAAGGTAAAGGGGGCGGCAAAGCCTATCGCCAGCGCCAGGAAAATAGCCAGCGATACCGCCGGAGGTTGTACCAGGGCATAGCCTACCGCACCTGCCATAAACGGCGCAGAACACGGGGTGGCGACCACAATAGCCAGCGCACCGGTTAGCGCCGAACGCGTAAACGCCCCGCGGCCCATGGAAATTTCCCCCGCGCGCTGCAGCGATAGCCCCACCTCAAACACGCCCAGCAGGTTCAGGGCGGCCCCCAAAATCACCAGCGATAATACGGCGATAACCAGCGGAGACTGAAGCTGAAATCCCCAGCCAACGGCGGTGCCGCCGGCGCGCAGTGCCAGTAATACCCCCGCCAGCGCCAGCATAGTGAGTACGACCCCAAGCAAAAATCCCAGCCCCTCGGTGCGGGCGCTTTTGATGTCGCCCTGATGGCGCAACATGCCCAGCGCCTTCAGCGAAATCACGGGGAATACGCAGGGCATAAAATTGAGGATAATGCCGCCCAACAGGGCGGCCAGAATGGCAGTCAACATAGCGGACCCCGTTATTCAGGTTACGAGTGCGACTTCGCGTATTTCTTCACGGCATCCATCGTTTTTTGAATGTGCTCGTCTGGGTTGCGGTCGGTATAGCTCAGCAGAATTTTGCCGTCCGGAGCGATAACAAACGAGGTGCGGTCAGAAACCGTTTTGCCGTTCATCTGCATCAGGGTCTGGTACTCAGCCGCCACTTTCGCGCCGGGGTCAGCCGCGACGGCAAATTTATCCCGACACTCCAGCTTCGAGAACTCATCCACCTGGTCAACGTTACCGGCGGTGACACCCACCACGGTCGCCCCCAGTTTTTTGAAGTCATCGGTGGCTTCGGCAAAGGCGTGCGCTTCAAGCGTACAGCCCTTGGTGAAGGCCGCCGGGAAGAAGTAGAGCACCACCGGGCCTTTCTTCAGCGCCTGCTGAAGGGAGAAGGTCAAGGGTTTACCGCCCAGTGCACCCTGAAGGCTGAAGTCCGGCGCGTTGGCACCTGCCTCAAGGGCGGCATGGGCGTTTACTGCGAAGAGGGAAAGGCTCAGTACAGCAGCGGCAGACAAGGTTTTCAAACGATTCATGGTCGACTCCATCAGGGAAAAAGGGGGCTTTATGAATAATAGTTCGCACGCTAACCCCTGAAGGTTTCGCTCAATGATAAAAAAAGTCCGCAGGGGTCGCCTGCGGACTTTTTATGGCCTCCGGGGAGGATTATTTATCCTTCTCGACCATCAGCGGTTCAATATCGCTCTCTTTTTTCACCACCAGCGTTTCATCCCCGCGCAGGCAGGTTCCGCCGTAGTTTCCCCCCACGGTAAAGGTGCACACCTGAATGTACTTTCCGTCTACTTTTGGCAGGCACCACAGCTGCTGGTAAATGTTTTTACGGTCGACAAACTTGCCGCTGGATTTATCCAGCAGTTCGTCCTGCGCGCTAATCAGATCGATATTGCTGCCGCAGCGCCCGGCAATTGGCTTCACGGCGTAGCCGGTCGTTTTCAGCAGGTCGTTAACCTCAAAATCGGTATCCAGCAGGTAGCGGTGGTTCGGGAACAGCTGCCACAGCACCGGCAAGATCGCCTTGTTGCCGGGGATCACCGTCCAGAGCGGTTCGAAGACCAGCACTTCCGGGCGCAGCAGCACGTCGATCAGACGCACTTCCCCTGCAGGGTGCCCGGTCCGGATCGGTACGGCGGCATACTCGGTTTCACTCACCTCGCGGATCTGCTCGATCGCCGTTTCCCACGCCCAGGTTTTCCAGACGCAGTTAACGGGGCGGCCTTCATCGTCAATCAGTTGTCCGGCGTGATCCCAGCTCAGCGCGCCAAGGCCGTGGAGGATTTTGGTATCAAACCCCGCCTGCATCAGCGAACGCTGAATAAAGAGCGCGTGATAGTCTTCCTCGACGTCGTTGTCCTGCATGATGTGCACAAACGGACGCGCATGGCTGTGCTTCCACGCGCCGGTCAGTTCTTCCAGCAGCCCTTCCGCCGGGTTATGGCCGGTTCCGCGATAGCCGTTTTTCACCCACTCCTCGAGGATTAATCCCCCTTCCGTGTGGCAGGAGGCGGAGTCCGCGTTGTATTCGTACACCTTGATGCCGCGCTCATCCATGCAGAAATCCATACGGCCAGTGATCATATGGTGACGTCGCCACTGCCAGGAGAGGCGCAGGCGCGGCCAGAGGATTTTAGGGATGTCGAAAAGCGCCAGTAAGTTATCGTCTTTCAGCACTTTGTCGGTCGCGTGGAGGTACATCAGGTGCAGTTCGTTGGTGGCCTTGATCAGCTCCTGCTCGGCGCTTTCGGTAATGGTGAAATAGTGGCAGGGATCGTTATTGATGACGTGACCGTTAGCGCGAACGTACGCCTGCTGCAGAGCGTCGTTTTCGTTGAGCCATTTGCCGTCGAACTGACGCTGATTTTTGAGCCGCGCACCGCGGATTTTCAGCAGCTCGCCGTCGATTTCCGGCTGCGGGATGCTGTGCTCCGTGTCGCTGGTCTGGATCATCCAGCCCAAAATTTCCGTGTCGGTGAAGGTGTCGTGCAGCGTGTAGCAGCCGTTCTCGACGGTCATGCGCAGCTCGCGCGTCCACTGCTGCCCCAGCGGGAGCGGAGCGTGAATGACGTTCTGCTCCGCAATGCGGACCTTATCGCCGCAGAGCTGGGTGATGACGGCAACGTGCCCGGTTTCATGGAACTCACCGCCCTTTTGCCAGATCAGCAGCGCCCCGGCGCGCGGCGCGCGCTGCGATCCGTTGGCGAAGGCCTGCAGCGGCAAAATGTTGTCGTTCACCACCTCACGCAGGAAGCGCAGGGAGAAGATCTCCCACGCCATGCCGACGTCGGTAAAGACAACACCGTAATTGAGAAAAAGAAAACGACGCGCAAACTCAACACACTGCCACTTGTGGCCCATGTATTCGTTGCCGATATAGCTTCGGAATTCCGCCTCTTCCGGGTAGCAGCGCGGGTCGAGGCTGTCGTAATTGGATGAGTAAATCGCCACACCACCTGGCGCATAGCCTAATAACGTCCCGAAGGGTGCATCACTGCTTAACGTTCCTTTACGCATGTATCCAACCTAAAGCTGGCAGGCGGCAATTTTAGTAAGGTTGTCGTCGTCTGCACGTTGAGATTAACCTGACAGAGGTGGATTTATCATACACCTGCGATCGCAGAAATATAGCGCCACGTTGGATAACGCCTCTCATCGTTAAACCGTTTTGTCATCTCCTGCTACACTGCCTCAACACATCACTCAAAAGGCAGGCCAACATGTCAGACAACAACACCTATCAGCCACCGAAAGTGTGGGAATGGAAGCAGAATGCCAACGGCGGCGCGTTCGCCAACATCAACCGTCCGGTGTCGGGCGCGACGCATGAGAAGGAACTGCCGGTCGGCTCGCACCCGCTGCAGCTCTACTCCCTGGGCACGCCAAACGGCCAGAAGGTCACCATCATGCTCGAAGAGCTGCTGGCGCTGGGCGTGACGGCGGCAGAGTACGACGCGTGGCTTATCCGCATCGGCGAAGGCGATCAGTTCTCCAGCGGTTTTGTTGAGGTGAACCCGAACTCGAAGATCCCGGCGCTGCGTGACCACTCCACCACCCCGCCGACGCGCGTGTTTGAATCTGGCAGCATCCTGCTTTATCTGGCGGAAAAATTTGGTCACTTCCTGCCAAAAGATCCGGCGGGACGTACCGAAACCCTGAACTGGCTGTTCTGGCTGCAGGGCGCGGCACCGTTCCTCGGCGGCGGTTTCGGCCACTTCTACAACTATGCGCCGGTAAAAATTGAGTACGCGATTGACCGCTTCACCATGGAAGCCAAGCGTCTGTTTGACGTGCTGGATAAACAGCTGGCGCGCGGGCGTTACGTGGCGGGAGAAGAGTACACCATCGCCGATATGGCGATCTGGCCGTGGTTTGGCTGCGTGGCGCTGGGCAGCGTGTATAACGCCGCCGAGTTCCTCGATGCCGGGAAATACACCAACGTCCAGCGCTGGGCAAAAGACGTGGGTAACCGTCCGGCGGTCAAACGCGGGCGTATCGTCAACCGTACCAACGGTGAACTGAACGAGCAGCTGCACGAACGCCACGCGGCGAGCGACTTCGATACCCAGACCGAAGATAAACGTCAGGGCTAAAATGTGCGCCCGGTGGCGCTACGCAACCGGGCGTGAAGACGGTTTTGGGCAGGCTGGTTCACCAAATCCAGCCTGCCTGAGTCGTCCTTTTGCCTCATCAGACTGTAAAAAATCCGCCAGACGCTGGGCGCGCGGCGTGATAACCGCACAGGCATAATCCGCGCGCGGGTTATAGGGCGCGGGGATATCCATCACCGTCAGCCCGGCAATCTGCCGAAGCGCGGCGGCATAGCTCGCGTAGCCGATAAACACCTCCGCCTGCCCGCTGAAAATAATCCACTGCGCGGCCAGCATCTCTGCCGGGATCGGTGAAGAATCACGCCCACCCACCAGGGCTATCGCCCGCGTCCTCAACGCCTCGCCCGCCTCTCCCATCCGGCTAAACAGCACCTGGGTGTAATCGCCGGACGGATCGGCTCCTGCCGTGGAAGTGGCAACCCGTAAGTCGCCGCGCATCAGCACCGACCGCCAGTCGTCCTGCGCGCGTAGCACATCGCTGCGCACCGTCAGGCAGAGCCTGTTGCTGGCGAACGGCGTCACGGACGCTGCCCGCCCGGCGCGCTGCAGCGCCAGAGGATGCTCGAGGTTGGCGGAGGCAAACAGGTCGCACCGCTCACCGGCTTCGATACGTTCCCGTAGCAGCCCGGCGGGGCCAAACTGCGTGTCGACATGTTCCGGGAATTGCGCCATCAACGGCTGCCAGACGCTGCGCAGGCTGCCCGCCGCCAGCACGCGCATCAGTCGATCCCCTGATAGTGGGTGCGGTAGAAGCGCTGATACCAGTCGTCTGCCACCTTGCGCATGTCTACATCCGTAAACTTCTGCGGGTAGAGCTTTTTCGCCATCCACAGTTCGCCAATGCCCATTGCTTCCGGCATCGGGTAACCCCAGGCTTTGGCGTAGTCGGGCATCAGATAGACGCGGTGGTGTTTGACCGCATCAATCACCTGCCACTGCGGGCTTGTCATGATCTCATTGACGACGGACGGGTAGCGGTCCTGCACGAAGATCACCTGCGGGTTCCAGGCGATGACCTGCTCCATCGCCACGGTTTTGAAGCCCTGAATGGTCGATGCGGCAACGTTAACCGCGCCCGCGTGCGCCATCATCAGCCCGGTGTATTTCCCCGAGCCGTAGGTGGTGAGTTCCGGGTTAGCCATATAAGCGCGGACGCGTTTTTCGGCGGGGATAGCCTTCAGGCGGTCGCTCACTTTTTTGCGGCCCAGGTCGGTCGCTTCAATTAACGCCTTCGCTTCCGGCTGCTTATTGACGATCTCGCCAATCAGCGCGATCCCTTCGCGCAGCCCCTGATCGTAGGCTTTTTCCTCGTCGGCCAGGGTCGGGTTCAGTTTGGTTTTTTCACCGGCTGCATCGTGGCGCAGGGAGATCGCCACGACCGGGATGCCGAGGCTGGCGATTTTGTCGATCATCTCCTGCGGCGCATAGTTCGTGACAAATACCACCTGCGGTCTGAGCGCCACCAGCTTTTCCGGATCGACGTGCGTGAGATCGCCCAGCGTCGCTTTCTGGTTCAGCTCTGGCGCGAGACGCGCATAGCCCTCGCCCAGCTGCTGCTTCCAGTTCGCCATCACGCCGACGATTTTGTCAGTGGCATGCATTTGCACCAGCAGGTTAAGGGTTTGATGCTGAAGCACAACCACCCGATCGACGTCGTCGGGAATCGTCACCGTGCGGCCAATCTGGTCGGTTATCTGGCGAGATGCCTGGGAAGAAAGCGGAAATAAAATCAGGGCGCAAAACGCCACTGCCTGCCAAAAGCGCTGTTTCATAATGTCCTCACATATCGTTATGCAGTGGATTATATAACGATTAGGTAAGGAAGTCGTGGTGTGCTTTGGGGGTAGGCGCTAACGGGCTAGCGCCGTCGGACGTGTTATGCGGCCGTTCCCATATCATGGAGGCATTTTGTTAACGCCAGATCGTCAGCCACCTGCAGTTTGCGCATGATATTTCGTTTATGCGAACTGATGGTTTTTTCACTGCGATACAGCTTCCTGGAGATCTCCACTCCTGACCATCCCGCACGCAGGAAGGCCAGTATTGCGCGTTCCGCGGGTGTGAAGGTGATACCATTTTTTCTTATCGGTATCCCGGCCATCCGCATAATAAGCGGGCTGAGATAGCGGGATTTTTTCATCGTGTTTTCGATGACGTCGTACAGGGCAAAGTGCGGTTCATCCACGCACAGAATGGAACAGCCATAATCCCTGAGCAGCGTCGCCACGAAGGCTTTTTGCGTTGCCCTTACCAGCACCAGCGTCGTCGGGCTTGTCAGACTGTGGCGCTTTTCTTGCAGAATGGCGTCAGAATTAAACCCTTCCACGATCGACAAATGGGCTTTTTTATCCATGCAGGAAACTGAATTTAACTGATAACCCCAGCCCGGATGTAAACTGGCCATGTGATCGAGACTGGCGCGCAGGCCCGCGTAATAAACGAGGTGGCTGAGGTTATGGTCTATCTGATAAATAAACATAAATGTCCTTATTTATACTTTTCGGCAAACTGCGAAATGTGACTGAGCAGAGTTATCCACTCGGCGCGGTTATTGATTCCAAGGCGTACGCGTGCATTATTTTTAAAGGTAAAAACGGTTTTTATACAGCAATTACGCCGCCCTGCGATATCCCGGGTGTCCATGCCAGCAGCGTAATCAAGAAGAATATTCAGCTCGGAGGGTGAGAACCAGGCCCGGTTTCGCAGCATGCTGGGGGGAATGTCCAGTAACGCATCAAGCTCAGACTCCAGCGACTTTGCCGTCATGCACTGGCTGGCACCGGCGGCAATAAACAGCCGCGTCATTAGCTCATCCGGTTCGGGCAGATACACCACCGTTTTTAAATCCTGCGTGCGCGTAAAGTGCAGGGTACGCACGATCCGGAAAAAATCTGCCCCTAATCCCCCCGCCCCTACCAGCACCACTTTCCCATTGTCTGCGGGTAAACAGAGTTCCTCAGTGAGTTGTTCCATCGAGAGAGGCGTTACCACCTCAAGGCCGCGCTCGCGTAATAGCGTTGAAAAACCATTGCGTAATAATAAGCGTGGTTCAAACAGAATAATAAGCGGTGAAGTGTTCATTGCGTCCGTTGCATAATAAATAAAATTTTTGCATAAGATAATTCCTGCGCTTATTACTGCAATAAAAATCCTGTCCAGAAAAAGACTGCGAATAAAATGCGATGACGACTGCTTCGCTCAGCGAAGGGAGAGGCTCCCTTCCCAAAACCGTCCTTGCATGGGAGCGTTCGCCGATCCGTGCCGCAAATCCTCCTCTTTTTTCAACATCATATTTACAAGCCCGGATAATCTGGCAAGAATCGATTTATCTTCCCAGGAACAGACGTATGAAACAGGACAGACAGCAGAACATTATTGCCTTGCTGAGCCGCTGCGACTGGCTGACGACCGAGGCGCTGGCAGAACAGCTTGCCGTCAGCAAAGAGACGATCCGCCGCGATCTGAACGGGCTTCAGCAGCAGGGGCGGATCCTGCGCCAGCACGGGCGGGCGCGGCTGCTCCATCCGGCCAGTCGTGACGGCGGCGAGCCGTTTGGCGCGCGCCTGAAAAGCCATTACGCCGACAAAGCCGATATTGCTCGCCACGCGCTGGCGTGGATCGGCGAAGGGATGACTATCGCCCTTGATGCCAGTTCGACCTGCTTTCACCTGGCGCGCCAGCTCCCCGACTGGGATCTCACCGTATTTACCAACAGCCTGCCGATCTGCCACGAAATCGCCAGGCGCGAGCGGATCACGCTGATCTGTTCCGGCGGCACGCTGGAGCGTAAGTACCGCTGTTACGTTAATCCTGCCCTGGCGACGCAGCTTAAAACCCTGGAGATTGATCTGTTTATCTTCTCCTGCGAGGGCGTCGACGAGGAGGGTAACCTGTGGGATCCAACCGAGCATAACGCCGCGTTTAAGGCCCACCTGCTCCGCCGCGCCAGCCAGTCGCTGCTGCTGATTGATAAGAGCAAATTCCAGCGCTCAAGTGAGGTGAAAATCGGCCAGCTTTCGCAGGTGACCGAGGTGATCACCGACGCTCACCCTTCGAGACGGTAGCCCGCCATAAAGTAGCGCAACGCCACGCTTGAGTGCGTGTCTCTGAAGAAGTCCATCACCATGTCGCGATCCAGCCCGTAGCGACGCGTTAAAATTCCTGCCTCCCACGCGCTCAGCTGGCGATCCCCGGTCTTCTCAAACATTCGATGCGAAAAGCCCAGCACGAAGCCGCGCTTATAGTCAGAGCAGAAGTGTGCCACGTTCTTTGCCGTATCGGCCTGTGCCGCGCGCATGCCCGCCATCAGCCCTTTTCCAAAATGGTTATCCATCGCTACGCCCTCATCGTTGTATATAAAATTATATAGCGATATTTTAAGCGATATCCAGTGAAAAAGAAGGCCGCACGTGGCGGCCTTGAGGTGATTACGCAGAGAGGCGGAATTTCTGGACGGAGCGCTGCAGATCTTCCGTCTGGCGCTCCAGGGCGGAGGCCGCGGCGGAGACCTGCTCCACCAGCGAGGCGTTCTGCTGGGTAACGCCGTCCATCTGGGTAATGGCGATACCTACCTGCGAGATGCCCTTGCTCTGCTCTTCCGAGGCAGAGGCAATCTGCTTCATGATGGTGGTCACTTCGGTGATATCGCGCAGGATCGCTTCCATGGTGGTGCCGGTGTCGTTAACCAGCTGCGCCCCCTGCGCCACGCGGGCAACCGAATCGGCAATCAGCCCTTCGATCTCTTTGGCCGCATTGGCGCTGCGGCTTGCCAGATTACGCACCTCACCAGCGACGACGGCGAAACCGCGCCCCTGTTCACCCGCACGCGCCGCTTCCACCGCCGCATTGAGCGCCAGGATGTTGGTCTGGAACGCGATGCTGTTAATGACGGTAGTGATTTCTGCAATTTTCTTAGAGCTGCCTGAAATGCCGCTCATGGTCGTCACCACCTCTTCCACCAGCGAACCGCCCCGGCTGGCGGTGGTTGACGCGACATCCGCCAGCTCGCTGGCCTGACGCGCGCTTTCGGCGTTCAGTTTTACCGTCGCGGTGAGCTGCTCCATGCTGGCGGCGGTCTCCTCCAGCGCGGCGGCCTGCTCCTCGGTGCGTGAGGAAAGGTCGTTGTTGCCACTGGAAATCTCGGTTGCGCCGCGCCAGATATTTTCACTGCCGGAGCGGATGTTGCTGACCGCTTCACGCAGACTGTCCTGCATCGCACTGAGCAGCGGCACCAGTTGCCCGACGCAGTTGCGGCCAATGGGTTCAATCGGCTGGCTGAGATCGCCCTGGGCAATCTGGCGGAACTGATGACGAATGCGATCCAGCGGTTTCACCAGCAGTGCCACCAGGTAGCGGTCGGTAAACAGCAGGATCAGCAAACCGATAATCGTGGCCACGACGATCACCGTGCGGGTCATGCTGGTCAGTCCATCCACCACCACGCGCGTGGTGTCGAGCCTGTCGCCTGCGGCCTGGTTAAAGCGTTCGGCTGCGGCACCAAAGGCGCGGCTCAGCGGCGGGGTGACGTTGTTCGCCTGCTGGCGATAGCCCTCCAGCGAACCTTGCTGCGCCTGCTGCATCTGCGGCGTTACGCCCTGATCGAGCAACGCCTGCCAGGTGCCGATCACCTGGGCGGAGATCTGCTCATCCATTGGGCCTGGCGAAATGGCCTTCATCTGCGCCAGCTTTTTGGCCATGTTATCCAGCGCCTGCTTCGCTGAGGCTAAATCAGGCGTGCCGCCGGCGGCTTTGGCCTCCATTGCGCGGCCAAGACGGGTGACAAAGCGAAAGTACTGATCGTTACCCTGGCTCAGCACCATCATCTGCTTTACCAGCTGGCGGTCGACGTCGTTACCCTCGGAGACGCGGGAGAGTGACCAGGTGCTGTACAGGCCGACCCCCGCCCACATTAAACAAAAGATCCCGAGTATCGTCAGCATAACGAAGCGGATCGTGAAATTACGAAGCATCTGCATTGAGTTTTCCTTGCCGTGAAGGGAGATTCGCCCAGAGGCGAGACTTAACCTCGTTATCGGCAGGAAATGGCGAAGGTATACTGTTTCGCGACTCTTTTTCTCACATTTTTTATTTTTCCTTTCCCAATCAGAAAACGATAATCGCGGTGCGGTAATATCCCCTAAAAATATATGTTTTTACATTTCAGCAGATGATGAAATGTAACCTTGCGGCACATTCAATTTTTTTCTCCCACCGGCTCCTCTTTTTTATTCATCTGAATTTTCAATCAATCACCCCTGTTTTGATCGCTACCGATAAAATTAGCCTGCTAACCATCCAATCACATTGACACTACAAATGTATTTGCTTTTGTTTATATGTTTAATTTATTTAAATTAGCTTAATTTAGCTTTAAGTTTTATTACATCCAAAACAGCCAGGAAGTTTCTTACTTTTAGTTTTTTCATTTAAAAAGGAGATCTGTTCAATCAATCTAATTCAGAGAAAAACAAATGCGGAATTCAATGAAACGTACGCTGATCTCCCAGTGTATTTTACTGGCCTTAACCTCTTTTGGCGTCAGTGCAAAAACAGCCCCGGTATCTCCAGACGTTCAGGCAACGCCATGCCAGAGCGGAAATAACAGCCAGACATGCGGATTAACAAAATATACCGACGGTAATTACTATCAGGATCCCGGTGCGACGAATGCCGTTATGGCTGACGCCACCGCCACCAATATTTATATGGACGGCCACCGTAACAGCGGCGATACCCAGTCATTAACCGTATCGGGCACGAATATGTCCGGCCATTATATTCAGGGCAGTAACGGCGGAACGGTCAATATTACCCTCAATAACGGCGCAACCGCCGATATGATTGAGGCTGGTTCAAAAAATGCCACAACGAATACCACCGTTAATATTGATCACTCAACGCTGAACGGTGAGAGCAGCACGGGTGATTACGATAAACATAATAAAGGCTATATGATGGGGTCCGCGATTTTCCTCGATCCCATGGATAAAGGCTATCACACCGTCAATATTACCAACGGCAGTGCGCTGCACGGGAGTATTGTGAGCGCGGGTGAAGGCGCACAGGCTATTTCCATGAGCAACAGCGCGATGGATAAAGGGGGTATTTATGCCGGCAGCCTTACATCAGATACCACTGTTTCTCTGACCAGTGCGACCGTCGATGCTTCGCAAAGTCTGATTGCAAAAAATATCGACTCGCTGGCCGAGGCGCTGTTTAAAAAAACTGGCATCAAAATTAATAACCCTGACGAATTCAACGATCTTGCCGTGGCGCTGTACGGCACCACCAACACTACGCTTGCGATGAATAACAGCACCGTAACCGGCGACGTGGCGATACTGAATGACAAAGGCACCACGACGGTAACGATGACTAATAAAAGCGTGGTGAACGGTGACGTAACGGTAGACGGCAGTACCGCCACCACGCTGCTGGTCGATAACAGTACGGTTAACGGCGACGTGGATACCAGCCACAACAGCGGCAATACCACCGTAACCCTGCAAAATAACGCGACCGTAAACGGCGATGTCAAAACCGGCTCGGGCGATGACACGCTGGTATTGACCAACAATTCTCACGTCAACGGCAACGTGGACGGCGGAGCCGGCAGCGATACGCTCTCGATGGACGCAGGCAGTTCCATCACCGGCCAGATCAGCCAGTTTGAAACGGTGAATACCACCAGCGATAACAGCATCACCATCGATAAGATCAACGATGCCACCACCTGGAGCCTGCAGGATGGCTCAACCCTCGTGGCGAGCACCACCGGCAGCAACGCCCGGGTGAGCATGAGCACCGACAGCTTCGTCAACTTCGGTACCATTACCGGTGCAAATAACGCCATCATGGTCACCAGCATTACGCCAACGGCGCAAAACAAGAGCAACGTGATTCTCGGCACGTTCAGCACCGCCAGCAGCACCGCGCCGCAGAACTATGCAGCCGCGACCTTCACCAACGGCGAGAACAGCGTTGAGAACCGCAGCGGCGCGTACAACTATGACAACAGCCTCGACATTGTGCCGGCAGATGCGGCCCCGCAAACGATGCTGGCCGCTGATAACAGCTATAACTGGAACGTGGTGTTCAACAGCGCGCAAGGCTCGCTGGCAAGCGACGTTCAGGGGCTGATTGCCGGGCTGGACGCTGCCGAGCAGGCCGGTCACCAGGTTGCGGACGACATCAGCAACCACATGAACCAGGTACACCTGGCGAATCTGCTGGGCCAGCAGCAGGACGGTGCGCAGGTCTGGGGCGACTTCCTCTATCAGAACGGAAACTTCAGCAACGACGTCGACTATAAAAGCATTACCCAGGGCGCGCAGGGCGGTGTCGACTGGACGGCGCACATGGACAACGGCGACAGCGTGACCGGCGGTATTGCCCTGGCCTGGACCCGCAGCCGCGTGCAGGACACCAGTGACGGGGTCGATAGCTTTAAGGACAGCGTTTACGGCAACTACTACAGCGTGTACGGCGGCTGGCAGCAGGCGCTGAACGGTAAATCCTGGGGCATGTTCGCCGACGGCAGCTTCAGCTATGGCGACATGCGCTATACCCTCTCAGCCAATAACGTGACGGGCAATACCAGCGGGATGACCGAGGCGCTGAACGGCTCCACCGACGGCAACCTGTACATTGCCCAGGCGCGTACCGGTGTGAACGTCCTGCTGCCAGGCGAAACCCTGCTGCAGCCGTACGCGACGCTTGGCTGGGATCAGACCAAAGCCAACGGCTTCTCCGACAGCGAAGTAACCTTTGCCGACAGCCAGGTCTCTTCCTGGAACGGCGGCGCGGGGGTGCGTTTGACCACCACCCTGACCGATCTGAACAAGAATGTGCAGGTGATGCCGTGGGTTGACGCGCGCTTCCAGAAAGAGTTTAGCGACGATACCGACATCAAGGCCGCGGATTATCACAACACCTCCGGGCACAACAACGCGATGGGTATCTTTGGGGCAGGCATCAACGCCACCATCGCGCATAACTTCTCGCTGAATACCGGCGTGTATGTGGGAACGGGTGACGTGGATAACGATGCCAGCGTTCAGGCGGGGATGAGCTACAGCTTCTGATCTCCTTCACTTCCCGGCGGCGCGACGCTGCCGGGGCAAGCCTGTTTTGCAAGCCGGGCGTGCCCGGCTTGTTTGCGTTCAGCGCAAATACTTCTCGAACCATCCCAGCGTGCGCGTCCAGGCCAACTCTGCCGCAGCCTCGTCGTAACGGGGTGTGGAATCATTGTGAAAACCGTGGTTTACGCCGGGGTAGATATAAGCCTCGTAAACCGTGTTACTGGCTTTCAGCGCCGCCTCATAAGCGGGCCAGCCTTCGTTAATGTTCTTATCCAGTTCGGCGTAATGCAACAGCAGCGGCGCTTTGATTTTAGGGACATCCGCCGCCGCAGGCTGGCGACCGTAGAACGGCACCGCGCAGTTCAGCTCGGGATACGCCACCGCCGCCGCGTTCGACACGCCGCCGCCATAGCAAAAACCCGTGATGCCGACCTTGCCGGTCGCCTCTGGGTGCGTTCGCATAAACTCGACGGCGGCAAAGAAGTCGTTCATCAGCTTTGTCGGGTCGACCTTCTGCTGGAGCACTTTGCCCTCTTCATCATTGCCCGGATAGCCGCCGACCGAGCTTAAGCCGTCCGGTGCCAGCGCGATGTACCCGGCTTTGGCGACGCGTCTCGCCACATCTTCGATATAGG
Organism: Enterobacter sp. V87_3; assembly: GCF_029967835.1. NCBI lineage: Bacteria > Pseudomonadati > Pseudomonadota > Gammaproteobacteria > Enterobacterales > Enterobacteriaceae > Enterobacter > Enterobacter sp. V87_3. The sequence continues at coordinate 295,681 of NZ_JASCAM010000024.1, read as the reverse complement.
GGTTCAGGCCGCGATTCTCATGCACCACCACCACCGCGGGCACGTTGCCGCTGGCTTTAGCCGGTTTGACCAGATAGCCGCGCACCTCGCCGTGCCCATTGGGCGACGGATAGTGAATGTATTCAGGAAGAATATCGGGGTCGGTGAATTTAACCTGCTCGGCCAGCGCATAGTTGGGCTTTAGCATGTTAAACAGCGCCAGCGCCGTTACGCCGCCCACCGCATAGCGTGCTGCAAGATTCAGAAACTCGCGTTTGGAGATTTTACCGTGTGCGTAATAGTCGTAGTAATCGAGCAATTCCTGCGGAAAATCTTTGGCGGTCAGGCGCGTCATCGCATCTCTCCGGGATTTGTGATTTGATAAGCATAGAATGAAAACGTTGTTTCGAAAATTCATCGACAAGAAAGGAGACATCATGTCCTGGCATCCCTACCCTGGCCGCTACGAAAATATGCAGTACCGTTTCTGCGGGCAAAGCGGCCTGCGCCTGCCCGCGCTGTCGCTCGGCCTGTGGCACAGCTTTGGCCACGTTCAGGCGCTGGAATCCCAGCGCGCGCTGCTGCGTAAAGCGTTCGATCTCGGCATTACCCATTTTGACCTCGCCAATAACTATGGCCCACCGCCGGGCAGCGCCGAAGAGAACTTTGGTCGGCTGCTGCGCGACGATTTTGCCGGGTATCGCGACGAGCTGATTATTTCCACCAAGGCGGGCTACGACATGTGGCCGGGGCCGTATGGCTCGGGCGGTTCGCGTAAGTATCTCCTCGCCAGCCTCGACCAGAGCCTGAAGCGCATGGGCGTGGAATATGTCGATATTTTCTACTCCCACCGCGTCGATGAGAACACGCCCATGGAGGAGACGGCTGCGGCCCTGGCGCACGCCGTGCAGAGCGGCAAAGCGCTGTATGTGGGGATCTCCTCTTACTCGACGGAGCGAACCCGGATCATGGCCGGGCTGTTGAGCGAGTGGAAGATCCCGCTGCTGATCCATCAGCCGTCCTATAACCTGCTGAACCGCTGGGTCGATAAAACCGGGCTGCTGGACGCGCTGGACGCTAACGGCACCGGCTGTATCGCCTTTACGCCGCTGGCGCAGGGGTTGTTAACCGGAAAATACCTGAACGGCATTCCGGACGGATCGCGCATGCAGCGTGAAGGCAAGAAAGTGCGCGGACTGACGGAAAACATGCTGACCGAGGCCAACCTGAACAGCCTGCGCCTGCTTAACGAAATGGCGCACGCGCGCGGGCAGACGATGGCGCAGATGGCGCTGAGCTGGCTGCTGAAAGACGAGCGCGTCACGTCGGTGCTGATCGGTACGAGCCGCCCTGAGCAGCTTGAGGAGAACGTTCAGGCGCTGGAAAACCTGCGCTTTACGGACGATGAACTGGCGCGAATTGACCAGCACGTCGCGGATGGTGAGTTGAATCTGTGGCAGGCGTCGTCAGATAAGTAAAGTGAACGGAAATACGCCCACAGCCGTATATTCCCCTCACCCTAACCCTCTCCCCAAAGGGGAGAGGGAATGGTTCGATGCGCGCATAAATTTGTGCATGAGGGAAAATTACTTCTTACTGATCTTATCCAGATACCCCATCACGAACGCCGACAGGACAAACGTCAGGTGGATAATGACATACCACATCAGCTTGTTGTCCGGTACGTTCTTCGCATCCATAAACACGCGTAAAAGATGGATGGAGGAGATCGCCACAATGGAGGCGGCCACTTTGTTTTTCAGCGAGGTGGCGTCCATTTTGCCGAGCCAGCTCAGCTTTTCTTTGCGCGCGTCGATATCCAGCTGAGAGACAAAGTTCTCATAGCCGGAGAACATCACCATCACCAGCAGCCCGCCGACCAGCGTCATGTCCACCAGCGACAGCAGCACCAGAATCAAATCCGCTTCCGCAATGGAGAAGATGTTGGGCAAGACGTGAATAATTTCCTGGAAGAACTTGATCGTCAGAGCGATAAGCGCCAGGGAGAGGCCAAAGTAGACCGGCGCCAGGATCCAGCGAGAGGCGTACATTGCGTTTTCAAAAAAGCGTTCCATAGAGTCCTGTCTGCAAACGAAACCAGCGCTCAGTATATCTCAGGAGCGCTTACTGTTTGCAACAGCTAACCAACAAAGCACTTACACTTCCTGCGGGTTTACGTCCGGGCGCGCATATTCCGGCCACACCAGCGCCACCAGCTCCGGGTAGGCTTCAAGACTGAACTCGCGAAAACACTGGCGCAGATTTAATACGTCCAAATCCGAATACGAGACCTTCTCGCCATTAAGACAACGTTTTTTGATATTGTCATAATATTTGTACACCGCTGAATTCAGGTCACTGCAGCGGCGCTGTGCTTCAAACAACCCGGGCGTATCATTAATTTCAGCCATTTTCATGCGCTTAATAGTCGCATGCAAAAAGTCGATATATTCATGATTGACCCGCCAGTACCAAACCGGCGTTATCGCGTTCATCAATACCGAGAAATGATCTTCCCCTTCCTCTTTTGTCATCGGCTCTGGTTGTGGCGGGACGCTGGCATCCTTCGATACTTTGGTTTTATTGAACTCTTGCATCAATAAAAGAACGCCGGCGGTCAGTAATAACAATGTAATGACCGTAAAGAAAATACTGTTCATGGGTAGGCTCCATTTTTTTTGATTTTAAAATTGCCTCATGTTATTGTCAACGAATCTCACCCTAATACTAACCCCACCCTGTTGAAATTAAAGGACGTTACAATGCTGCCCGACAATCTCGTCCCGGCTAAGTACCACATCACGCCTGTGGAGCAGCCTGCGAAGGAAGCAGAAAAAGAGACGAATTTCACTCAGGGAAAAAGAAAGCTCTCCGATTATGAGTCCGAAATATTAATTGGTGTCTCACAGTCCGGTAAATCCCGTAATATGTTGCTGGAAGAACACGACCGCCATATTAAAGATCGCTTGTTTCGCGCCGTAAAAATTGAAGCCTTTGTACACCTGCTGGACGATCTGCAAGCCGAGGGCGAAATAGATGCCCAGACCTTAAGTCAAATAATGGCTGAAAAAACCAAAGAAATAAACGAAGCGGGAAATGAAATTTGGCTTAATTTAATTACCCGCGAAAAAAACACCCCCATTTTTTATGACCTCGGGGAAGATTAACGTGAAAGCAGTTAGCGATAATAACGTTTATTTGACTTTAGAAGATAAAAAAAGCGACGAGTTTATCTTAAAGCAGAATCTCGCTGCGTTACGAAACATCAAAAACGCCGAGATGACGCGTATTACCCAGGATCTGGTCTCTATCCCGGCGACGCTGGTGCGCCTGAAATGGCAGAACCGCCGTGAAATTTATGCTTTACAGGTGAAAGAGGAGATTTACGGCGCGGTGATGAATGCCATCATTGAAAAGCAGCCGGAGCTGAAAGAGAAGCTCCTCGGACGCCTTGAAGCCCACTACCAGTACCTGCTGGCGCGCGAAACCGCAACCCTGCGCCTGACCCGCAAACTCGCCGAAGGCGACTACCGCACCTCCAGCGTCACCTGCGTCGCGCTTGATGAAGAGGCGCACGCCAGTATTACGGATAATCCTTAATTATCCCTGCTTTTCGATAAAATCTCCTACGCTTAATGGGTAAGTTCACTCAAAAGGAGATCCCTTATGGCACATCACCAGACGAAAATGCAGGACCCCACCACGCAGTATCACACCGGTGAATACCCTAAGCAGAAGCAGCCTGCCCCTGGCGTGCAGTCAAAGATGACGCCTGTACCGGACTGTGGCGAAGAGAGCTATAAAGGCAGTGGACGACTCCAGGATCGTAAGGCGCTGGTGACAGGGGGCGATTCCGGTATCGGACGCGCTGCCGCCATCGCTTACGCGCGTGAAGGCGCAGACGTAGCGATTAACTACCTACCGGCGGAGGAAGAGGACGCGCAGCAGGTCAAACAGCTGATTGAAGAGGCGGGACGTAAAGCGGTGCTGATCCCGGGCGACCTGAGCGATGAGCAGTTTGCCCGCTCGCTGGTGCACACCGCGCACGAGGCGCTGGGTGGCCTGGATATCCTGGCGCTGGTTGCCGGTAAGCAGACGGCGGTAGAGAAAATTGCGGATCTCACGACCGAGCAGTTTAAAGAGACCTACGCGGTCAACGTCCTGGCGCTGTTTTACATCACCCAGGAAGCCATCCCGCTGCTTCCGGCCGGGTCCAGCATTATCACCACATCCTCAATTCAGGCATACCAGCCAAGCCCACATCTGCTGGATTATGCCTCAACCAAGGCCGCGATCCTGAACTACAGCCGCGGGCTGGCGAAGCAGATCGCCGAAAAAGGGATTCGCGTGAACGTGGTCGCACCGGGTCCAATCTGGACCGCGCTGCAGATTTCCGGCGGCCAGCCGCAGGAGAAAATCCCGCAGTTTGGTCAGCAGACGCCGATGAAGCGTGCGGGGCAACCTGCGGAGCTGGCACCGGTGTATGTCTATCTGGCAAGCCAGGAATCCAGCTACGTCACGGCAGAAGTGCATGGCGTGTGCGGGGGAGAACACCTCGGTTAAGAACCGTTGTGGGGAATAAACAAAGGGGGCCGCGATGGCCCCCTTTTTACATTCACAGTGTGTTACCGACTGGCGTTAGCGGTGAAATTACTTCGCCGCCGTTTTCTCTTCACCCACCAGACCAATCTTCAGGTAACCCGCCTGATGCAGCGTGTCCATTACCTTCATCATGGTTTCGTAATCAACGGTTTTATCCGCGCGGAAGAACACGGTGGTATCTTTCTTGCCGCCGGTGAGCTGGTCCAGCGCCGGAATGACTGACGTATCCGTAACCGGGTCGTTGCCCAGGAACATGGATTTATCGGCCTTAACCGAGAGGTAGATTGGCTTTTCCGGACGCGGCTGCGGCTGGCTGGACGAGGCAGGCAGGTTCACCTTCACGTCAACCGTCGCCAGCGGCGCAGCCACCATGAAGATAATCAGCAGCACCAGCATCACGTCGATAAACGGCGTGACGTTGATTTCATGCATTTCGCCGTTATCGTCCAGATTTTCGTTAAGACGCATTGCCATAGTATCAACCTAAGCGCAGTTTGGACGCCGCATGTACCGGTTTAACGGCGCTGGCGTTGAGGTCCAGGTCACGGCTTTGCAGCAGCAGAACCTGCGCCGCAACGTCACCCAGCGTGGCTTTATAGCTGCCAATCATACGCGCGAAGATGTTGTAGATAACGACCGCAGGAATTGCTGCCACCAGGCCGATAGCCGTCGCCAGCAGCGCTTCTGCGATACCCGGCGCAACAACCGCCAGGTTGGTGGTCTGCGTTTGGGCAATGCCGATAAAGCTGTTCATGATGCCCCAGACGGTACCGAACAGGCCGACAAACGGAGAGATCGCACCGATGGTCGCCAGATAACCGTTACCGCGGCCCATATGACGGCCCACAGCAGCGACACGACGTTCCAGACGGAAGCCGGTACGCTCTTTGATACCTTCGTTATCTTCACTGCCTGCGGAGAGTTCAAGCTCGTTCTGCGCTTCATTCACTAAAAGGGAGGTCAGGCTTTTCGCGTGGAAGGATGAGGTCATGTCGGATGCTTGATCCAGAGAGCGGGCTTCAGCCAGCTGCTGCTGTTCGCGCTTAAGACGACGCTTCTGCGAAATAAGCTCAACGCTCTTGCTGAAGAAAATAGCCCAGGTGACAACGGACGCCAGGATCAGGCCGATCATCACAATCTTAACCACGATGTCGGCATGATGATACATGCCCCAAACGGAGAGATCCGTCTGCATCAAATTATTACCCACTCTGTATCTCCAGGACGCAAATCACAAATTCTGAGCATAATAATATCAAAACAACGTCGAATTGATAGTAGTTCTCATTAGTATTTACATAGTGCCGTAAATTTCACTCACTTTCCTTGCGCTTACGCAGGAAAAATTTTCAGAGCCGCAATTTTAGAAAATTTTCGCCTTATTCCACCATCGCAGAAGTGCACTTTTTTACTTTCATGGTAGTCTGGACGTCCAGACGTATAAAAACAGGGCTATCCAGGATGACGAAGAAGCAGCTTGATACCACGCTGGTGCAGGCCGGACGCAGCAAAAAATACACCCAGGGCGCGGTCAACAGCGTGATCCAACGGGCCTCCTCTCTGGTGTTTGATACCGTTGAGGAAAAGAAAATCGCCACGCGTAACCGCGCCACCGGCGGGCTGTTCTACGGACGTCGGGGCACCCTTACCCATTTTTCGTTGCAGGAAGCGATGTGCGAACTGGAAGGCGGCGCGGGCTGCGCGCTGTTCCCCTGTGGCGCAGCGGCCGTTGCCAACACCATTCTGGCGTTCGTGGAACAGGGTGACCATATCCTGATGACCAACACGGCGTACGAGCCGAGCCAGGACTTCTGCACCAAAATCCTCAGCAAGCTCGGCGTCACCACCGGCTGGTTCGACCCGCTAGCGGGCGAAGGCATTGCCGACCTTATTCAGCCGAACACGCGCATCGTGTTCCTGGAATCACCGGGGTCGATCACCATGGAAGTACATGACGTCCCGGCCATCGTTAAGGCGGTGCGCAGCAAAGCGCCCGAGGCAATCATCATTATCGACAACACCTGGGCGGCGGGCGTGCTGTTTAACGCGCTGGAATTCGGTATCGATATCTCCATTCAGGCCGCGACCAAATACCTGATTGGCCACTCTGACGGCATGATTGGCACCGCGGTATCTAACGCCCGCTGCTGGGATCAACTGCGTGAGAATGTCTACCTGATGGGCCAGATGGTGGATGCTGATACGGCCTACATGACCAGCCGCGGCCTGCGCACGCTGGGCGTGCGCCTGCGTCAACACCATGAAAGCAGCCTCAGGGTGGCCGAGTGGCTGGCGCAGCATCCGCAGGTTGAGCGGGTTAACCATCCGGCGCTTCCCGGGAGTAAAGGCCATGAGTTCTGGAAACGTGACTTTACGGGCAGCAGCGGGCTGTTCTCATTCGTGCTTAAAAAACGGCTGAACAACGACGAGCTGGCAAGCTATCTGGATCATTTTACCCTGTTCAGCATGGCCTACTCCTGGGGCGGGTTTGAATCGCTGATCCTGCCTAACCAGCCGGAGCAGATCGCGGCGCTACGCCCGGGCGGAGAAGTGGACTTCAGCGGCACCCTGATCCGACTGCATATTGGTTTAGAAAATGTTGACGATTTAATTGCCGATTTAGCAGCAGGGTTTGCGCGCATCGTGTAGAGTGCAGGCTGAAAGTGTACTCCCTGGACATTTTTATTCACGGCGCAACCGGAAAAGTCTGCATGAGTTGCGCCTGCGATCAATCCCAACGGGCCAATTAGGGAGTACAATAGCGTTATATCTGCTGTTCCACAGGAAAGTCCATGGCTGTTATTCAAGATATTATCGCTGCGCTCTGGCAACACGATTTTGCCGCGCTGGCGGACCCGCACGTTGTGGGGATTGTCTATTTCGTGATGTTTGCGACCCTGTTTCTGGAAAATGGATTACTGCCAGCCTCGTTTCTGCCCGGTGACAGCCTGCTGCTGCTTGCAGGGGCGTTAATCGGCAAGGGCGTGATGGACTTCGCACCCACGATGATAATCCTCACTTCCGCCGCCAGCCTTGGCTGCTGGCTGAGCTATTTGCAGGGCCGCTGGCTCGGGAATACCCGCGTCGTGAAGGGCTGGCTGGCGCAGCTGCCGCACAAATATCATCAGCGTGCGACCTGCATGTTTGATCGTCATGGCCTGCTGGCGCTGCTGGCCGGGCGCTTCCTCGCTTTTGTTCGCACCCTGCTGCCAACAATGGCCGGCATTTCCGGGCTGTCGAACCGCCGCTTCCAGTTTTTCAACTGGCTGAGCGCTCTGCTGTGGGTTGGCGTGGTGACATCCCTGGGCTATGCGCTGAATATGATCCCGTTTGTAAAACGTCATGAAGATCAGGTGATGACTTTCCTGATGGTGCTGCCGATTGTCCTGCTGATTGCCGGGCTGGTAGGGACGATTGCGGTGGTGATTAAGAAGAAATATTGCAGCGCGTGATCCCCTCACCCTGACCCTCTCTCCATAGGGGAGAGGGGGAAAAACCTAAGCGCCCTGCATCGTTCTGATGCGGGTCGCATCTTCCCCCGGCGTCACGCCGAAATAGCGCTTAAATTCCCGACTAAACTGCGATGCACTTTCATACCCAACGCGCATAGCCGCCGCGCTGGCTTTCATGCCGTCGTGGATCATCAGCATACGCGCCTTGTGCAGCCGGTAGGTTTTAAGATACTGCAGCGGCGAGGTGCTGGTGACCGACTTAAAATTATGGTGGAACGCCGACACGCTCATGTTCGCCTCTGCCGCCAGCTGGTCCACGCTGAGGTTTTCCGTGTACTGGCTTTCAATGCGTTTCAACACGCGGCTGATCAGGCTGAAGTGCGTCTGACGGCTCACCAGCGCCAGCAGCGCCCCGCCCCCCGGCCCTAACAGAACGTGGTAGAGGATCTCGCGGATAATCTGCTTGCCGAGGATACGGGCATCCAGCGGTCTTTCCATGACGTCCAGCAGGCGTTCAACAGCGCAGAGGATTTCATCCGACAGCGTCGCGGAGTTGATGCCGCTGGCCGCCATCGACGGCTGGAACAGCTCATCTTCCCCAATGTCCATCAGCAGCTCCTGCAGTTGCAGGATATCAACATTCACGCGGATCCCCGCCAGCGGAACCGCCTCCGTCGCGAACGTTTCACATTCAAAGGGTAAAGGCACCGTCAGGAGCAGATATTCATTGGTGTCGTAACGAAACACGCGCTCATTGATATAGCCAATTTTATGGCCGGAAAAGAGAAAAACGATGCCCGGCTGGTACATCACCGGCGTGCGCGTACCCGGCTGCGTCCCGTAGAGCAGCCGGATATCCGGCAGCAGCACACTCAGGTCATTTTGCTTATCTATCAACTGTTTGATTTGCGAAGTAAGCTGTAAACAGATGTCATCGCGGTTCATTTCTTCTTACTCCAGAGGCGGTTTCTGACCCATGCAGTGTGCGCAATTTCTTTCACTTTCTCCAGTACTCTGTAGAAATGGGCAAGACATCGGCAGGAATGTGCATTGAGAGGATAGCGCCAGATAGCCACAATGTGCAGCATCAGGTCGCCATTTGCGCCACCGCGGTTTTTCACCCACCAGAGGGAAAGAGCAATGAATAACTTTAATCTACATACCCCCACCCGCATTCTGTTTGGTAAAGGTGCCATCGCCGAACTGCGCGAGCAGATCCCCGCTGACGCCCGCGTGCTGATCACCTACGGTGGCGGCAGCGTGAAAAAAACCGGCGTGCTGGATCAGGTATACAGCGCGCTGGACGGTCTGGACGTGCGTGAGTTTGGCGGCATCGAGCCAAACCCGTCCTACGAAACGCTGATGAACGCGGTGAAAATCGCGAAAGACGAGAAGATCACCTTCCTGCTGGCCGTGGGCGGCGGTTCTGTTCTGGACGGCACCAAATTCATCGCCGCAGCGGCCCACTACGCGGACGGCATCGATCCGTGGCATATTCTGGAAACCCGCGGCAGCGACGTGAAAAGCGCGATCCCAATGGGCTCCGTGCTGACCCTGCCCGCCACCGGTTCGGAATCGAACAAAGGTGCGGTGATTTCCCGTAAAACCACGGGTGATAAGCAGGCCTTTATGAACGAACACGTTCAGCCGGTATTTGCCATTCTGGACCCGGTTTACACCTACACCCTGCCTGCACGTCAGGTCGCCAACGGCGTGGTGGATGCGTTTGTTCACACCGTTGAGCAGTACGTTACCTATCCGGTGGATGCCAAAATTCAGGACCGCTTCGCAGAAGGCATTCTGCTGACCCTGGTTGAAGATGGCCCGAAAGCGCTGCAGGAGCCGGAAAACTACGACGTGCGCGCCAACGTGATGTGGGCGGCTACTCAGGCGCTGAATGGCCTGATCGGTGCCGGCGTGCCGCAGGACTGGGCAACCCATATGCTCGGCCACGAGCTGACGGCGATGCACGGTCTGGATCACGCACAAACCCTGGCGGTGGTTCTGCCTGCGCTGTGGAATGAAAAACGTGACACCAAACGCGCCAAACTGCTGCAGTACGCCGAGCGCGTGTGGAACATTACCGAAGGTTCTGACGATGCGCGTATCGATGCCGCGATCGAAGCGACCCGCAACTTCTTTGAAAGCCTGGGCGTGCCAACGCGTCTTTCCGGCTATGGCCTGGATGGCAGCTCCATCCCTGCCCTGCTGGCAAAACTCGAGGCGCATGGCATGACGCAACTGGGCGAGCACGGCGACATCACCCTGGACGTAAGCCGTCGTATTTACGAAGCGGCACGCTAAGCGTTTTTGTTGTCCCACCTTTCGTTTTTTGACATTTCGTCCAGACTTAATGCACACCAACATCGTCGGAGGCTCCCTTCGACGATGAGCAAATGGAGGAGGAAAAATGGCAAACCAAACCGTGATCAAGCTTCAGGACGGCAACGTAATGCCCCAGTTGGGGCTCGGCGTATGGAAAGCCGGTAACGACGAGGTCGTGTCCGCCATTCATAAAGCACTGGAAGTCGGCTACCGGTCGATTGATACCGCTGCCGCGTACAAAAATGAGGACGGCGTGGGCAAGGCGCTCGCCAGCGCAGGCATGCCCCGCGACGACCTTTTCATCACCACCAAGCTGTGGAACGACGACCAAAAACGCCCGCGCGAAGCCCTGCAGGAGAGCCTGGACAAGCTGCAGCTCGATTTTGTCGATCTGTATCTGATGCACTGGCCGGTTCCGGCTATCGATCATTACGTGGATGCCTGGAAAGGCATGATTGAGCTCCAGCAGGCTGGGCTGGTGAAAAGCATTGGGGTGTGTAACTTCCAGGTGCACCACCTGCAGCGTCTGATTGACGAAACGGGCGTCGCGCCGGTCATCAACCAGATTGAGCTGCACCCGCTGATGCAGCAACGTCAGCTGCATTCCTGGAACGCCACGCACAAGATCCAGACCGAATCCTGGAGCCCGCTGGCACAGGGCGGTGAAGGCGTATTCGATCAGAAGATCATTCGTACGCTGGCGGATAAATATGGCAAAACCCCGGCGCAGATTGTGATTCGCTGGCATCTGGACTGCGGCCTGGTAGTGATCCCGAAATCGGTCACGCCTTCGCGCATCGCTGAGAACTTCGACGTCTGGGATTTCCGCCTGGATAAAGATGAGCTGGGTGAGATTGCGAAGCTGGATCAGGGCAAGCGTTTGGGGCCGGATCCGGATCAGTTTGGGGGGTAATTTTCCCTCACCCTAACCCTCTCCCACAGGGAGAGGGTACATTTTACACCCTCTCCCTGTGGGTGAGGGCATCATCGTTATCCGATCTTACGTTTTCCCGTTTTTTTCGCTCCCGTTGCCCCACCGTTCGAACGCTGATGCACAATCGGCGTATGTTTCGTGAGGGCCGGGCGCGTATGGCGGTTCTGGCGGCGTGCTTCCCGCATTTCATCGAGCGTTGGCGCAGGGACCAGGCAGTCGCGGCGTGAGCCAATCAGGTGTTTTTTACCCATCTCTTCCAGCGCCTGGCGGATCAGCGGCCAGTTAGCCGGATCGTGGTAACGCAGCAGCGCTTTATGCAGACGACGCTGTTTATCCCCTTTCGGCACCACCACGTCTTCACTCTTGTAGCCAATCTTACTCAGCGGGTTCTTGCCGGTGTAATACATGGTCGTCGAGTTGGCGAGTGGCGACGGATAGAAGTTCTGTACCTGATCGAGTCGGAAGCGACGCTGTTTCAGCCACAGCGCCAGGTTGACCATATCTTCATCGCGCGTGCCGGGGTGCGCGGAAATGAAGTACGGGATTAGATACTGCTCTTTGCCCGCCTGCTTCGAGTAGGTGTCGAACAGTTCTTTAAAGCGATCGTAGCTGCCCATGCCCGGCTTCATCATTTTCGACAGCGGGCCTTCTTCGGTGTGCTCCGGGGCAATCTTCAGATAACCGCCGACGTGGTGCGTCGCCAGCTCTTTGATGTAGCGCGGATCTTCCACCGCAATGTCGTAACGCACCCCGGAGGCGATCAGGATCTTCTTGATGCCTTTCAGGTCACGCGCACGGCGATATAGATTGATCGTCGGCTCGTGGTTGGTGTCCATATGCTCGCAAATGCTCGGATAGACACAGGATAAACGGCGGCAGGTCTGCTCCGCGCGCGGCGATTTACAGCGCAGCATGTACATGTTTGCGGTCGGGCCGCCGAGATCGGAGATCACACCGGTAAAACCCGGCACCGTGTCGCGAATGGCTTCGATCTCGTTGACGATGGAATCTTCAGAGCGGCTCTGAATAATGCGGCCCTCGTGCTCGGTAATAGAGCAGAAGGAGCAGCCGCCAAAGCAGCCGCGCATGATGTTGATCGAGAAGCGGATCATCTCATACGCCGGAATACGGCTGCTGCCGTACGCCGGATGCGGTACGCGCTTGTACGGCAGCGCAAAGACGCTGTCCATCTCTTCGGTAGAAAGCGGGATCGCCGGTGGGTTGATCCAGATATAACGCTCGCCGTGCTTTTGCATCAGCGCGCGGGCGCAGCCGGGGTTGGTTTCATGGTGCAAAATACGCGACGCATGGGCGTAGAGCACTTTATCGGCTTTGACTTTTTCAAAGGACGGTAGCAGGACGTAGGTTTTTTCCCACGGCTTCGGGCGCGGCGGCTGAACCACCACGGCTTTCGCTTCGGCTTTTTTCGGGGCGACCGGTTTGTTATCCGCACACGGCAGATCGTCGCCGTACGGGTGCGGAATAGGGTCGATTTTGCCTGGCATATCAATGATGCGGGAATCCACCCCGCTCCAGCCCGGCAGCGCCTCTTTCACCATAATCGCGGTATTGCGCACGTCGCGGATGTTGCCTACCGGCTCGCCCTGCGCAAGACGGTGCGCCACTTCCACCAGCGGACGCTCGCCGTTGCCGAAGATCAGCATGTCGGCTTTGGAATCGACCAGTACCGAGCGACGCACGGTATCGGACCAGTAGTCATAGTGCGCGGTGCGGCGCAGGCTGGCTTCGATACCGCCCAGGATCACCGGGACATCTTTCCAGGCTTCTTTGCAGCGTTGGGTATAGACCAGCGTGGCGCGGTCCGGGCGTTTCCCCGCCACGTTATCCGGGGTGTAAGCATCGTCATGGCGCAGCTTGCGATCGGCGGTGTAGCGGTTGATCATCGAGTCCATGTTGCCCGCGGTCACGCCGAAGAACAGGTTCGGTTTCCCCAGACGCATAAAGTCGTTTTTGCTGTTCCAGTCAGGCTGGGAGATGATCCCGACGCGAAAGCCCTGCGCTTCCAGCATACGTCCGCAGATCGCCATGCCGAAGCTGGGGTGGTCAACGTAGGCATCTCCCGTCACCAGAATGATATCGCAGCTATCCCAGCCCAGCTGATCCATCTCTTCGCGGGACATTGGCAGGAACGGCGCTGGCCCAAAGCAGGCAGCCCAGTACTGCGGCCAGGAGAAGAGGTCACGATCCGGCTGGATCAGGGAAATTGCGCTCATAATGCTTCCGAAGAAAAAATAGACAAAAGGAGCGGGATTATACGCTGGTTTACCGGGGGAAATGAAGGGGTATTGTGCGGGCCGTTGCCCTCACCCCCTCTCCCACAGGGAGAGGGAGAAAAGCCATTTACGGCGCCGGATTCACCAGCAGCTGCCCCACGGATCCCCTGTCCATCATCTCCAGCGTCTGGCTGTGATAGAGGAACGGGAAGTGCGGCCACGAAGGTTGACCGTAGTAGACCAGCAGCTCTACCTGCCCGTCCACCCAGACGGTATCTTTCCAGCCGCGATCTTCCGGGAACGGCATCGCGCCGTTGACGTTGCGGATCAGGAAACTCACGCCCTCAATATGGAACGACTGGGGCATATCTGACCGCACCGTCCAGCGCTCCCAGGTGCCCTGCTGAGCGGTAATATCGATGCGGTTTACGTCCCACAGCGCGCCATTAATGCCCGGATCGTCGCCCAGGCTGATGTCGCGGCTGCGGACCGCTGGCCCGGTCATGATCTCCTGCGGCAGCAGGCGCATCGGCAGGCTGTCGGTCACCAGCGGCAGCAGGCCAGTTGGACGCAGGGTCAGCACCAGGGTGGAAACCAGAATGCTCGACGGTTCAAAGAATCCGCGGATACGGTCGACAATGCTGGCCGCTTCGCCGCAGGTTAAAGAGACTTCATCGCCGTTGGTCATGTCGACCAGAATTTCACGGCGTTCGCCCGGCGCCAGCGCCAGCTGCTTAACGGAAACCGGCGCGGGCAGGAAGCCCTGATCGCCTGAAATCACGTGCAGGGGGCGGCCATCGCTCATCTGCAGCAGATAGCGTCGGGAGTTGGAGGCGTTAAGCAAACGCAGGCGCACCCAGCCGCGAGACACTTCGACATACGGACTTTGCGCACCGTTAACCAGCAGCGTGTCGCCGACAAAACCGCCGCTACCCGGCTCGCTGTATTCCGGTGTGCCAAAGTTATCCAGACGTTTGTCCTGAATAATGACCGGGAAATCATCCACGCCGTAGTGGTTCGGGATCGGCAGTGATTTGCTGATCTCATCTTCAATCAGCCACATGCCCGCGAGGCCATTATAGACCTGCTGCGCAGTGCGGTTTGGGGTGTTGGCGTGATACCACAGGGTCGCCGCGCTCTGGCGGATCGGCAATACCGGCGCCCAGTCGGCGTTTGGCGACATCATGCGCGCCGCGCCGCCAACCAGCGGGCCAGGCACCTGCAGGCCGCTGACGGTCATCGCGACATTCTCAGGCGTGCGGTTACTGTAAATCAGCTTAACGTCATCGCCGTTCCACACGCGGATGGTTGGCCCGAGGTAGCGCCCGTTAATACCCCAGATGGAGGCGCGCGTCCCCTGGGTAAAGGACCAGTGGCTGCGCTGTAACGTCAGGAAAAGCGGCTGCCCGCGACGGGATTCGATCAACGGCGGAATGGGCAACGGCTGCTGCTGCCCCGCGGCGCTGGCTGTCAGCGGCATCGCACCCGCACAAAGGGCGATCCCCGAAGCCTGAATAAATTGACGCCGACTGAGTGACATATAAGCTCCATCTGAAACGACTAACAACGCGGGAATTCGTTTTCCCTTTAACGCCGGTTAAATTTTACCGGCGGCTTCTCTCTCTGCGACTTCTTTGTCGAGCTGCGCGATATGCTGAGCCATCAGCTCGCGGCAGTGTGTCGCCAGTTCGCGCACCTGATCTTTACCGTAGTGACTGGTGTCCACCGGCGGCAGCATTTCCACTATCACCAGCCCATTATTCAGGCGGTTAAGATTAATTTTATTAGAAGTGTTGGAAACGCACACGGGAATAATTGGAACCCCTGCCGCAATTGCAGCATGAAACGCACCGGTTTTAAACGGCAGCAGGCCACGGCCACGGCTGCGCGTCCCTTCCGGGAACATCCAGATTGAGATTTTGCGTTTTTTAAAGTGGTTCACCACTTCGGCAATGGTGCCGTGGGCTTTTGCCCGATTATTACGGTCGATCAGCAGGTTACCGGTGAGCCAGTAAAGCTGGCCGAAAAACGGGATCCACAGCAGGCTTTTTTTCCCTACCGTCACGGTCGGCGGTAATACGATGTTAGCAGCCGTGACCATATCGTAATTGTTCTGATGGTTAGCGATATAGATGGCATTACCGAAGTTCTCTGCCCCTTCCGGCAGACGTTTTTCGACCTTCAGGCCAAACAGCGGGGCAAGACGTCCGAACATGTGACCAAAAGTGGCGACATGCTTCGGATTACGCGGGCTGAACAGGCACCAGATACAGCCGAAAACACAGACCAGAATGCAGTAAATAACGGTAAGAATTAAACGAACAATGTATAGCATAGCGACCTCTGAAGCCCTGACAGCTGACAATTATACTTCACCTGTGGCCAGGTAAGGACTTTATTACGAGCGCGTATTGTTAATCGCAACGCATGAATTAACAACGTTTTTACGGGAAATTTTAGTGAATTTACCCCCTCCGGAACAGAGGGGGTGAGAACTAAACTAGGCTTCGCTGTCGCCCACGACGGGACGATTCGGAGAATCAATCTCAATGCGGTCGATACGCTGCAGGCCACGCATCAGCGAGCCGCGGCGGCCGCGCTCGCCTACCACTTTTTGCAACTCTTCCGGGCGAAGCTTAATTTTACGTTTGCCAACGTGGATCGTCAGCGTACTTTGCGGCGGTAAAATAAACAGGTGCGCCAGGCCATCTTCGCCTTTTGCCGCTTCCGCCGACGGGATGTTAATGATTTTGTTGCCCTTACCTTTTGACAGCGCCGGCAGATCGCTCACTGGGAACATCAGCATACGTCCGGCGGCCGTGATGGCCAGCAGCATATCGCTGTCGTTCTCAATGACCAGCGGCGGCATAACGTGCGCGTTATCCGGCAGGCTGATCAACGCTTTACCCGCACGGTTGCGCGACACCAGATCGTTAAAGGTACAGATGAAGCCGTAGCCCGCGTCTGAGGCCATCAGCAGTTTCTGGTCGTCGGACTCCATCAGCATATGGTCAACCGTGGCACCCGGCGGCAGCGTCAGCTTGCCGGTGAGCGGCTCGCCCTGCCCGCGCGCAGACGGCAGCGTGATAGGATCGATGGCATAGCTGCGGCCCGTGGAGTCGATAAATGCCACTGGCTGGTTGCTCTTGCCTTTTACCGCCGCCTTGAAGCTGTCGCCCGCCTTGTAGCTCAGGCCCGGCGCGTCGATATCGTGACCTTTCGCGCTGCGCACCCAGCCGCTTTGCGACAGCACGATGGTGACCGGCTCGGAAGGCTGCATGTCGTGCTCGTTCATCGCTCTGGCTTCTTCGCGCTCGTGCAGCGGAGAACGGCGATCGTCGCCAAACGCGTCGGCATCGGCCTGCAGCTCTTTCTTCAGCAGGGTATTCATTTTGCGCTCGGAGGCGAGGATCGCCTGCAGCTTATCGCGCTCTTTTTCCAGCTCGTCCTGCTCGCCGCGGATCTTCATCTCTTCCAGTTTGGCGAGATGGCGCAGCTTCAGCTCAAGGATCGCTTCGGCCTGGGTTTCGCTGATACCGAAACGCGACATCAGCGCCGGCTTCGGCTCGTCCTCGGTACGAATGATTTCAATCACTTCGTCGATATTGAGGAACGCCACCAGCAAACCTTCGAGGATATGCAGGCGCTTGAGCACTTTTTCCAGACGGTGATTCAGACGACGACGCACCGTATCGCGGCGGAACGTCAGCCACTCGGTGAGGATCTCCAGCAGGTTTTTCACCGCCGGGCGGCCGTCGAGGCCAATCATGTTCAGGTTGATGCGGTAGCTTTTTTCCAGATCGGTGGTGGCGAACAGGTGGTTCATCACCTGATCCATGTCCACGCGGTTGGAGCGCGGGACGATCACCAGACGGGTCGGGTTCTCGTGATCCGACTCATCGCGCAGGTCGTCCACCATCGGCAGCTTTTTATTGCGCATCTGGGAGGCGATCTGCTCCAGCACCTTCGCACCGGAGACCTGGTGCGGCAGCGCGGTGATCACCACGGCACCATCTTCTTTATTCCAGACGGCGCGCATACGCACGGAGCCACGGCCGTTCTGGTAGATTTTGCGGATTTCCGCGCGCGAAGTAATGATTTCGGCTTCGGTCGGGTAGTCCGGCCCCTGCACGATATCCAGCAGCTCGTCCAGCGAGGTTTTCGGCTGTTCAATCAGGGTGATGGCGGCGTTTGCCACTTCACGCAGGTTGTGCGGCGGGATGTCCGTCGCCATGCCGACGGCAATACCGGTGGTGCCGTTGAGCAGGATGTTCGGCAGGCGCGCAGGCAGCATTTTCGGCTCCTGCAATGTCCCGTCGAAGTTAGGCACCCAGTCAACCGTGCCCTGGCCCAGCTCGCTCAGCAGCAATTCGGCATATTTGGACAGGCGGGATTCGGTGTAACGCATGGCCGCGAAGGATTTCGGATCGTCCGGCGCACCCCAGTTCCCCTGCCCGTCGACCAGCGGGTAGCGGTAAGAGAATGGCTGCGCCATCAGCACCATCGCTTCATAACAGGCGCTGTCGCCGTGCGGATGGTATTTACCCAGTACGTCACCGACGGTACGGGCGGATTTTTTGAACTTGGCGCTGGCGCTCAGCCCCAGCTCGGACATCGCATAGACGATGCGGCGCTGGACGGGCTTCAGGCCATCCCCGATAAACGGCAACGCCCTGTCCATGATGACGTACATGGAGTAGTTCAGGTAGGCGTTTTCCGTGAATTCATGTAGCGCGAGGCGCTCTGCCATATCGCTCATTACGTGTGATTCCTCAACTCAGAAACCGATGGGTTTCAGGCAATATTGCCGCAGATACTACCTCATCTGGCGAGTTGAGTCACAAAGAAAAAGGGCCGGTTAAGCGGCCCTTTCCGGGTTATTTGTTCAGTTTAATAACCTGCTTCACGTCGATTTCAAATTCGTTCCAGTCTTTATCGACTTTACCCTGAAGTTCGACTTTATCCTGCGGGGTCACGGTCACGCCGTTCCAGCGCTTGTGGTCGATCTCCACCACCACCGTGCCGCTCTCGTCGCGGAAGGTGTAGCGGTCATCGGACAGGCGCTCGGTGATGTTCCCGCGCAGCTTAACCCAGGCGTCGTCCTTCAGATCTTTCACTTTTGCCGCCGTGGTCAGGTTGGCGTTGTTATCCACAAAACCGCCCTGCTGGGTTTGCGTCTGGCTGGCGGTGGCCGATGGGCCGTTAAAGCCACCCTGTGCAGCAAAGACAGGTGCGGTGGTCATCATCATGATGGCAGCAATTGCAGCGTATTTTTTCATCTTTATCTCTCCCTTTAATGTTGTTTCGCAATCCATTAAACAGGGTAATCCTTAACAACTTCTTAAGGGAAAAATTTATTTATTTTTACTGTACAGCGCCCGGGCGCAACGGGTTTACTGGCTGCATCATGGAGGGAACATGCGCATTTTACTGGTAGAAGACGACAAGTTAATTGGCGACGGCATTAAGACGGGCTTAAGCAAACTGGGCTTTAGCGTGGACTGGTTCACCGACGGGAAAACCGGCCAGGCGGCGCTCTACAGCGCCCCGTACGACGCCGTGGTGCTGGATCTCACCCTGCCGGAAATCGACGGTCTGGAGATGCTACGCGCGTGGCGCGAAAGCGGCCGCAGCGAGCCGGTGCTGATCCTGACGGCGCGGGATGCGCTTAACCAGCGCGTCGAAGGGCTGCGTCTGGGGGCGGATGATTATCTGTGTAAGCCGTTCGCCCTGATCGAAGTGGCGGCCCGCCTTGAAGCGCTGGTGCGCCGCAGTCACGGCCAGACGCGCAGCGAACTGCGCCACGGTAAGGTCATGCTCGATCCGGTCAGCCTGGTGGCGACGCTTGACGGCGACACGCTGGTGCTTAAACCGAAAGAGTTTGCGCTCCTTGAGCTGTTAATGCGCAACGCGGGCCGGGTTCTGCCGCGCAAACACATTGAAGAAAAACTGTATAACTGGGATGACGACGTCTCCAGCAACGCGGTGGAAGTGCATGTTCATCACCTGCGCCGCAAGCTTGGGAGCGAGTTTATCCGCACCGTGCACGGCATCGGTTATACCCTGGGTGACGCATGAAACTGAGTCTGAAGCTACGCCTGACGCTACTGTTCCTGCTGCTCTCGCTGGCCGCCTGGTTCGCCGCCAGCCTTGTCGCCTGGCAGCAAACCACCCACAAGCTCGATAAGCTGTTTGATACCCAGCAGATGCTGTTTGCCAAACGGCTGCTGACGATGGATCTGGATGAGGTCCGCGCCCCCGAACGGATGCGCGACATGCCCAAAAAAGTGAAGCACGGTCGTCTGGACGACGACGCGCTGGCGTTCGCCATCTTTAGCGCCGACGGCGATATGATCCTCAACGACGGCGAAAACGGACGCGATATTCCGTATCACTACCGCCGCGACGGATTTGACGATGGTCGCCTGAAAGATGATAACGACGCGTGGCGCTTTGTGTGGCTAACCTCGTCGGACGGTAAGTACCGGGTGGTGGTCGGGCAGGAAGCCGAGTACCGCCAGGAGATGGCGCTGGACGTGGTCAGCTCGCAACTCACGCCGTGGCTGGTGGCGCTCCCGGTGATGCTGCTTCTGCTGATTGTCATGCTGAGCCGTGAGCTTAAGCCGCTGAAAAAGCTGGCGCAGACCCTGCGATCGCGCTCGCCGGATGCCACCGATACGCTGTCGACGCAGGGTGTCCCTGCGGAAGTCCGCCCGCTGCTCGACTCGCTGAATCATCTCTTCACGCGCACCCAGGAGATGATGTCCCGCGAGCGCCGCTTCACGTCGGATGCCGCCCACGAGCTACGTAGCCCGCTGGCCGCGCTGAAGGTGCAAACGGATGTGGCGCAGCTGTACCTGGACGATCCGCAGGCGCAGGCCAAAGCCCTGGCGCAGATGCATGCCGGCATTGATCGGGCATCCCGGCTGGTGGATCAGCTTCTTACGCTGTCGCGTCTGGATTCGCTGGATAACCTCGACAATATCGAACCCCTTGCGCTGGCCGATTTACTCCAGTCCGCCGTGATGGACATCTATCATCCGGCTCAACAGGCGGGGATTGATATTCGGCTGAACATCAATGCACCGCAGGCAACGCGTACCGGCCAGCAACTCCTGCTCAGCCTGCTGGTGCGCAACCTGTTGGATAACGCCATCCGCTACAGCCCGCGCGGCAGCGTGGTGGACGTGACCCTTAACGCCCGCAGCTTCAGCGTGCGCGATAACGGCCCGGGTATTGCCCCCGACGCCTTAGCCCGCGTCGGCGAGCGCTTCTATCGCCCGCCGGGACAGGATGAGACCGGCAGCGGCCTGGGACTATCGATTGTTAAACGCATCGCCACCCTGCACGGAATGCGCGTATCGCTGGCCAATAGTGCCGAGGGCGGTCTTGACGTCACCGTAAGCTGGTAGGGGATTATTGCCTGAGCAGCAAAAGACTTTGCACATTTTGCCTATTTTACCGCCCCGTTCTCGCGCGTAGACTGTCCGGCATACTCTCATCGTCGAGGACAAATAATGAGCAATATTCTGATTATCAACGGCGCGAAAGAATTCGCGCACTCTAAAGGCCAGTTGAATGACACCCTGACCGAGGTCGCGGACGGTTTCCTGCGCGACGCCGGGCATGATGTCAGGGTGGTGCGCGCGGACGGCGATTACGATGTTAAAGCAGAAGTGCAGAACTTCCTGTGGGCCGATACCATCATCTGGCAGATGCCGGGCTGGTGGATGGGTGCACCGTGGACCGTGAAAAAATACATGGACGACGTGTTCACCGAAGGCCACGGCTCCCTGTATGCCAGCGACGGTCGTACCCGCTCTGATGCGTCTAAAAAGTACGGATCAGGCGGCCTGATCCAGGGGAAAAAATACATGCTCTCCCTGACCTGGAACGCACCAATTGAGGCCTTTACCGAGAAAGATCAGTTCTTTGAAGGCGTGGGCGTAGACGGCGCATATTTGCCATTCCACAAGGCCAATCAGTTCCTGGGCATGACCCCGCTGCCGACCTTTATCGTCAATGACGTGATTAAAATGCCTGATGTCCCACGCTATATCGCAGAATATCGCAAGCATCTCGCGGAGATTTTTGGTTAACTGGAAGCCTGACATCAGGAGAAACGATATGCTTACCGTAATTGCAGAAATTCGTACGCGTCCAGGCCAACATCACCGTCAGGCGGTGCTGGATGAGTTTGCAAAAATTATCCCAACCGTGCTGAAAGAAGAAGGCTGCCACGGCTATGCGCCGATGATTGATGCCGCCACCGACGCCAGCTTCCAGGCCACCGCGCCGGACTCCATCATCATGGTTGAGCAGTGGGAAACCGTGGCGCACCTTGAAGCACACCTGCAGACCGCGCACATGAAAACGTGGAGCGACGCGGTGAAAGGGAACGTGCTCGACACCCATATCCGTATTCTGGAGCAGGGCGTCTGATCCTTCCTTCCCTCTCCTTTCGGAGAGGGAAATTTCTGTGACCTGCTATGCTTATTCTGACTTCATGTTTAACAGGAGGATGGAATGGGTCTTTTTAATTTCGTAAAAGAAGCAGGCGAAAAACTGTGGGACAACCTGACCGACCACAAAGGTCAGGGCGACAAAATCGCCGAACACCTCAAGAAACTGAATATTCCCGGCTCGGATAAGGTCCAGGTTAACGTCACCGATGGCAAAGCCAGCGTGACCGGCGATGGGCTGACGCAGGAGCAGAAAGAAAAAATCCAGGTTGCCGTCGGGAACATCGCGGGCGTGAGCGAAGTGGAAAACAACATCACCGCGACCGATGCCAAAGACGAAGCCACCTACTACACGGTGAAATCCGGCGATACCCTGAGCGCCATCTCCAAAACCGTGTACGGCGATGCCAACCAGTACAACAAGATTTTCGAAGCTAACCGCCCGATGCTCTCCAGCCCGGATAAAATCTATCCCGGGCAGACGCTGCGTATTCCTAAAGCCTGATAGCAACGGAACGCGAACGGATGAAGATAGCCTGCCTTGGCTGGGGTTCGTTAATCTGGAAGTACGGCCCGCTGCCTGTCGCCGGTGAGTGGCAACCTGACGGGCCGTCTCTGCCCGTCGAGTTTTGCCGGGTCAGCGACGGCGGTGAGCTGGCGACCGCCCTCTGTATGAATGCCCCTGCGGTACCGGTGCTATGGGCCTGGCTCAGCGTGAATTCGCTAAGCCAGGCCTGCGACGCGCTGCGCAAGCGGGAGGCCATTCCGCAGTCGCGCTGCGACGGCATCGGCTCCCTGCTGATTGCCGGGCGCAGTACCGGTGTCCTCTCGACGTGGGCAGCGGAAAAGGGCATCGATGCTCTCATCTGGACCGGGCTGCCGCCCCGCAGCGCGAGCCTGGAAGGCCGCGTTCCCACCGTTGACGAGGCAATTGCCTATCTGGACAGCCTTAGCGGTGAGACGCGCGCCCATGCGCAGGACTACTTCCGTCGCGTACCGGCGCAAATCAGTACGCCCTATCGCAGGGCGATTTCCGACGTGCTGGGGTGGTGATCCGCCCCGGCATTTTTACCAGTACAGCTTCCAGCTCTGAGTGAACCGCACCAGCGCTTCCACGTAGAAGTAATCCCCCCAGCTTGCACACTCATCCACCCCTTTGTTGCTCGCCAGATGGTAAACCGAGTGCTTCAGCAGCCCGTTGCCCTTCTCTTCTTTGCCCATCAGATAGTGTTTCGTCAGCGAAGACATGATCCCTTTTGCCCATTCCAGATACCGTTCCCGGTCCGGGTCCGTAACCGGCAGATGTTTCACCAGCTCCAGCAGGCCGCACACCGCAATCGCCGCCGATGACGAATCGCGCAGCGCGTCGGTGCCCACCAGCGCCAGATCCCAGTGGCAGACGTTGTCTTCCGGCAGGCGGTTAAGGAAGTAGTTTGCCAGCCGTTTTGACAGGCCGATCATCGTCTCATCGCCGGTATAGATGTAGCTCAACAGGAAGCCGTAAATGCCCCAGGCCTGCCCGCGCGACCAGCAGGAGTCATCTGCGTAGCCCTGCTGGGTGTTGCCGTAGCGCGGTGCGCCCGTCACGACATCCATATAGTAGGTGTGGAACGTCGAGGCATCGTCGCGAATAAGATAGGTCGCCGCCTGCATGACGTGGGCTTTTGCCGCCTCCGCGAAGCGCGGATCGCCGGTTTGTTCGCTCGCCCAGTAGAGCAGCGGCAGGTTCATGTTGCAGTCGATGATCATACGCCCGGCCTGCTCGGGATCGGTCAGATCGCCCCACGCCTGGACGATCTTCGCCCGCGCGTGAAAACGCTCCAGCAGCGCTTGTGCCGCCAGCAGTGAAAAGCCGCGCGCTTCACGGTTGCCGGTCAGCCGCCAGGCCGCTACGCAGGAGAGCGTATAGAGGAAACCCAGATCGTGGGTATTGGTGTCGCTGCGCCCGGCGATGCGCAGGCCAAACGAGCGCACGTGCTTCTCCGCCAGCGCGCGGAATTTTTCTTCGCCGCTCATCTCCCACGCCAGCCACAGCTGCCCGGTCCAGAAGCTGGTGGTCCACTCCACGTTGTCCGTCAGTGGATAAAAACCGTCCTGACAGGTTTCCGCCGGGAACTGCTCACCGAACTCGGTTACGTGACGGCTAATCAACTCGAGGACGTGGCTGCGCGCCGAACTCAGCTCATCGCTAAACGCGCGTGAATCGACGGGCGTGGCGATGGCGTTCAGGCGTTCCTCTTTGATACGACTTAACATATTTCGGTTCCTTCTTTGACGGCATAATTAACGTGAAGTGGGCTCGGCTACGTTCAGCGTACGGCTCCCACGCCACTTGCTCTGGCAGGCGGAGAGGGTAAACGCAGAGATCAGGGTAAAGGTCAGCGCCGTGGCGCCCATGATGATATAGGTCTGCTCGAAGCCGATGCGGTCATACATATAGCCGGCAGGCGATGACACCACCACGTTGCCGACGTACAGCATCGCCTGATAGCCCAGCAAATACATGGTGGCATTTACGCGTTTGTCGAAATGCTCGGCGATATATTTAAATACGGAGACCAGCAGCAGGCAGATTTCCAGCCCGTACAGCGGCTTAAGCACGGAAATTAACAGGTGTGAATCGCACATCCCGGAAATAATCAGACGCGCCCCGACCACCAGCCCGACAATTAACAGCCCGCGTTTAGCGCCGATAAAATTAACGAACAGCGGGATCACCATATACATCACGAATTCCATTCCCGACTGCACGGTCCCCAGATAGCCAAAGACGGCGTTGCCCTGGTGAATATCGTCGAAGAAGGTGACGAAATAGCGCGAGAATTGCTGCTCGGCAATAAACATCATCCACGCCACACCCGCCACGTACAGGCAGAAGGCCCAGAATTTACGATTCCGCAGCAGGGCGTACACGTCCGACGGCGCGATTTTTTCTTTGGTCAGCACCTCACCTGCGTGAACGGAGTTAGTGTTCACTTTCAGGCTCAGCAGGACAATCAGCATCACCACCGACGCCACGCTGCCCATAATAAAGTTATAGGCCGGAGAGAGGTTAAACAGCAGACCTGAGAAGGAGGACGCCACCGCCCAGCCGAGCGAGCCCCACATGCGAATTTGTCCAAACTCCATGCCGTTTAAACGGCTGAAGCGGTCGGAATAGGATTCGCACGCCGCCACGCCCGCATACCAGGCAAAGCTCAAATAGAGCGCGCCAATAATTATCCCCAGCATGGTGTTGGACATTAATAGCGGCTGATAAACGTAGATAAAGAACGGTGCCATCAGGGCAGACATTGCCACCACAAAATAGAGCAGGTATTTGCTCATGCCGATCTTATCGAGAATATAGCCGTAGATCGGTTTCAGAATAACCGAGAAAATACCGTTCACCGCAAAGACGGTGCCAATGACCGACCCGCTAAGATTGGCTTTTTGCCCGAGCCAGATCGCCAGCAGGCCAATACTGGCGGACCAGGTAAAGAAATACAGAAAAATAAAACTGCTGATTTTGTAATATTCGGTTCTGTTTGTTGTAGATGGTCTTTTCATAGCATCCTCGCCAACGAGTAGGGGCCAGAGTTTTATAAAGTGAACGACAGCTGGCGTTCACTTCCGGGGTCGCGAATAACGACCTGGTCAGGGGTCATGGTCAGCTGCGGCGTAGCCGCAATCCGGTGTTGCTCGCTGGCGAAGACGGCGCAACAGAGCCAGCTTTCCCCTTGCGGGAGTTCCGTTTTGAGCAGGGGGATGGAGGCGCACTCCGCAAACATCACGCTGCTGTTAGGCGGCGTGACGAGGCTGTCCGGCTGGCGCGTAAGCGCAGGAGAGAGATCGACAATCACGCTGCTGCCGTTGCTGGCCGCCAGATAACAGCCGCGATCGCGGATCTGAGGGTCGGTTTTCATCACCGCAAATCCGCCCTCCGCCGTTTGCAGTTTCCGCGCGCTGTGAATGCGGTGCAGACGCAGATGCCATTCGCCGAACGGGATTTGCCAGGTGTCGATATGCACGTCGCACCACGGAGACCAGCGCGAGTAGAGGTAATTTTCCTCGACGCGCACCGCATCACACGCCCGGCGGCCACGAAAGTAATCGTCCCCGTCGGCCAGCAGCAGCATGGAGTCGCACGCCGCGTGTTTCAGGCCAAAGCGTCCGCGCTCAAGGGTGAAGCCGAAGCGGCTGGAGTAGGCGAATTTGGTGTATTTGGCCTCGGTGTTGACGTAATTGTTCAGCTCAAGCTGACCGGCGGTGAGCATGGTGACGTGCTGCGACTCGTCCGCGTGCATCAGGATCTGCGCCGCATGCGGGAGCACGCGTTTTTCGGCCAGCGCGGGAAGCGGCGCTTCCCCGGCCTGCCAGAACGGATGCGTCTCCGGCAGGGCCAGGATCAGAAAGGTTTTCAGCGCCCAGTACGGCGACCCCGGCGAGTTGTAGTCCTCACACATCGCCAGGTTGGGATAAGCAAAACCGAGCGTCAGAATGCCGTCGCGATCGGCAATGGGCCGCTGCTGCCACCAGCGTAAATGGCGCAGCACAATGCCCTTCACGATGCCCGGTGTGAATACCTCAAGCCCGGAAAAGGCCACCGCGCTCCAGAAAGCGACCATCGCGAAGCGGTAGGTCAGACTACGGCCAAACGGCACCGACGCACCGTCGGCGGCGGACCAGTAGATAAAGTCTTCGGCGAACAGGCGCGACCGCTCACGCAGGATCTGCCCCCTCTCCTCATCACCGCTGAGCGTGGCGTAAATCAGGCCGTAGAAGTGGAATGCCATTGAGATGTAATAATCTTTTGGCCGACCGGGGCCGTCGGAATACCAGCCGTCGCCTAAATAGTAAGCCTCCATCAGCGCAAAACGGCGATCGATAGCCTGCTGGTCGTACGGCAGTCCGGCGCGCCTGAAGCCGAGCTGCACCATGATGGCGAAGTAGTTCCAGTTACTGTCCGGCATTTGCGCATCGGTGATTTGGTTGAGCCACGCGTGCAGGTTCATGACCTCGCGCTCGCTGAAGCGGTCGGTGAGTTTTTCCCCGAGCAGCGCAAGCCCCAGTCCGTAGGCCGCCATCTCCACCAGACGCTGATCGTAGGGGGCGGTTTCTCCCCAGTAACCCGCGCTGAGCGGATCGGTGCCGAGCCGGATCGCCTCAATGTACTTGTCGCTGAACGGGGCGGCATCGCCGGAGGCCATCAGCGGAAACAGCCCCCACAGCGCGCGCGACAGCCCTTCCATCTGCGCAATTTCCGTCGCGTAATGCGCACAGGTCTCGCCGAGTGAGAAACGCGACTGCCCTGCCGGAAACTGTGCATCCAGCGCGCCGAGCATGGCATTGAGAGACGCCACCACGTCCTGGCGTGAAGACAACGGATTTGATGTTTTCTGATTTGCCGCCCACATACTTTCGCCCTCGTAATCAACTGCGGCAAAGCATAGTGAATCCGCGAGCTGGAGAAATGTTAGCCAGGTCACAGGTGCGAACGATAACTAAACCCGCAGTTGAGAAAATTTAAAAAGGTGGTTTATAACGATAGCCAGACGAGGAAAAGTTGAGTTTTATTGCACTATGCGCGACACGCCGACAGCCGATTATCTGGAGTTGATTACCCTGAACGACGCGGTGGGATCGTTCAGCCGTCTGTTTGCCAATACCGTGCGTTACCATCACTGGCATCAATGCCTGGAGATCCTCTACGTCGAAGAAGGGTTTGGCGTGGTGATCGTCGATAACCGCCACTACACCATGCGTCCCGGACGGCTGTTTTTCTTCCCTCCCTTCACCCTGCACAAGGTGAGAGTGGATGAGCAGGCGCAGGCCCTGTATCGACGCACCATCATCCATCTCGACCAGCATGCGGTCCTGAAGGTGTTGCGTGATTTTCCCCATGCCCGGCAGCGGCTGCAAAGGCTCTCCTTTCGCGGTGCAGAGGCGTGGGTAGCGGACCTGGCGCATTGCCATGGTCATCTCGTGCATCTGTTTAACTGTTACCGGCCACCGATGAACAGCGAGAACATTGCCTCGCTGCTCATCAGCCTGTTCGCGATGCTGCCGGACGATAACGACGGCGCACCGGGCAACAGCCAGGGGATCGCCAGCCAGGCGATGTTCTGGCTGGATGAACATTATCAGGAGAAATTTCGCCTCGACGCGCTGGCGCACGAACTGGGGAAATCGCGCAGCTATGTGTCGCGAAAATTCCATGCCGAAACCGGCGAGAAAATTCACGACTACCTGAATACGCTCCGGCTGCGAAAAGCCTGCGAGTGCTTATTGCACAGCGATGCGAGCGTGCGCGAGATAGCGACACGGGTCGGGTTTTCCGACGTCACCTGGTTTATCAGCGCGTTTAAAAAAGGGATTGGCGAGACGCCGTTGCAGTACAGGAAGAACCATGCGAACCGATGAGCGGCTTTATTGCCGGATGGCGGCTGCAATTTCATTAGGCAATATCTTAATTATCCCGGCAGCTCGCGAAAGAGGGCTTTTAATTTAATTCTTTATTCGGAATAAACCGCGCTGAAATAGTAAAAGTTGCCTTAATCCTAAATCCAAAATCTTAAATCCAGCCTTTTACTATATCGTTCTTATCCGCTGTTGATTACTATATTGCCCCTCAGGTCGACGGAGTCAGTGAGGCCACCAAAAGGACAAGGGTAGTATGATTTCGATTTTGCTTGTAGACGATCATCCAGCAATCTGCTTTGCATTAAAAGTACTTCTGGAAAAGCACGGAGATATGACCGTCAGTACCTCTACGGGTGAGAACCTGCTGTCCCAACTGCATCAGCAGCGCCCGGACTTATTAATCCTGGATCTCGAACTTAAGCACGCCGATGGCCTCGACCTGTTACCCCGAATTAAACAACACCTCCCGGAACTTAACATTCTGGTCTTTACCAGCCAGTCAGCAGGTTTATATGCGCTGAGAACGCTCCACGCCGGGGCGCAGGGGTTTATCAATAAAAATATGCCGCTGGAAAACGTTGAGCCACTGTGCCGGCTCATTATGGCGGGCTACCAATGTTTTCCCGAAGGGACGCTGTTCAAAGCCGCCAGCATCAATGAAAAAAACGATGCGTCTGAATCACTATCAAGCCGCTTCTCGGATCGCGAAATTGCCGTTCTCAATTATCTGAAACAGGGTAAGAGTAACAAAGAGATTGCCGATCTGCTGATGCTCAGCAATAAAACCATCAGCACCTATAAAACCCGGATGCTGCAAAAATGTGGCTGCGACGATCTCAACCAGCTTATCTCGCTTGTCTTCAGAGAGTCTGATAATGAGAATACTTAGCGGACTGCTGCTGTTACTCGTCGCTTTTATGGCACAAGGTGCGACAGCGCAGGAACCCCTTAAGCTTCTCTCCCGAAGCATGGAGACGATTGCCGACCCGGGACTCAGTGCAAGCGAATGGCGCTGGCTGCGTGAACACCGCAAAATCCGCCTGGCCGTCTGGTTGCCGATGTCGCCGCCCTATGACATTACCACCGGCCTGAACGATTACGGTGGCATCAATGCCGATTTCCTCGGCCTGGCGGCCGATAATCTTGGCGTCGAAATAGACGTTATTCGCTACCCAAACTATGACGCTGCGCTGGAGGCGTTACGCGCAGGGGAAGCAGACTTCATCGCGCAGGCCAGCGATAACCAGCAAAATCAGGGGCTGATACTGAGCCATCCCTACAGCCCAAATGCTGCCGTTGAAGTGGTCAATAACGAAGCCACACAGGATGATGCGGTCAGAAAGATTGCCATCGCGCCGGGCTACGATCCTCAACGCGTCCTGCAGCGTTACCCGAACGCGGAGATCGTCCCCTTCTACTCACCGCGCCACGCGCTGGAAGCACTCGCGTTTCGAAAAATCGACCTTTTCTTTTGCGATGGCGTTACCGCCCGCTATCTGGTGAACCAGTCCAACATCAGCAACTTACTCATACGCCCCCTCGACACCCCCTTTCCCGTGTCAGGATTTTCCTTTGCGGCAATGCCAAAGATGCACATGTGGGTAAGGGTGCTGAATAACTTTCTGGCCGCGTTGCCGGAAAGTGCAAGCGTAGAGATACACCGTCGGTGGAATGGCGGCATCCCGCTTTCACTGAGCGAGCAGAAACCGGTCTTTACCTCGCTGGAAAATAAATGGATTGATGAGCACAAACGCATACGGGTGGCCGTGGCCGAGGATAACCCACCGATCGCCTTTTTTGATGACGGTGACCAGATGCGTGGCATCATCGCCGATGTCCTGACCGCATTGCAGCTCCGCACCGGGTTTACCTTTGTCATCCAGCGTTTTCCTACCCAAAGGGCGGCCCTGGCGTCGGTGAAAGCGGGAAAATCGGATTTGGTTGCAGGCGTGACGCAGGGGGACATCTGGCGCACTGATTTACTGACCACCCGTACCTGGCTCTATAACTCCTGGGTGATGGTCGGGCAAGCGCATTCTGTTCCGGGTGCGGTGAGTCCTGGCGTGCTCAGCCTGGATGGGCAGTCGCCAGAAGAGTGGTTACGTAAGCAGAGCGGAGGCCAAACGGAAAAAGTCGACACCTGGCGACAGGGGCTCAACCGCATCGTTCACAGCCACGACAAGATGATGGCCATGCCGTTGATCGTCGCCAATACGCTTCTGGCGAATAAAGAGTATGCCGCGCTCCGTATTCTGGGAAGTATCGACATCGACCCGATGCGATTCTCATTCGGGGCGTCCCGTCAGTCCTGGCCTTTAATTACCATTCTCAATAAAGCGCTCATTAATATTCCGCCGGAGGATCTCCATGCCCTGACCCGTGGCGGAAATGCCGGTAACAGCTTCACGTCGACCGGGCCAAAACAGGTAGCGCTGAGCACGGTATTGACCGTCGGACTGGCTATCATGGTTCTCCTCTGCCTCGCCGCCGCCTGGGGTTATCGCCGCCATCGGCGCGCTCAGCAGCGAATGCTGAAGATCATGTCGGCCCAGCGACAATCCAGAAATCGTGCCCATCGCGCCAGCCGTGCGAAGAGCGTGTTTCTGACCACCATGAGCCACGAGATACGCACGCCTATCGGCGCAATCATGGGGATGCTGGAACTCGTCATGAAGCGCCCTGGCGATACCCAGCAAAACCGCCAGTCGGTACAGGTGGCGTGGGATGCGGCCCAGGCCCTGCTGCAGTTGATTGGCAACATACTTGATGTGTCGCGTATTGAATCTGGCCGCCTGGTGCTTCGCCCCGAGCGGGCCTCGCTGCGCAAGCTGATTGAGGAGCCCGCGATGTTGTTCGAAGGCATGGCGGCGCAAAAAGGGCTGGCCTTCATGCTGGAACGTGATGCCGAACTGCAGGAGGACGTGCTGGTCGATCGCAGCCGTTTCAGGCAGATTTTGGTTAATATCGTCGGAAATGCGATCAAATTTACCGAACGCGGGCAGATAACGCTGAGCGTGCAGCTCGACGGACGTGACGAGGGCTATCTGCTGTTGCGTATCACGGTCGTCGATACCGGCGAAGGTATCGACGAGGCCACCCGGCAGCGGTTGTTCCAGCCCTTCGCTCAGGGAAACACCCGTAACGTCGCACAGGGGAGCGGGCTGGGCCTGTATATCTGCCGCACGTTAACAATGATGATGGGCGGCAGTTTAGCGATCCACAGCGAGCCTGGACATGGAACGACGGTCACGGTCTCCCTTAAGCTGCCGGTAATGGCAGAACGCCAGGATGTTCCTGATATACAGCCCGCGTCGCCGCTTTCCCGCCCCTCTCTGCGCGTTTTGATTGTCGATGATAATCCCGTGGGCAGAATGGTATTAAGCCAGCAGCTGAGCTGGCTCGGCCACCGCGCAATCGGCGCCGACAGCTCAGCCTCTGCGCTGGAAACGCTAAAGCAGGCGCAACCTGATGCGGTGATCACCGATTGCAATATGCCTGGCATGAGCGGGTTCGAACTGGCGCAGTTCATCTGTGCGCACTTCCCCGACATTGCGGTCTTTGGCGCGACGGCAGACGCACGTGAAGTTGTCCGTGAGATGGCAAGAGAAGCAGGCATGCGCGACTGTCTGTTCAAGCCGGTCACGCTCACTATGCTGGCGGAACTGCTGGCTCCTCTGAAGGGATCAGTCCCGGTCGCCGAAGAGCCGCAAGACGCATTGGCGTGTAACCTGCCGCCCGAGCTGCTGGAAGCGGATAATCTGCCCCTGTTTCTTTCGCTCCAGATGTCGGTCATTGATGAATCCCTTGCCCACTTGCGCGCCTGGCTCGCCGCGCCAGAAACCTCACTGCGTGAGACGCTGCACAAACTGCGCGGCGGACTGGCGTTACTGGGCGTGCCCGCGTTGATAGCCCGCTGTGAAGCACAGGAAGCCACCCCGGACCACGACGGGATCCACCAGCTGTTAACTGAACTTGCGCAGCTACGCGCCGCGTTACAGCGTTGGCACGATTCAGGACGACAACCTTAATCCACGTCCTACATGCGTTGAGGACGCGTCTGCATCGTTTTGGCTATCCGCGTTGCAGTACTCTTTTGTTCACAGGAGATTGCCGGAGCATCTGCTCAGGCAATACATCAACAAAGGAGAAAGACCATGAAGAAATTAGTTTCCGTTCTGTCTGTCGTTGCCGCTGTGGGTATGTTCGCTACAGCATCAGCACACGCCGCTGAAAGCTGTGCAGCTAAAAGCGCAGCGCTGGAAAAAGAGATCAAAATTGCCCAGCAGTATGGCAATACCTACAAAGTGAATGGCCTGAAAAAAGCCCTGGCAGAAGTTAAAGCCCACTGTACTAACGCAAGCGTTCTGGCTGATGCCCAGAAAGACGTGCGCAAGCTGGAGAAAAAACTGGCTGAAAAACGTGGCGACGTTGCTGAAGTTCAGGCCGATCTGGCAGAAGCTAAAGCGAAGGGCAATGCCAAGAAGATCGCCAAGTACCAGAAAAAACTGGCAGAAAAGCAGGCGGATCTGCGTGAAATCCAGCAGGAGCTGAACCAGGCTCGCGCTGAGCTGGCAGCCCTCAATAAATAAGCCATCGCGAGCTTAATCGTGGGCAGCAAACGCTGCCCACGGTATTGACGCAAAATGCAGATCCACTATGCAATCCGAGTGTTGGTGCTGTTACTGACAGCAAACGCTGCGTCTGCAAATGAAAAGACATGGGTGATTCTTAACAACGACTATAAAGGCTCAATCTTTCTTGATTTTCAATCCGATAAACCCTGCCTGACGCGTCCTCTGCTTGAAGAGTGGGGCGTAAAATCCACCGTACTTGATAAGCTTCACTGGGATACCAGGGCGTGTCTGAGCGCCGACTCGGCGAACGCCTTCGATCTCCAGTTCTGGTATCGTCCGGATGCCAACCTGCTCACGCTTTTATTTCCCCAGGAGGCGTTTAATCCGCAACAAAACGGGGTCAGTACCAGCCGCTGGAATGATGGAATCAATGCCCTGTTTGTTAACTACCGGCTGGACGTCAATAACCAACGCGCGCAGTACCGTTGGGATACGCCGGGCACCGATGCAACGCTCGCGCTGGAAAACGGCCTTAACGTCGGGCCATGGCGCATGCGCTACCAGAATACATTCTGGCGAGAGGCAGACCGCCAGCACGGCTCTTACAGTAATTCAGCTTCTGTCTGGCGCAGCATCACGTCTATGCGATCCCGGCTTAATCTTGGCGACGGTTACACCTCATCGAACCTGTTCGACAGTATGTCCTATCGGGGGGTGTCCCTTGCCAGCGATGAGGCGATGTTCCCGGATAGCTGGCGGCCCTATTCACCGCTGATTAACGGCTATGCGCGCAGCGAAGCGGAAGTTACCCTTCGTCAGAACGGCGAGCGCGTCTATCGCATCCACGTCCCACCGGGGCCGTTTGTTATCCGTGATTTTTACCCGCCAGATTCGCAGGGCAATCTTGAGCTGACGATTCAGGAGAGCGACGGGAGCGAGCGTACCCGGTACATTCCGTACTCGATCATGCCCAATCTGGTGCAGTATAAAATGTTCAGTTACGAGCTGGTCGCCGGGCGTTATAAGCCCTTTCACGGCGTGGAACTGGAGAAAGATCGTTTCTGGCAGAGCACGCTCTCCTGGGGCGTCGCCCCGCGCGCCACCGTATTTGGCGGCGTACAGCAGGGCGAGAATTACGTCAGTCATGTTGTGGGATTGGGCGGCAATATGGGCAAATGGGGAGCGTTGTCTGCCGATGTGCGTAACGCCCATTACAGCCAGCAGGGTAAAGCGCTCAGCGGCAGCGTCGGGCGAATGCGTTATGCAAAAACATTTTTCCAAACCGAAACCAGCCTTAACGCCCAACTTCAGTGGTACCCGCGCGGTAGCCAGTATCGTTCGCTTGAGGAGCGGTTAAACCGCGCCTCGGTGCTGGCCTGGGGTCTGGATGATGACACCACCCAGCGTAGCCTTGAAAGCCAGGTTGAGCTGACGCAAAACTTCGACGAAAACTCGAGTCTCAGCCTCTCCTGGCGCTGGCTGAAATCACGCACTCGCGCAGCGGGCAGCAACAGCCTCACCCTGAGCCTGGACGCCAGCTGGCAGGACGTCGATTTGTCGCTGTATGGCAGCTATGACCGCTACGGCGACTCTGCCCCGGAATCGACGCTGGGGATTAATATCAGCATCCCCTTCAGCACTGGAAGCCATTTTACCAATGTGGCACTGGTGTCCGACCTCGCCAGTCGGAATAAGAATACCCATGGAATCAACATTAATGGCTCGGCACTGGACGATTATAGCCTGCGTTATGACGTGACGGCGGAGCATAGCGAACACGGGAACGATGCCCTGAAAAGCAGTATCGGCTATCAGTACAACAGCGGAGAACTGAACGTCAGTATGACCCGCAGCGGCACGCAACGTGATTATCATGGCGACGTCAGCGGCAGCGTGCTGGTATATCAGGAGGGGGTTGTCCTGGGCCAGACGCTGGGAAGTACTGCGGCATTGGTTCAGGTGCCAGGTTCGGCGAAGATTGGGTTTTATAACCAGTTCGGTTCGACCACCAACGCAAATGGCGATCTGCTGGTGAGTTACCTCACGCCCTGGCGCGTAAACCGCATCACGGTAGACAGCTTTAGCCTGCCAGAAGGAACCGATATGGATGTGAATGAGCTGGAGACCGTGCCCACCGATGGCGCGATTGTGAATCTGCGCTTTTTGAAACCGGAAAAAACAGAGGTTCGCTGACGGGATTATGGCGCAACGCCCAGGTAGCCGGAGATCCCTCAGCCTCGTGGAGGCTGAGGGCCAGTGCATCAGGCTTCAATGTCCGCCATATCGCCTTTCTCCTGCAGCCAGTTACGTCGATCTTCTGAACGTTTCTTGGCCAGCAGCATATCCATCATGGCGTTGGTTTGCTGTTCGTCTTCGTCGCTGATCGTCAGCTGCACCAGACGGCGGGTGTTTGGATCCAGGGTGGTTTCACGCAGCTGCATCGGGTTCATCTCGCCCAGCCCTTTAAAGCGCTGTACGTTCGGTTTGCCCTTCTTGCGTCTGAGCTGATCCAGCACGCCTTCTTTCTCTTCTTCCGTCAGCGCGTAGTAAACCTCTTTGCCGAGGTCGATACGGTACAGCGGCGGCAGCGCAACGTGGACGTGGCCGTTTTTCACCAGCGTACGGAAGTGCTTCACGAACAGCGCGCACAGCAGCGTGGCGATGTGCAGCCCGTCGGAGTCCGCATCCGCAAGGATACAGATCTTGCCGTAGCGCAGCTGGCTCAGATCCTCGCTGTCCGGATCGATGCCGATCGCGACAGAGATATCGTGGACTTCCTGCGAGGCCAGTACTTCATCAGAGGAGACCTCCCAGGTATTCAGGATCTTACCCTTAAGCGGCATGATCGCCTGATATTCGCGATCGCGCGCCTGCTTGGCGGATCCGCCCGCCGAGTCCCCTTCGACCAGGAACAGCTCGGTGCGATTAAGATCCTGCGCGGTACAGTCCGCCAGCTTGCCCGGCAGCGCGGGGCCGCTGGTCAGCTTTTTACGCACAACTTTCTTCGCCGCACGCAAACGACGCTGCGCGCTGGAGATCGCCAGTTCGGCCAGCATTTCTGCCGCCTGCACGTTCTGGTTCAGCCACAGCGTAAAGGCATCTTTGACCACGCCTGAAACGAAGGCCGCGCACTGACGCGACGAGAGGCGCTCTTTTGTCTGGCCGGCAAACTGCGGATCCTGCATCTTCACGGAGAGTACGTAGGCGCAGCGATCCCAGATATCTTCCGCCGAGAGCTTCACGCCG
Organism: Enterobacter sp. V87_3; assembly: GCF_029967835.1. Lineage (NCBI taxonomy): Bacteria > Pseudomonadati > Pseudomonadota > Gammaproteobacteria > Enterobacterales > Enterobacteriaceae > Enterobacter > Enterobacter sp. V87_3. The sequence continues at coordinate 259,471 of NZ_JASCAM010000024.1, read as the reverse complement.
CGCGGCAGAATGTTGCGGTATTCACAGAACTCGCGCATCGCATCGAGCAGACCCTGACGCAGGCCGTTGACGTGCGTCCCGCCAAGCATAGTCGGGATCAGGTTGACGTAGCTTTCAGTCAGCAGCTCGCCGCCTTCCGGCAGCCACAGCAGCGCCCAGTCGACCGCTTCGGTATCGCCTGAGAAATTACCCACAAAAGGTTTCTCTGGCAGCGTCGGCAGGCCGTTTACCGCTTCGCACAGGTAGTCGTTTAGACCATCGGCGTAACACCAGGTTTGTTCGGTATTATTGACGTTATCTTTAAAGGTGATTTCCACGCCCGGGCACAGCACCGCTTTGGCTTTCAGCAGGTGCGTCAGGCGAGACACCGAGAAACGTGGGCTGTCGAAGAAGCTCCCGTCAGGCCAGAAGTGGACGCTGGTGCCGGTGTTGCGTTTACCGCAGGTGCCGACAACCTGTAAGTCCTGTACTTTTTCGCCGTTTTCAAAGGCGATGTTGTACACCTGGCCGTCGCGGCGAACGTTCACTTCAACGCGTTTAGACAGGGCGTTAACCACGGAGATCCCCACGCCGTGCAGGCCGCCGGAGAACTGGTAGTTTTTGTTGGAGAATTTACCGCCCGCATGCAGACGGCAGAGGATCAGCTCAACGGCCGGGACCCCCTCTTCCGGGTGAATATCCACCGGCATGCCGCGCCCGTCATCGATGACTTCCAGCGACTGATCGGCGTGCAGGATAACATCGACGCGTTTGGCATGGCCTGCCAGCGCTTCGTCCACACTGTTATCAATAACTTCCTGGCCCAGGTGGTTTGGGCGCGTCGTATCGGTGTACATCCCCGGGCGGCGGCGAACCGGCTCAAGCCCGGTGAGTACCTCAATGGCATCAGCGTTATAGGTTTGCGTCATGATTTAAACTAGCAATTCGCATTGATTGTCAGAGGCTTTGCAGTCCAAGAAAATCGACAATCTGGGTGAAATGATCCTCAAAGCCCGTGAAAGCATGATTTCCGCCCTCTTCTACAGTTTGGCGGCAGGATGCGTAATACGCCACTGCCTGGCGGTAATCCAGCACTTCATCACCCGTCTGCTGCAGCAGCCAGATAAGATCGGGCGCTTCCAGCGGGTCTACCTGCATGACTTTGAGGTCGTAAATATGGCGTGACTCTAGCACATATTGTTGTCCGGTGTAGGGGTTCTCGTTTTGCCCGAGAAAGTCCCTCAGCAGCTCAAACGGGCGTACCGCCGGGTTAACCACCACGGCGGGCACCATAAACGCTTGCGACAGCCAGGTGGCGTAATATCCGCCGAGCGACGATCCCACAATGCCAAGCGACTCTCCGCCATGTTCCAGCACAATGGATTCCAGCATCTCCGCCGCGTCTGCCGGATAGGGCGGCAACTGGGGGACGATCATCTCAACGTGCGGATGATGCTCGCTCAGCCACTGGCGAAACAGCGTCGCTTTTGCAGAGCGCGGGGAGCTGTTGAATCCGTGTAAATAGAGAAGCGTCGACATCAATAGCCTTCTGAAGCGGTATCGGGACGAAATTCTGCGCCTGACAACCGGCAGACTTCCGTGGTCAGAGTGCCGTCGGCATGCAGTTCCAGCCACCGCCAGCCCGGCGCGATGGTATCCAGCGTAAAGCTGTCGCAGTGCGGCTTGAACTGTACGCAGGTCGAAGGGGTAGCCAGCAGGCGGCGACCGTTCCAGTCGAGATCCTGCTCCTGGTGAATGTGCCCGCACAGCAGGTTTTTCACGTGCGGGAATTTCACCAGCACTCTGTCCAGCGCGGCCGAATTGCGCAGGCTGTGTTGATCAAGCCAGCTACAGCCGGCAGGCAGAGGGTGATGATGAAGCAAAAGCAGCGTATGCCGCGCAGGCTCAGCGGCCAGTTTGCTCTCCAGCCAGTCGAGCTGAAAGTCGCTCAGTTCACCGTGAGGAACGCCAAACACCTGACTGTCGAGCAGCAGAACTTGCCACTGTTCGCCGAGGAAAACACACTTCGCCGGGGAGATCCCCGCCTCCTGAAGCGAGCTATACATGGCAGGCTGAAAGTCGTGATTGCCCGGCAACCAGACGCAAGGTGCGCTGAAGCTCGCGATGCCTTCAGAAAAATGCTGATAGGCCGCGGAGGATTGATCCTGCGCCAGATCGCCCGTTGCGACAATCAAATCGCAGTGGCGGTTTTCGGCATGAATCGCGCTTAATACAGCCTGATAACTCTCCCAGGTATTCACGCCCAGCAAAGTCTCATGCTTTTCGGCAAAAAGGTGAGTATCGGTGATTTGTAATATCCTGACTGGCGCCCCACCAGCAACAGTCAGGTTCAACAGGCTTTCCAAATGGTGTCCTTAGGTAGGTTTATGACGCTAACAAACCGGAATCGCCATTGCTCCATGTGCTAAACAATATCTTAGCCAGTCGGCTAAAAACTGGTTAATTTGATGCTTTTCGTCGCGTTGATGCAACTTTTTATTGGGATAATCATACCGCGCTTTGAAGCGAAAGATCTGCTGGCTTGAACACACTTCAGCGACCATTGCGTCATGATAGAGGCGTACCGACATCGACGGCAGGCTCCAGTAGCTAATGGTGGGCGCGGTTTGTTCTATCTCGACCAGGGTCGTGTAACGCGTTGATTCTGTAATAGTTAACCGGTACTGCGCGTTGCTCACCTGATAGCTAACCGTTTCGCCGGGTGCGTCGTTTCGCGGCAGCAGGCGGCGCAGCTGGGCGAAATTGGTTTCGCACAGGCGCATCATTTCTGGGAAGTCAGGTGTATAACGCTTCATTTTAACCACTCGTTTCTTAATTTCTGATGATGCAGCTGCAGCCATTGCAGGGCGATGACAGACGCTGCGTTGTCGATTTTCCCCTCTTCTACCCACTGGTAAGCCTGTTCCCGGTTCACCACATGAACACGAATGTCTTCGTTTTCATCAGCCAGACCATGAATCCCTTTCGCGGTCGTGGCGTCCACTTCGCCTACCATAATAGATAAACGTTCGCTCGTGCCGCCTGGGCTTGCCAGATAGCTCAGCACGGGCTGCGTTCTGCCGACGACCAGCCCCGCCTCTTCCTGCGCTTCGCGGCGGGCAACGTCCTCTACGGACTCGCCTTCTTCGATCATCCCGGCCACCATCTCCAGCAGCCACGGGCTTTCGCTGACATCATACGCCGCAATACGGATCTGCTCGATCAGCACCACTTCATCACGCACTGGGTCAAAGGGTAGCAAGACAGCCGCATGGCCGCGCTCAAAAATTTCACGTTTAATTTCACCGCTCATCTCGCCGTTAAATAAGCGATGCCTGAAACGGTAAAGATCCATTGAAAAAAAACCGCTATAAAGCGTTTCTCGTGCAATAATTTCTACATCGTTTTTGGTGAAAGTCACTGGCAACTTTTCTGGTTTTTGCATGAGTCATGTCCTGGTAGCAATAGTGATGAAATTGTGAATTTCAAGTCTGTTTGGCTGCCGTTTGTAAGGCTATATGGTAGATTGGTGCAAATTACCGCCAGATGGCACGTAACGCCAACCTTTTGGTGCGGATGATTCTGTTAGAATCGGCAATAATTTTTTAATTTGATCAGCGCTAATACTGCTTCACAACAAGGAATGCAAATGAAGAAATTGCTCCCCATCCTTATCGGCCTGAGCCTGACGGGCTTCAGTTCAATGAGCCAGGCAGAGAACCTGTTACAGGTCTACCAGCAGGCACGTCTGGGCAACCCTGATTTACGTAAATCAGCGGCCGATCGTGATGCTGCGTTTGAAAAGATTAACGAAGCACGTAGTCCGCTGCTGCCGCAGCTGGGCCTGGGTGCTGATTATACCTACGGTAATGGATACCGCGATAATAATGGCGTCAACTCCAACGCCACCAGCGCGTCGCTGCAGTTAACGCAGACCCTGTTTGATATGTCCAAATGGCGTGCGCTGACTCTTCAAGAAAAGAGCGCGGGTATCCAGGATGTGACCTATCAGACCGATCAGCAGACGCTGATCCTGAACACCGCTACCGCGTACTTCAACGTGCTGAGCGCCATTGACTCGCTCTCCTACACCGAAGCGCAGAAACAGGCCATTTACCGTCAGTTGGATCAAACCACCCAGCGTTTCAACGTGGGCCTGGTGGCGATCACCGACGTGCAAAACGCCCGTTCACAGTACGACAGCGTGCTGGCGAACGAAGTGACCGCGCGTAACAACCTCGATAACGCGCTGGAATCGCTGCGTCAGGTGACCGGTAACTACTACCCTGAGCTGGCCTCCCTGAACGTGGACAGCTTCAAAACCGATAAGCCGCAGGCCGTCAACGCGCTGCTGAAAGAAGCAGAAAACCGCAACCTGGCGTTATTGCAGGCGCGTCTGAGCCAGGATCTGGCCCGCGAGCAGATCCGTCAGGCACAGGATGGTCACCTGCCAACGCTGAGCCTGAGCGCATCAACCAGCGTATCCGATACCACCTACAGCGGCTCCAAAACCAATACTCAGGCCTATGACGACAAAAATATCGGTCAGAATCAGGTTGGCCTGAGCTTCTCCCTGCCGCTGTACCAGGGCGGAATGGTGAACTCTCAGGTGAAACAGGCGCAGTACAACTTTGTTGGCGCAAGCGAGCAGCTCGAAAGCGCGCACCGCAACGTGGTGCAGACCGTTCGTTCGTCATTCAACAACGTGAACGCCTCTATCAGCAGCATCAACGCCTATAAACAAGCCGTGGTGTCTGCGCAAAGTTCACTGGATGCAATGGAAGCCGGTTACTCCGTCGGTACACGTACTATCGTCGACGTGCTGGACGCAACCACCACGCTGTACAACGCCAAACAGCAGCTCTCCAGCGCCCGTTATCAGTACCTGATTAACCAGCTGAACATCAAGCAGGCACTGGGTACGCTGAACGAACAGGATCTGCTGGCGCTGAACAATGCGCTGGGCAAACCGGTCTCGACGTCGCCTGAAAGCGTCGCGCCGGAAAACCCACAGCAGGACGCCGCCGTTGATAATTTTAACGGTAACGGCAATGCGCCTGTCGCGCAGCCTGCCTCTGCGCGTACGACCGCGCCTGCCGGCAACGGTAACAACCCGTTCCGTCAATAAGCCCTGCCTTCCCTCTCCTGGCTAACGGGAGAGGGAGAACCCATATCACACCTGAACGTAAGTCAACGTAAAGACCCCCTGATTTCGCCCCTCTTCGCTTCATTTTCAACCACTCATCCTCTATCCTGAGCGTTATCACCACTGGGTCCTGGAAGACAAAGATGAAACGGACAAAAACGATTAATCACGCTTCGTTCCGCAAAAGCTGGAACGCGCGTCACCTCACACCGGTCGCGCTGGCGATTACCGCCGTCTTTATGCTGGCGGGCTGTGAACAAAATGACGAAACCGTCTCGATGTATCAAAACGCCGACGACTGTGCGTCCGCGACCGGTAACGCAGCTGAATGTAAAACGGCCTACAACAACGCCCTGAAAGAAGCGGAACGTACCGCGCCGAAATATGCCTCACGCGAAGACTGCGTGGCGGAGTTTGGTGAAGGCCAGTGCCAGCAGGCACCTGCGCAGGCAGGCATGGCGCCGGAAAACCAGGCGCAGGCGCAGTCCAGCGGCAGCTTCTGGATGCCGCTGATGGCGGGTTATATGATGGGCCGTCTGATGAGCGGCGGTGCAGGCTACCAGCAGCAGCCGCTGTTTAGCTCCAAAAATCCAAACAGCCCGGCGTACGGCAAATATACCGATGCCAGCGGCAAAAACTACGGCGCTGCCACGCCGGGTCGTAGCATGACCGTACCGAAAACGGCAATGGCACCGAAACCGGCGACCACCAGCACCGTCACCCGTGGCGGCTTCGGTGAATCCGTCGCGAAACAAAACACCATGCAGCGCAGCGCAACGGGTTCTTCAACTCGCTCAATGGGCGGCTGATCATGGAAAGAGTCAGTATTATCGAGCGCCCGGACTGGCGCGAAAAAGCCACCGAGTACGGTTTTAACTTCCATACCATGTACGGCGAGCCGTACTGGTGTGAAGATGCCTATTACAAACTCACGCTCGCCCAGGTTGAGAAGCTGGAAGACGTGACCGCAGAGCTGCACCAGATGTGCCTGAAGGTAGTGGAAAAGGTGATAGACAGCGACGAGCTGATGACCAAATTCCGCATTCCAAAGCACACCTGGAGCTTTGTTCGCCAGTCATGGAAAACCAGCCAGCCGTCACTTTACTCGCGCCTCGATCTGGCGTGGGACGGCGTGGGTGAACCCAAGCTATTAGAGAATAACGCCGATACGCCGACCTCCCTGTATGAAGCGGCGTTCTTCCAGTGGATCTGGCTGGAAGATCAGGCTAACGCAGGCAACCTGCCGGAAGGGAGCGATCAGTTCAACAGCCTGCAGGAAAAGCTGATCGCGCGTTTCGCCGAGCTGCGTGAACAGCACGGTTTTAACCTGCTGCACCTCGCCTGCTGTCGCGACACGGAAGAAGATCGGGGAACGGTTCAGTATCTGCAGGACTGCGCCGCAGAAGCCGAAGTCGCAACCGAGTTCCTCTATATGGAAGACATCGGCCTGGGTGAGAAAGGCCAGTTCACCGATCTGCAGGATCAGGTGATCAGCAACCTGTTCAAGCTCTATCCGTGGGAATACATGCTGCGCGAGATGTTCTCCACCAAGCTGGAAGATGCCGGTGTGCGCTGGCTGGAGCCGGCCTGGAAGAGCATTATCTCCAACAAAGCGCTGCTGCCGATGCTGTGGGAGATGTTCCCGGACCACCCTAACCTGCTGGAAGCGTACTTTGCCGAAGACGACCATCCGCCCATGGAGAAATACGTCGTTAAGCCGATTTTCTCCCGCGAAGGGGCGAACGTGTCGATTATCGAAAACGGTAAAACGCTGGAAGCGGTTGAAGGGCCGTATGGCGAAGAGGGAATGATCGTCCAGGCGTTTTATCAGTTGCCGAAGTTTGGCGACAGCTATACGCTAATTGGCAGCTGGCTAATTAACGATCAACCTGCCGGGATTGGCATTCGTGAAGATAAAGCGCTGATCACCCAGGATCTGTCACGGTTCTATCCGCATATCTTTGTGGAGTAAGATCTGCCGGGTGGCGGCTTCGCCTGACCCGGCCTACGGTTTTGTAGGCCCGGTAAGCGTAACGCCACCAGGCTTTTTTCACCCTACCTGGACCGACAGCATACTTATACTGCCCATCTCAATGCCCTCGACCGGGACAGTCACCGGCTCCTCTGCGTCCCATGCGCCTAAGACATACAGCAGCGGCAGGAAGTGCTCTGGCGTCGGGTTAGAGAGCGATCCGCCTTCGTGATCCAGATAGTTGACCAGCGGGTGCTGCTCAACCGGGCCTTGCCAGGTCAGGTTCGCTTTCACATAGTCATTAAAGGATGTTGCCCACGGATACGGCGTGTTCTCACCGTGCCAGCGCGCCGTGCGCAGGTTATGCACCACGTTACCACTGGCGATCAGCATGATGCCTTCATCACGCAACGCCGCAAGCTTACGGCCCACCTCAAGATGCCACGCCGCCGGTTTGGTGCTGTCGATGCTCAGCTGTACCATCGGGATGTCGGCATCCGGGTACATCTTAATCAGCACGCCCCATGAGCCGTGGTCAAAGCCCCAGGCCTCTTTGTCCAGGGCAACAGGAACGGGCGCGAGTAAATTCACCAGCCGCTGTGCCAGCTCAGGCGAGCCGGGTGCCGGATAGTGCGTGTCATACAGCGCCTGCGGGAAACCGCCGAAATCGTGGATCGTTTTGGGGGTTTCCATCGCGGTCACACCGGTGCCCCGGGTGAACCAGTGCGCGGATACCACCACAATGGCTTTCGGGCGCGGCAACGTCTCACCCAGCTGACGCCAGGCGCGTGTATAGACGTTGTCTTCCAGAACGTTCATTGGGCTGCCATGGCCTAAAAACAGTGCTGGCATACGAGGCGAACTCATGGTGTTATCCTTAAAGAATGTGTCATGTTGATGGCTCTACATTACGCGTAATGCAGGTAAGATGAACCCAGATAACCATGATGATCATCATCAGGAAATTTGAATATAAGGAGAGAGAGGGATGTCAGTGCCTTTGATTCTGACCCTACTTGCGGGCGCGGCCACCTTCATTGGCGCGTTTCTCGGCGTACTCGGCCAGAAGCCGTCCAACCGCGTGCTGGCCTTTTCGCTCGGCTTCGCCGCCGGGATCATGCTACTCATCTCCCTGATGGAAATGTTACCCGCAGCGCTGGCCACTCAGGGCATGTCACCGGTGCTGGGTTACGGCATGTTCGTCTTTGGCCTGCTGGGGTACTTTGCGCTCGACCGCCTGTTACCCCATGCACACCCCCAGGATTTGATGGAGAAACAGGCCGGGCCACAGCCGCGCACGATCAAACGCACCGCGATTCTGCTGACGCTGGGTATCAGCCTGCATAACTTCCCGGAAGGCGTTGCCACCTATGTGACTGCCAGCAACAACCTCGAACTGGGGTTCGGCATCGCGCTGGCGGTGGCTTTACACAATATTCCTGAAGGACTTGCCGTTGCCGGGCCGGTTTATGCGGCGACGGGGTCAAAACGCAAGGCCGTATTCTGGGCGGGTATCTCCGGCCTGGCCGAAATTCTCGGCGGCGTGCTGGCGTGGCTGATTCTGGGAAGCCTTATTTCACCCGTGGTGATGGCCGCGATTATGGCGGCAGTGGCCGGAATCATGGTGGCGCTCTCTGTCGATGAACTTATGCCACTGGCAAAAGAGATCGACCCTAATAACAATCCCAGTTACGGCGTGCTGTGCGGGATGTCGGTGATGGGGTTAAGCCTGGTGCTGCTCCAGGCGGCGGGGATTGGCTAAGCTGACAGGGCCTTCCTATGGAGGCCCTTGCGTTTTATGAATACGTGCGGCGCTCTAAATATGCAATAGAAATTAATTAAACGAAAAAATATACTCTCTTTGTTTTATTTTATCTAAAGTCAATATTTAAACTGGATATTATTATTCTCAATAAATTAATTGAAATTTGCGCAAAGAAAAAGACAAACCCTCCAAAAATCAAGCATCACAATCACTCAAGATAATACATTTAACGCCGCTACATTAATATTTAAGTTTGATTAATCGCATCCCCCCCTCCCACACCGTTATACTTTTACCGAAGTTTACTGAAATAACATTCAGACGATGAATTAATTTGAAAAAGGATATTTTCATGCACTTAGCTAAAAAAGCGCTGTTAGCGATTTCCATGGCAACCATCATCTCCGGCTCAGCCTTTGCGAGTGAGCAGGGTTCCGGGAAAATCAAATTTAAAGGCGTGGTGATCAATGCGCCTTGCAGCATTGCGCCAGACAGCGTTGATAAAGAAGTTGATCTGGGTGAAGTGACCACCGCAACGATCAATGCCAACAGAAAATCAGCACCGGTTGCAGTCGATATCAACCTGCAGAACTGCCAGCTGGATAACCCAGGCGATGAGACGGACACGCCAATCACGAAAGTGGACGTCACATTCACCAGTACCGCAACCAACGCGGCAGACACCAGCCTGATGTCAAACACCTATGCCGATGGCGCGCAGAACGTTGGCGTACGTCTGCTGGATAATGCCGAAACCAAGATCACGCTGGGCTCAGCAAAGGAAGTTGCTCTGCAGTCAGGTTCAGACACTCAGGTGCTGCACTTTAAAGCGCAGATGGAAGTTCCTACCGGTGCAACTGCAACAGCCGGTCAGGTTGAAGCGACTGCCAACTACGTCCTGCAGTACAAATAATACGCCAGCATCACCGTTTAACCGGCTGATGAATTTTATCAGTCGGTATTTTTATTCTCTCGAGTAACAGGATGATGAACAATAAATCACAATGGATAATCATCATTACTGCCCTGTTAATGACGAAAGTCGCCTCTGGCACCGAATTTAATATCAACGCCATCGATAAAGATCTCCGAAGCGGCATTGACCTGTCCCGTTTTAAAGATGAAACATCCGTCACGCCCGGCCGCTATTTTGTTAGCGTTTCTATTAATGATATTCCACTGACAAATGGCTGGCAGCTAACCTGGAAAGAGGTCAATGATACCGCTCAGGTATGTATTCCTTCAGAACTTGCTGATACCTTTGGTTTGCAGGATAAATTACGCCAGAAACTCCCGGTCAACGAGGGTTGCGTGGATTTTAGCACGCTTCCGGATATTACCTTCACCTTCGAACAGGCAACCCAGACCTTAAAAGTCACGGTTCCGCAAGCGTGGCTTCAGTATCGTTCCACCGACTGGATGCCCCCGTCGACCTGGGATAACGGCGTCGCGGGCGTCCTGCTGGATTACAATCTGTTTGCCAGCCACTATCAGCCCAACAGCGGCAGCAGCACGGATAACGCCAACGCCTATGGCACGGCAGGCGCGAACCTGGGCGCGTGGCGATTGCGCAGTGACTTCCAGTATAACCAGACGCATACCGACGGAGGTTCAGAGCACGACGGGCGCTTCTCACGCGTGTATATGTTCCGCCCGCTGCCCGCCTTAGGGGCGAAGCTCACGCTCGGTGAGACCGATTTCCAGTCCGCCATATTTGATGCCTTCACCTACATCGGTGCGTCGCTAATCAGTGATGAACGCATGCTGCCATGGTCGCTTCGCGGCTACGCGCCGCAAATTTCCGGCATCGCGCAGACCAACGCCACGGTGACGGTCTCGCTGTCGGATCGTGTGATCTATCAGGCCAAAGTGCCGCCCGGACCCTTTGTCATTCAGGATTTGAATCAGTCCGTTCAGGGCACGCTGGACGTTAAAATTACTGAAGAAGACGGGCGCGTCAGCACCTTTCAGGTTTCCGCGGCGTCGGTCCCGTTCCTGACGCGTAAAGGCCAGATCCGCTACAAGCTTGCAGCGGGTAAAGCCCGTGAAGATGCCTCACACAGCGTCGAGGACAGTGCGTTTATGAGCGGAGAGTTCTCCTGGGGGGTGCTTTCGCAAACGTCGCTGTACGGCGGAACCCTCGCGGACGGCGATCGCTACCGTTCCGTTGCGGCAGGCATCGGGCAAAACCTGGATATCCTGGGCGCCATTTCCTTCGACGTCACCCAGGCAACCAGCCAGCTGCCCGATCAACGCAGCCAGACGGGGTACAGCTATCGCTTTAACTACAGCAAGCGGTTCGATACCACGGGTAGCCAGCTTACGCTCGCCAGCTATCGTTATTCCGATCCGCAGTTTCTGAGCTACGCGCGCTTCCTTGAGCGTGAAGACGATGACAACCAGACCGAAAAGCAGACCCTGAGCGTGACGGCAAGCCAGTACATTCCGGCGTTGTCGCTCAACGTGTATCTGAGCATGTTGCGCCAGACCTGGTGGGACGACTCGCCGTCCACCACCGGCAGCATCACGGCAGGTTATAACTTTGACCTCGGTCGCTGGAAAAACTTGGGGGTAACCGTCTCGTTAAGCAAAACGCATTACGAGGATCAAAAAGACGATAACCAGTTTTATCTCTCCCTCAGCGTTCCGCTGGATAACGACCATCGTCTGACCTACGACCTGCGCAACAGCGACAACCTGAGCCAGAACGTCTCCTGGTACGACACCTCGGATCGGGATAACACCTGGGGCGTGTCCGCCGGTACGGAAAGCGAAAAAACGGATGCGGGCGCGCAGTTTAGCGGTAACTACCAGCACTACTCCTCGCTTGGCGATCTCAACGTGTCCGGAAGCTACAAGGCGAATGAGTATAACTCTCTCAGCGCCAGCTGGAACGGCTCCGTAACCGGCACGGCGAAAGGCGTCGCTCTGCATCGTCGCAGCTACGGCAATGAACCCCGGGTGATGGTGAGCACAGACGGTATTGGCAACATTCCGCTGAATATGTCCCGGGATGAAACCAACGCGTTCGGCATAGGCGTATTACCGTCCTTCTCCAGCTACTCGCCGTCTAACGTGCAGGTCAACATGAATAACCTGCCGGACGGGATCGATGTGGACAATCGGGTCACCACCTCGACATGGACAGAAGGGGCCATAGGCTATCGCCAGATAGCCACCCGTGCGGGGAGCGATGTCGTCGGGGTCCTGCGCACCGCGTCCGGCGTTCCCCCTCTCGGCGCGCAGGTTCTCCTGCAGGAGAGTGGCCAGGAAGTGGGCATTGTGGCCGATGAAGGACACATCTGGCTCGGGGCCGTTAAACCTGAACAACAGTTCCTGGTGACCTGGGGGGACAACAATCAGTGTCGCTTCTCGTTGCCGTCACACCTTGAAAACAGTAAGCAGCTGATGCTGCCATGCCGGTAAGAAACCCATGATGAAATATTCACCCTTAAAGCTTCTGTGCCTGATGCTCATCGGCACCACCTTAACGACCCACGCCGCGATCAACCTGGATCGCACCCGGATTGTGTTTCCACAGAGCGACAAAGCCAGCAGCCTGAAGGTCGATAATCAGAGCAAATCTCTGCCGTATCTCGCGCTCTCCTGGATTGAAGACGAGAACGGGCGCAAGGAAGACAGCCATTTTATGGCTCTCCCGCCCATCCAGCGTATTGAAACAGGCGCATCGTCACAGGTGCGGATCGTCAGGCAGGCGGGCGTCAGCCAGCTTCCTGGCGATCGCGAGTCGCTGTTTTACTTCAACCTGCGCGAAGTCCCGCCGAAAAGCAGCAACGCCAGCGAGGAGCGCAGCGTGATGCAGGTTGCCATGCAAAGCCGCATCAAGCTGTTCTGGCGTCCTAAAGCCATCACCAAAAAAGCGGGCGAGAAGAGTGAAATGTACATGGAGGTCACGGCGACCGCTAAAGGGCTTACCTTCCATAACCCGACGCCTTACTACATTACGCTGGCCTGGCTCAGTAAAGATGCAAAAACCATGCTGCCGGGTTTTGACAGCCTGATGATTGCGCCGTTTGCCACCGCTTCCGCCTCCACCGGCAGTTACCACGGCAGCTACTACAGCATCGGTTACATTGATGATTACGGCGCGCTGCGCAAGGTAGACGCCAGATGCGCGGGTGCGGCGGCGTGTAAGCTCAGCGAGCGCAAGGTAGAGAGCGATGAAAAGACTCGCTAAGCTTCTGTTTTTAAGCCTGCTGCTGTTCGTCCCGCTTAAGGAGGCGCTGGCGCTGAACTGCTATCTGGGCACGGCCAACGGCCAGGTTGAGCAGACGAAAACCATCGCGCCGTTCTCCATACCGAGCAACGCACAGCCGGGGCAAAAAATATGGGAATCTGACGATATTAAAATACCGGTGTACTGCGATCGCAACACCGCGTCGAACCATGCAAACGAAGACGTTTACGCGTGGGTGAACCCCTACTTATCCAGCGAGGATCCTTATTACCAACTGGGGGTAACCTACGAGGGCGCGGACTATGACGCAGCCGGGCAGCCAACCGGAATTGACACCCATCAGTGTCTGGATAACAACAGCCTGAACACCTATACCCCCGCGCAGCTGCATGACATGGGCTGGGAGCATTACATCTGTTCCGGCAATGTTAACGACATACACACCAGCCGCTATTTCATCGCGCGTTTTCGCCTGTACGTGAAAATCAAAACCATGCCGCCGCACGGCTACGTCAGCTCGCTCGGGGATTACATACTGGTGCAGTTCGACGGTAAGGGGGGCGTGAACACGCTGTCTGATGCGAAGAACCTGAAATATCACGTGAATGGTCTGAATAACATCAACGTTCTGGACTGCGGGGCAACGTTTAGCATCTTCCCGGAAAACCAGGAGATCGACTTTGGCTCCTTCAGCGCCCGCGACATCGTCAATCAGGGTACCCGTAACCGGACGTTTACCGTTAAAACCACCAAAGTGCAGGACGCCCAGTGCTCGGACGGCTTCAAGATGGACTCGTCGTTTTACACCGACGGGTCCCTCAGCAATAACGATACCGCGCTGCTGATCGGCAACGGGCTTAAGCTGCGGATCCTGGATGGCACCCGGCCGTTTACCTTCAACCAGTATAATGAGTACGCCGATTTTACGGGCAGCACGTTGCAGTATGAGCAGACCTATACCGCTGAGCTTTCGCCCGTTGCGGGAAAAGCCATTGACTCTGGCCCCTTTGAAACCATCGTGCTGTTTAAAATTAACTACCACTAGAAACAAAAAAAGCCGGGGGTCGCCCGGCTTTTATCGTTACGTTTGCGCCTTTCAGCTGGCTTTGCGCTCATGCGCCTGGCGGTATTCAACCAGATCTTCGATGGTCACCACCGGCATGTTATGCAGACGGGCAAAGGTGATGCACTCTGGCGCACGCGCCATGGTGCCATCATCGTTGGTCAGCTCGCACAGCACGCCTGCAGGTTTGAAGCCTGCCAGGGTCACCAGGTCGATGGTGGCTTCGGTATGGCCGCCGCGGGTCAATACGCCGCCCGCCTGCGCGCGCAGAGGGAAGACGTGGCCTGGGCGATGCAGATCGGATGGCTTCGCACCATCGGCAATCGCAGCACGCACGGTGGTCAGACGGTCAGCCGCTGAGACACCGGTAGTCACGCCGTGCGCCGCTTCGATGGTCACGGTAAAGCCGGTTCCAAAGGCGCTGGTGTTGTTTTCAACCATCATTGGCAGGTCGAGCTGCTTGCGACGGTCTTCGTTAATGCACAGGCAGACGATGCCGCTACCGTGACGGATGGTGAGTGCCATCTGCTCTACGGTCATATTTTCAGCGGCAAAAATCATGTCGCCTTCGTTTTCACGGTTTTCATCGTCAAGCACCATCACACCGCGGCCTTCGCGCAGTGCATCCAGTGCATGTTCAACACGTTGAGTTGAAGTGCCAAAAGAGGAAAGTAGCGTCTGATTCATGGTAAAAAAACCTCATTAACTATATGGTTACCAGAATCAGGGCAGTCTTAGGAGCGCCGTATACGCGGCAAAAAGATAACGTGAGCGGGCCTTTGCCCGACTGGATCGTTACTCTCTCCCATCCGGACTCTAACCGTCGGCCCCGGAATTACACCGGATCTGCTGACCTTTGAGTGTTCACCCAAAGCGCTCGCGGGCTTTCAGCATGACGCTGATTTACCGCCGGTGGGGAATTTCGCCCCGCCCTGAGAATAAGCGAGATAACTATAACGCTATTGATTAACCTGGGCAATGCATAAGCTTCAAACAAATCTTGTTTATGCCCGGCACTTACAGGCTACAATGGTTTCTGAGACCGTTTTACCAAGGGAAGCCACAATGATTGACCCGAAGAAAATTGAGCAAATTGCGCGTCAGGTTCATGAGTCCATGCCGAAGGGCATTCGTGAGTTTGGTGATGACGTTGAGAAGAAAATCCGCCAGACGCTGCAGGCGCAGTTGGTCCGCCTTGATTTAGTCAGCCGCGAAGAGTTTGACGTGCAAACGCAGGTTCTGCTGCGCACCCGCGAAAAGCTGGCGCTGCTGGAGCAACGTCTGAACGAGCTGGAAAACCGCAACGCGCCGGAAGAAGTGAAACCGGCACCGGCTATTCCGCCGGTGGACGATCAGGCGTAATTGCGGCCTGTTGTGCCCGGTAGCGGCTGCGCCTTATCGGGCCTGGATGAACGCGTAGGTCGGGTAAGGCGCAGCCGCCACCCGCCATAAAAAAACGGGCCATTTGGCCCGTTTTTTACTGACTGTCTTTCTGGATCTTCTTAATGATGTTGGTGGTTGAACACCCGTCCTCAAAGTTGAGCACCATCACCTCGCCGCCGTTGGCCCAGACCTCTTCGCTCCCCGCGATTTGCTCTGGCTTGTAATCGCCGCCCTTCACCAGCAGATCCGGCAAAATACCTGCAATCAGGCGCTGCGGCGTGTCTTCCTCAAACGACACCACCCAGTCCACCGCTTCCAGCGCGCCGAGCACGATCATGCGCTGCTCCAGCGGGTTCACCGGGCGCGTTTCGCCTTTCAGACGTTTGGTGGACGCATCGTTGTTCACCGCCACAATCAGGCGATCGCCGAGCTTACGCGCATTCGCCAGATACGAGACGTGGCCCGCGTGCAGAATGTCAAACACGCCGTTGGTCATCACCACTTTTTCACCGCGCTTACGCGCCGCGGCAACGGCCACCTTCAGCTCGTCTTCGGTCATCACCCCAAAACCGGTGTCGGCACGGCCACGCACAGCGTTTTCGAGCTCGATTGGCGACACGGTAGAGGTGCCGAGTTTACCCACCACCACGCCCGCTGCCGCGTTAGCAAAGTAGCAGGCCTCTTCCAGGGAGTTCCCCGCCGCCAGCGTTGCCGCCAGCACGCCGATCACCGTATCACCGGCACCGGTCACGTCGTACACTTCCTGCGCCTGCGTCGGCATGTGCAGCGGCGCTTTGCCCGGCTGCAGCAGCGTCATGCCCTGCTCGGAACGGGTCACTAACAGCGCGGACAGCTCGAAATCGGCGATGATTTTCATGCCGCGCTCAACCAGCTCTTCTTCGGTTTTGCACTTGCCCGCCACCGCTTCAAACTCAGAGAGGTTTGGCGTCAGCAGCGTTGCGCCGCGATAGCGTTCAAAGTCGGTGCCTTTCGGGTCGATCAGCACCGGCACGCTGGCTTTACGCGCCAGCTGGATCATGGTCTGCACGCTTGCCAGCGCGCCTTTGGCGTAGTCGGACAGCACCAGCGCGCCGATATTGCCCAGCGCCTGGTTGATGCGCTCGTGCAGCGGCTCGGGATCAACGCCCTCGAAACCTTCTTCAAAGTCGAGGCGAATCAGCTGCTGGTTGCGCGACAGCACGCGCAGCTTGGTGATCGTCGGGTGGGTGGGAACAGAAACAAAGTCGCACTTCACGTTCACGTCCGCCAGCGACTTGCTCAGCGCACGCGCCGCATCGTCGATGCCGGTTAAGCCAACCAGACGCGACTGCGCGCCCAGAGAGGCAATGTTCATCGCCACGTTTGCCGCGCCGCCGGGGCGCTCTTCAATGGTGTCGACCTTTACCACCGGAACGGGCGCTTCCGGGGAGATGCGGCTGGTCGGCCCATACCAGTAGCGATCCAGCATCACATCGCCGACAACCATAACCCCAGCACGTTCAAACTCTGGCAGTGTTACTTTCATTCCTGACTCCAGAAAGATTCACAATTTGCGCGCGATAATATCACACTTGCTTTGTTACGCACGGTTCCACCAGCCACTTCTGCCAGCTGGCGGTCACCTGCGCCCGCTCGTCGACGAACTGGTCGAGCGCCACATGGCCCGGCTGCTCCTGCAGCGCCAGGTGATGCAGGGCATCCCTCAGCGTGGTGTAGGCCCGGGTCAGCGCCTGCGCCTCCTGCTCATCCATAATCTCATTCTGCGCAAGCAGTTCCAGGATGCGCACGTTATCGGACCAGCGCGTCAGCTTTGGCTTCGCGTGGGCGTGCAGTAGCACCAGATACTGGGTAATAAACTCAATATCGGTAATTCCGCCCTCATCAGCTTTGATATCAAAGCGATCGCGGTGTTTATTACCAAGATGCGCACGCATTTTTTCGCGCATCTCCCGCACCTCGGTCTGCAGCGTGCTGCCGTCGCGTAAGGTGGTCATGACCTCCTTGCGGATGAGATCAAACTGCGTTTTTAACTGCGGATCGCCATAGACCACGCGGGCGCGCACCAGCGCCTGATGTTCCCACGTCCAGGCCTCGTTTTTCTGATAATCGGCAAAGGCGTCCGTGGAGGTAACCAACATGCCCGCCGCGCCGGACGGGCGCAGGCGCGCATCCACCTCGTACAAAATGCCCGACGAGGTGCGCGTGCTGAACAGGTGCATAATGCGCTGCGCCAGTCGTAGGTAAAACTGACGCCCGTCGATTTCACGCTCGCCGTCGGTCATGACGTCCACCGGGCAATCGTGCAGGAAGATCAGATCAAGATCGGAGCTGTAGCCCAGCTCCCAGCCGCCGAGCTTGCCATAGCCGACCACCGCAAAGCCGCGCCCTTCACGCTCGGCCAGATGTTTCGGCTGGCCGTAGCGTGCCACCATCTGGACCCAGGCCTGATGCACGACAGCATCAATCATCGCTTCCGCCAGCCAGGTTAAGTGATCGCTGACTTTCATTACCGGCAGCGTTCCGGCGATATCGGCCGCCGCCACACGCAGCATCTGCGCCTGCTTAAACTGACGCAGCGCCTCCAGCTGCTGCTCTTCATCCTCTTCCGGCACGCGCAGCAGATACTGGCGCAGTTCGTCGCGGTAGGCGTCCGTTGCCGTGGGCTGGTAAAGGGTGTTGGGATCGAGCAGTTCGTCCAGCAGCAGCGGATAACGCGCCAGCTTGTTGGCGACCATCGGCGACGCGGCGCAGAGCGAAATCAGATGCTTGAGCGCGCCGGGGAATTCGCTCAGCAGTTCAAGATAGGTGGTGCGGGTGATGATCCCGCTCAGGAGCGGCATCATTCGCGACAGCGGCACCGGGGCATCCGCGCGTGCACAGACGTCGCTTAGCAGATGAGGCATCAGGTGATCCAGCACCTGGCGACCGCGCGGGCCAATGGCGCGCTTGTTCAGTTCGAGACGGAAATCGGCAATTAACGCCACCACGCGGTGTCGGTCGTCATCGCTTAAATGCGCCAGCACCGGCGTGGTGTCATCTTCCTGGAGGGCATCCTGCCACAGCTCGCGCCAGTGTTCGGACAGTGCATCGTCCTGCGACTCCCCTTCGTCGTCGCCAATCAGATCGTTAAAGATCCGGCGCACGCCTGCCATGTGGGCATCCAGCCTCTCGGTGAGCGCCGCCCAGCCTTCCATGCGCATTCCCCAGGCGAGCCGCGCCCGGTTAAGGTCATCCCCCGGCAGGGTCTGGGTTTGTTCGTCGTTTATGCTTTGCAGCAGGTTTTCCAGCCGACGCAGGAACAGGTAGGCCTCGCGCAGCGTTTGCGCGTCGCCCTCCGGCAGCAGGTGAAGCTGTTCGATGGCGTTCAGCGTCGGTAGCAGCGAGCGGGATTGCAGCGACGGCTCACGACCACCGCGGATAAGCTGGAAGACCTGAACGATAAATTCGATTTCACGAATGCCGCCCGCCCCGAGCTTGATGTTGTCTTTCAGGCCACGGCGGCGCACTTCGCGGGCGATCATCCCCTTCATGTTACGCAGGGACTGGATCACGCTGAAGTCGATGTAGCGGCGGAACACGAACGGGCGCAGCATGGCACGCAGTTCGTTGGCATAGGCATCGTCGCTGTCGCCCATGATCCGCGCCTTCACCATCGCGTAGCGCTCCCAGTCGCGCCCCTGTTCCTGATAGTAATCTTCCAGCGCGGCAAAGCTCAGCACCAGCGGGCCGCTGTCGCCGAACGGCCGCAGACGCATATCAACGCGATAGACAAAGCCATCCTGGGTGGGCTGGTCCAGCGCCTTAATCAGCCGCTGGCCAAGGCGGGTAAAGAACTGGGCGTTATCCAGCTCGCGCCGCCCGCCGCGCGTGGCCCCATTCTCAGGCCAGGCAAAGATCAGATCGATATCCGAGGAGAAGTTCAGCTCGCATCCGCCAAGCTTCCCCATCCCCAGAATCAACAGCGGCTGAGGAACCCCTTCCTCGTTGCACGGCGTGCCCCACTCTTTACAGCATGCGGCATACAGCCAGTCGCGTGCGGCAACAATCAGCGTTTGCGCCAGCTCGCTGAGCTGCTGCAACGTACTCTCTTCGCTGACCAGCTCCAGCGCCTGGGCCCAGGCAATGCGCACCATCACCCGGCGGCGGAACTGACGCAGAACGCGCATTAACGTGGCTTCATCCGCTACGTCTGCAAGCGCGGCCTGCAGCCAGCTGGCGTACTGCCGCCACTCTTCCGCCTGCGGAGGCGCGCTTTCCAGCGCCGCCAGCCAGCCCGGATTCGCCGCGACACTCTCCTGCACAAAATCACTGAAGGTAAGCACGCACTTCGCCTGCTCACTTAGGGATGACGGCGGTAATGACTCAGGCAGACGTTCGCAAACAATCTGCCACTGCTGCTGTAACTGCGAAGAAAGCGGCATGATGGGGGTTCCTTGCCAGAATTAACGTTTTCCGCTGTGCAGCCAGAACGGCTCCTGCGAAATGGCCTCGTTGCGGAAATGCTCAATCTCGACCTGCTGGCGGTTTTCGATGGCTTGCTTCAGCCCCTGCCAGTTCTCCATCCAGGCCTGCGCTTTCACGCCGTCATAGGCACCGGACAGCAGCAACATGCTGTCGATATTACGCGCCAGACGCGGAAGCTGATCGCCATACTGGTCGCCCAGCGGGTAGGCAAACGTGGTTCTCAGCTCAGCGGCATGCCGCGAAAGATGAATATCCGCAAAGCGCTTAAAGTTATCCGCGATTTTGGTCTGCGCTTTTGCATCGAGGAAAGTCCGCCAGCCGCGCGTTACCAGAAACTCAGTGAGCGCCAGTTTGGCCGAGGCGGCCTGTGGGCTATAGAGCGCCGTTTGTGCCGACACATCGGAGAGCATAAGCGCTTCGGTTTGGGTAAGCAGATCACGTAAGTGAGCGCTTGCTTTACGCGGTACGATACCGCCGAACAGCGCCAGCGTATGACGCACCAGGCCAATAGCCGCCATGACGTGGGTTTTCGCGTTTTTGACATTTCGCGCCCACAGCTCTTCGTGGTACAGCCACTGGGAGAGCGCCAGTTCCAGCGCCGCTTCCATGCCCTGTTCGATGCTGGCTTTCGGCACAACGCGTAAAATCGGCGTCTCTTTCACCGTACGTGGCGCATTCCCGGCCGCCAGATGATAACCGCGTGCGGCCTTGCTCAGGCTGCCCTGACGCAAGCCGGACTGGTTCACCAGCTTACGCGCCAGCTTCAGCACGTCGTTCGCGTCACCTTCCAGCAGCTCAAGCTCCAGTTCGCAGAGTGGCTCCTGCCATTCGCCCGCCTTCACGTCGCCCAGATCGAGGGCAATCTCTATGCGGCTTTTGCCTTCCGTCACCTGCCATTTTTCGCGCCGGAAATCGGTGCTGAACAGCGGCTGCACCTGCGCCGCTAACGTTGCCGGCAGCTCGCCCTCTGGCCATACATCGGCCGGGAAACGCGCCAGTTCAAGTTCCGGCTTGCTGATATCAATATTGTATTCCGGGCGCTGGTGTAACCCGCCGACCACGCGGCCAGCGGTTTTCATCGTCATTTCATAGCGCCCGCCTGCTCCCCGGATGCGCAGCCCCATGTCGTGCTGGCGCAGCCAGTTGTCCGGCGTTTCGTAATAGATGTTAAGCAGCTGTACCGGTTCATGGTGCTCGCCGGAAAGCGTGTGCAGATGCTGACGAAGCGCGTCAACGCTGTCTTTTTCGACGATAAACTTTAATTCGATTTCTTGTGCCATAGCCTTGTACTTTTGCGTGCGTCACAGACGCGTCAATGAAGGCGAACTTCCTCGCCATTTGTTTGTCAGTACATAGTATTTTGCGCCAAATTGCCATGCAATGAGCAATTTGACGGGCGTAAAAGTTTAAAGCAGTAGAAATCAGGACACAGATGATTCCGATTGATGATGAATCCTTTGCGTAGAGACACTGATGCCACTACTATCGTTCCACTATTTATGAATATAACGACTGATATGCTTAAATTGCGCCTGATTGGACTTACTTTACTCGCTTTTAGCGCCGCAACCGCGGTACACGCTGAAGAAAAGCGTTACGTTTCTGATGAACTCAACACCTGGGTACGCAGTGGCCCCGGAGACAATTATCGCCTCGTGGGCACGGTGAATGCCGGCGAGGAAGTGGTTCTGTTACAAACCAATGCGGATACCAACTATGGCCAGGTTCGCGACAGCACCGGCCGCACCTCGTGGATCCCGCTGAAAGAGCTGAGCAACGTGCCAAGCCTGCGCACGCGCGTGCCGGACCTGGAAAACCAGGTGAAAACCTTGACCGATAAGCTGAACAACATCGACAGTACCTGGAACCAGCGTACCGCAGAGATGCAGCAGAAAGTCGCGCAGAGCGACAGCGTGATCAGCGGGCTCAAGGACGAAAACCAGAAACTGAAAAACGAGCTGATTGTCGCGCAGAAGAAAGTGAACGCCGCCAATCTGCAGCTTGACGACAAACAGCGCACCATCATCATGCAGTGGTTTATGTATGGCGGCGGCGTGCTGGGCGTGGGTCTGGTGCTGGGTCTGGTGCTTCCAATGCTGATCCCAAGCCGCAAGCGCAAAGACCGCTGGATGAACTAACTCGTCTTCTCTGCCACACTTACGTATTATCTTGCGAAAAGAAAAAACGGGAGTGTGGCTGTGAAGAGTTATCTGGTCGGTGGTGCGGTTCGTGATGCGTTATTAGGTCTGCCGGTCAAAGATAAAGACTGGGTTGTGGTCGGCGCCACGCCAGAAGAGATGCTCGACGCGGGCTACCAGCAGGTAGGCCGCGATTTTCCCGTGTTCCTCCATCCGAAAAGCCGTGAAGAGTACGCTCTGGCGCGAACGGAGCGAAAATCCGGCGCGGGCTATACCGGCTTCACCTGCTATGCCGCCCCGGACGTGACCCTGGAGCAGGATTTACTGCGCCGCGACCTCACCGTTAACGCCCTGGCACAGGACGAGCACGGCCAGATCATCGACGTTTACGGCGGCCAAAACGATCTCCGCGATAGGCTCTTGCGCCACGTTTCTCCCGCATTTTCTGAAGATCCGCTGCGCGTACTGCGCGTGGCGCGTTTCGCTGCCCGCTATGCTCACCTGAGCTTCCGCATTGCCGATGAAACGCTGGCGCTGATGACCGCCATGACCGAGGCGGGCGAACTGGCGCACCTGACGCCGGAACGCGTCTGGAAAGAGACTGAAAACGCGCTCACCACCCGCAACCCGCAGGTCTTTTTCCAGGTCCTGCGCGACTGTGGTGCCCTGAAGGTGCTGTTCCCGGAAATCGATGCGCTGTTTGGCGTTCCGGCGCCGGCGAAGTGGCACCCGGAAATAGATACCGGCGTGCATACCCTGATGACGTTAAGCATGGCCGCCATGCTCAGCCCGGAGGTTGATGTCCGTTTCTCGACCCTGTGTCACGATCTCGGCAAGGGGCTGACGCCGAAAGCGTTGTGGCCGCGCCACCACGGACACGGCCCGGCGGGGGTGAAGCTGGTTGAAGGGCTTTGCCAGCGTCTGCGCGTGCCTAACGACATCCGCGACCTGGCGAAACTGGTGGCGGAGTTCCACGACCTGATCCACACCTTCCCGATCCTGAAGCCAGCCACCATCGTTAAGCTGTTCGACAACATTGACGCCTGGCGCAAACCGCAGCGCGTTGAGCAGATTGCTCTCACCAGCGAGGCCGACGTGCGCGGGCGTACCGGGTTTGAAGCCAGCGATTATCCGCAGGGGCGCCTGCTGCGCGAAGCCTGGAACGTGGCGAAAGCGGTGCCGACGAAAGAGGTGGTTGAGGCAGGATTTACCGGCCCGGCTATCCGGGAAGAGCTGACGAAACGGCGGATTGAGGCGGTTGCGGCCTGGAAGGAAACGCGTTGCCCTCAGCCAAAGGACTGAGGGCGGTCGGTCATCAGAAGAAGACCACGTACACGGCAGCTGCGACGATAAAGCGGTAGATCGCGAACGGAATGAACGAGATACGCTTAATCAGCTGCAGGAAGGTTTTAATCGCAATCAGCGCCACGATAAAGGCGGTGATAAAGCCTACGGCAAACATCGGGATGTCGCCGGTAGTCAGGAAGCCGATGCTTTTATAGAGGTCCAGCGCGGTGGCGCCCATCATCATCGGGACCGCCAGCAGGAAAGAGAACTCTGACGCCGCATAGCGGCTCACGCCCATCAGCATCCCGCCGGAAATGGTCGCCCCTGAACGGGAGAAGCCCGGCCACAGCGCCAGACACTGGAAGCAGCCAATGATAAACGCCTGACGATAGGTCATGTCATCCAGACCTTCCGCACGCGGGGTTTTAGGTTTGAGCAGTTCCGCCGCAATCAGCAGGACGCCACCAACCACCAGGGCGTACATCACGTTGATGGGATTAAACAGCGACTTGATGGTATCGTGGAATATCAGCCCCAGCACCACTGCCGGGATCATCCCGAGCAGGATATGAATCAGCGTCAGACGGCCTTTGCCCTCGCCTTCGCGCTGCGGCAGACGGCCAAAGTGGATGCCAATCAGGCCAAACAGACGACGCCAGAACATCACCACCACGGCCAGGATTGAACCGAACTGGATCACCACTTCGAATGTCTTTGCGGTATCCCCCTCAAAGCCCAGCAGATGGCCCACAATAATCATATGGCCCGTACTGGAAACCGGCAAAAACTCCGTCAATCCCTCGACCACACCCAGTATTGCCGCCACCAGCAGCGAGTGCATATCGCTCATCTATAAACCCCTAAAAAGATATAAAAAAACGGTCGCTACAAAGGCTCCCGTGAAAGATACAGCTTTAAGACCTGTATAACCGAAAATGGTTTAGCGATTATGACGTTAAATCATTCCTTTCAGATTTTTGCCACGCTCGATAATCACGCCCACGTTGGCGGCGCGCGCCACGGCGCCGGGTTTGCTCAGCTTGATGCGCACCCACGGTGAATTAAACTTGCTCAACAGCAGCTCCGCAACCTCTTCCGCCACGCGTTCAACCAGTGCAAAACGTTGCCCTTCTACGTGGCTCACGACGGTTTCGCTGATGTCGGCATAGCTTAAACAGTCATTCACGTCGTCGCTTTTTGCCGACACGCGGTTATCCCAGCCCATTTCGATATCGAACACTAATTTCTGTTCTATGGTCTGTTCCCAGTCGTAAACACCAATAGTGGTGATTACCGAAAGTTGCTCTATAAATACAATATCCATCACGACCTGCCTGCTTTTTGGCTAAACCGGATACCACTTCCGGCGAATTATGCGTATTATCCACAGATGCTGAGAATACAGATACATTTTCAAAACGGAACAGCGTTATGAGTGCAATCGCGCCTGGAATGATCCTCCTCGCCTACCTTTGCGGCTCAATCTCCAGCGCCATTCTGGTCTGCCGCATTGCCGGGTTACCTGACCCGCGCGAAAGCGGCTCCGGGAATCCCGGGGCGACCAATGTACTACGAATTGGCGGCAAGGGAGCAGCCGTAGCGGTTTTGATTTTTGATGTTCTGAAAGGGATGCTTCCCGTCTGGGGCGCGTATGCGCTGGGCGTCACGCCGTTCTGGCTGGGGCTTATTGCCATTGCCGCCTGCGTTGGCCATATCTGGCCGGTATTCTTCGGCTTTAAAGGCGGTAAAGGCGTCGCGACCGCCTTCGGTGCCATCGCGCCGATCGGCTGGGATCTCACTGGCGTAATGGCCGGGACCTGGCTGCTGACGATTTTACTGAGCGGCTATTCGTCTCTGGGCGCCATTGTCAGCGCGCTTATCGCGCCGTTCTATGTCTGGTGGTTTAAACCGCAGTTCACCTTCCCGGTTTCGATGCTCTCCTGCCTGATTCTGCTGCGTCATCACGACAACATTCAACGCCTGTGGCGTCGCCAGGAGACCAAAATCTGGACGAAGCTGAAGAGAAAGAAAAAAGAGCCGAAAAACGGCTCCTCCTGATTACGCCTCCGGCAGTTCAGCCAGCGGCCAGCGTGGACGCACGGAAACGCTGAGATCGGATGTCGCGCCGGCATTGAGCCGCACCATACCCGCGTAGGCGATCATCGCCCCGTTGTCGGTACAAAATTCCGGACGGGCGTAAAACACTTCACCGCGACGCTTTTGCATCATCTCGGCCAGCTTCGCGCGCAGCGTACGGTTGGCGCTAACGCCCCCGGCCATTACCAGGCGCTTAAAGCCAGTCTGATCCAGCGCGCGCTTGCATTTGATCATCAGCGTATCGACGACTGCATCTTCAAATGCCCGGGCGATATCCGCGCGGGTCTGTTCATCATTATCGTTGTTGCGAATGGTGTTGGCGGCAAAGGTCTTCAGACCGGAGAAGCTGAAGTCCAGGCCCGGACGATCGGTCATCGGGCGAGGGAAGACGAAACGGCCTTCCGTCCCCTGCGCGGCCATTTTCGACAGCATCGGGCCGCCAGGATAATCCAGCCCCAGGAGCTTGGCGGTTTTGTCGAAGGCTTCACCGGCTGCGTCGTCAATCGATTCGCCCAGCAGTTCATACTTGCCAATGCCCGTCACGCTAATCAGCTGCGTGTGGCCGCCAGAAACCAGCAGCGCCACAAACGGGAACGCCGGCGGATTGTCTTCCAGCATCGGTGCCAGAAGGTGCCCTTCCATATGGTGAACTGGGATCGCCGGAACATCCCACGCAAACGCCAGAGAACGCCCGACGGTTGCACCAACCAGCAGTGCGCCGACAAGGCCAGGACCTGCGGTATACGCCACGGCATCGATATCTGTTGAGCTCAGCCCGGCCTCTTTCAACGCCGCCTGAATTAAAGGGACGGTTTTACGCACATGGTCACGAGAGGCCAGTTCAGGCACGACACCGCCGTAGTCAGCGTGCAGTTTCACTTGACTATACAGTTGGTTGGCCAGCAGCCCTTTTTCGTTGTCGTAAATGGCGATGCCGGTTTCATCGCAGGATGTTTCAATACCCAGTACACGCATGACTTGTTTTACCTCGCTTCAGTACCGCGCAGTGTAGAGCCTGGGCGGGTTGATGTAAAACTTTGTTCGATCCAGGAGAAAGGCTCGTGTATACTCCTCACCCTTATTAAAGTCCCTTTCAAAATCGCTTCGGTGCTTTACAAAGCAGCAGCATTTGCAGTAAAATTCCGCACCATTTTGAAATAAGCTGGCGCTGATGCCAGCGGCAAACCGAATTTATTAAAGGTGAGAGTTACATGCCGGTAATTAAAGTACGTGAAAACGAGCCGTTCGACGTAGCACTGCGTCGCTTCAAACGTTCATGCGAGAAAGCAGGTGTTCTGGCTGAAGTTCGTCGTCGTGAGTTCTATGAAAAACCAACGACTGAACGTAAGCGCGCTAAAGCTTCTGCAGTGAAACGTCACGCGAAGAAACTGGCTCGCGAAAACGCACGCCGTACTCGTCTGTACTAATCTGTTGAGGGCGCACGCTCTCAGCTGACAGACAGAGTAATAGTCGTAAGGCCGTGCTTCCGGAAGGAATGCGCGGCTTGTTTTCGTTTATAAGTCGCTAAACTATTGGGGCCTATGGCTGGACGAATCCCACGCGTTTTTATCAATGACCTGCTGGCCAGAACCGACATCGTCGATCTCATCGACGCGCGGGTAAAGCTCAAAAAGCAGGGCAAGAACTACCATGCGTGCTGTCCGTTCCATAACGAAAAAACCCCCTCTTTCACCGTAAACGGTGAAAAACAGTTTTACCACTGCTTCGGCTGTGGCGCCCACGGTAACGCGGTCGATTTTTTGATGAACTACGACAAGCTCGAGTTCGTTGAAACGGTCGAAGAGCTGGCGGCGATGCACAACCTTGAAGTGCCGTATGAAGCAGGCAGCGGACCCAGCCAGATAGAGCGCCATCAACGGCAAACGCTTTATCAGCTGATGGACGGCCTGAATGCATTCTATCAACAGTCTCTTAAGCACTCTGCGGCTGAGCCTGCGCGTCAGTATCTGAACGCGCGCGGACTGAGTGACGATGTGATTGCGCGTTTCGCTATTGGTTACGCCCCGCCCGGCTGGGACAACGTGTTAAAGCGTTTTGGCGGCAATAGCGAAGATCGTAAGTCTCTCATCGATGCAGGCATGCTGGTCACCAACGACCAGGGACGAAGCTACGACCGCTTCCGTGAACGGGTCATGTTCCCGATCCGCGACAAGCGTGGCCGGGTCATTGGTTTTGGGGGTCGCGTGCTGGGCGATGCCCTGCCGAAGTACCTCAACTCCCCGGAAACCGATATTTTCCATAAAGGCCGCCAGCTTTACGGTCTTTATGAGGCGCAGCAGGAAAATGCGGAACCTCCGCGTCTTCTGGTCGTCGAAGGCTATATGGACGTCGTTGCCCTGGCGCAGTACGACATCAACTATGCCGTTGCGTCATTAGGCACGTCCACCACGGCCGATCATATTCAGCTGCTGTTCCGGGTGACGAATAACGTCATCTGCTGTTACGACGGTGACCGCGCAGGGCGCGATGCCGCCTGGCGTGCGCTGGAAACGGCGCTGCCTTACATGACCGACGGACGTCAGCTACGCTTTATGTTTCTGCCCGACGGTGAAGACCCGGATACGCTGGTGCGTAAAGAGGGTAAAGCGGCGTTTGAAGCGCGGATGGAGCAGGCTCAGCCGCTCTCCACGTTTTTGTTTAACAGCCTGATGCCGCAGGTGGATTTGAGTACCCCTGACGGGCGTGCGCAGCTCAGTACGCTGGCACTGCCGTTAATCAGTCAGGTGCCCGGCGAAACGCTGCGCATCTATCTGCGTCAGGAGTTAGGCAACAAGCTCGGCATTCTGGATGACAGTCAGCTTGAACGTTTAATGCCTAAACTTGCTGAAAACGGTGCGGCTCGTCCGGCGCCTCAGCTAAAACGCACAACCATGCGTATACTGATAGGATTGCTGGTTCAAAACCCAGAACTCGCGCCGCAAGTGCCGTCGCTGGCAGGTTTGAACCATGAGAAGCTGCCCGGGCTTGGGTTATTTTCAGAACTGGTCAACACGTGCTTGTCACAGCCAGGACTCACCACCGGACAGCTTCTAGAGCATTATCGCGGCACTAAAGAGGCCGCTACCCTTGAAAAACTGTCGATGTGGGACGATATAGCAGATAAGGACATTGCAGAAAAAACGTTCACCGACTCACTCAACCATATGTTTGATTCGATGCTTGAACTGCGCCAGGAAGAGTTGATTGCCCGCGAGCGCACGCACGGTTTAAGCAGCGAAGAACGCCGGGAACTCTGGATGATTAACCAGGAACTGGCGAAGAAATAGAAAAAATAAGTGAAAGACAAAATCATTCGCGTTGTATCAAGGCAGCAAGTGAACGAACCCCTGGGAGTATACATAAGTACATGACCAGGATGCGAGAACGCCGCTAACGCAGAGACAACGTGAAGGATGAAGAATTTAACGGCTTAAGTGCCGAATATCGATCGGGAAGCCCCCGGCAGCCGCACTGAGAGGCAGCGGCAAAAATATAAGTACGCCCTCGCTTTAAATGTTGGCAGCCCCATCGCCGACACCAATCAAACGAATTAAGTGTGGATACCGTCTTATGGAGCAAAACCCGCAGTCACAGCTGAAACTTCTTGTCCAACGCGGTAAGGAGCAAGGCTATCTGACCTATGCCGAGGTCAATGACCATCTGCCGGAAGATATCGTCGATTCAGATCAGATCGAAGACATCATCCAAATGATCAATGACATGGGCATTCAGGTGATGGAAGAAGCACCGGATGCCGATGATCTGTTGCTGGCTGAAACCTCCAACAACACTGACGAAGATGCCGAGGAAGCTGCTGCACAGGTACTGTCCAGCGTGGAATCTGAAATCGGGCGTACCACTGACCCGGTCCGCATGTATATGCGCGAAATGGGTACCGTTGAACTGTTGACCCGCGAAGGCGAAATCGACATCGCGAAACGCATTGAAGACGGGATCAACCAGGTTCAGTGCTCCGTTGCTGAATACCCGGAAGCGATCACCTATCTTCTGGAACAGTACGATCGCGTTGAAGCGGAAGAAGCGCGTCTGTCCGATCTCATCACCGGCTTCGTCGATCCGAACGCTGAAGAAGACATGGCGCCTACCGCCACGCACGTCGGGTCTGAACTGTCTCAGGAAGAGATGGATGACGACGAAGATGAAGATGAAGAAGAAGAAGACGACAGCAGCGATGACGATAACAGCATCGACCCTGAACTGGCGCGCGAGAAGTTTGGCGAACTGCGTACGCAGTACGAACTGGCCCGCGACACCATCAAGGCGAAAGGCCGCAGTCATGCTGCCGCTCAGGAACAGATCCTGAAGCTGTCTGAAGTGTTCAAGCAGTTCCGTCTGGTGCCTAAGCAGTTCGACTACCTGGTTAACAGCATGCGCGTGATGATGGATCGCGTACGTACCCAGGAACGCATCATCATGAAGCTGTGCGTCGAACAGTGCAAAATGCCGAAGAAGAACTTCATCACCCTGTTCACCGGCAACGAAACCAGCGAAACCTGGTTCAACGCCGCTATCGCAATGAACAAGCCGTGGTCTGAAAAACTGCACGACGTGAAAGACGATGTGCATCGCGGCCTGCAGAAACTGCAGCAGATTGAAGAAGAGACCGGCCTGACCATTGAGCAGGTAAAAGACATTAACCGTCGTATGTCCATCGGTGAAGCGAAAGCCCGCCGTGCGAAGAAAGAGATGGTTGAGGCGAACCTGCGTCTGGTTATCTCTATCGCCAAGAAATACACCAACCGCGGTCTGCAGTTCCTGGATCTGATTCAGGAAGGCAACATCGGTCTGATGAAAGCGGTAGATAAGTTTGAATACCGTCGTGGCTACAAGTTCTCCACCTACGCAACCTGGTGGATCCGTCAGGCAATCACCCGCTCTATCGCGGATCAGGCGCGCACCATCCGTATTCCGGTGCATATGATTGAGACCATTAACAAGCTCAACCGTATCTCCCGCCAGATGCTGCAAGAGATGGGCCGCGAGCCAACGCCGGAAGAGTTGGCTGAACGCATGCTGATGCCGGAAGACAAGATCCGTAAAGTGCTGAAGATCGCCAAAGAGCCTATCTCCATGGAAACGCCAATCGGCGACGATGAAGATTCGCATCTGGGTGATTTCATCGAGGATACCACCCTCGAGCTGCCGCTGGACTCTGCCACTACCGAGAGCCTGCGTGCTGCCACGCACGACGTGCTGGCTGGCCTGACAGCCCGTGAAGCTAAAGTCCTGCGTATGCGTTTCGGTATCGATATGAACACCGACCACACGCTGGAAGAAGTGGGTAAACAGTTTGACGTTACCCGTGAACGTATCCGTCAGATCGAAGCGAAAGCGTTGCGTAAACTGCGCCATCCAAGCCGCTCTGAAGTGCTGCGTAGCTTCCTGGACGATTAATCCAGTAACAGCAAAAAGCTCCCCATCGGGAGCTTTTTTTTTGGTTATCCTTCTCCCTCCTGGAGAGGGTCAAGCAGCAGAGGCCCCTATAGCCCCCGCACCATCAACGCCTCATCGAGTTCGCGGTACGCCTCTACCAGCTTATCCAGCGTCGCCCTGTTCAAGCCGCTCGGGTTTGGCAGCACCCACACCTGCGTTGCACCGATGCTAATGCTCTGCTTGCCCCACTGCGCTCCACGCTGGCTGAACGCCTGTTCATAGGCCTGCTTGCCGAGGATCGCCAGCGCTGCCGGCTGGTAGTCTTCTATTTTTTTGACAAGTTCACGCCCACCGCTGCGCAGTTCATGCAGGTTAACTTCACTCGCCTGCACCGTTGGGCGCTCAACCAGCATGGTGATCCCACAGCGCGTGTCCAGCAGATGTTGCTCCTCTTCAGGCTTAAGTAGCTTGTCGGTAAATCCCGCCTGATAGATCACCTTCCAGAAGCGATTTCCCGGATGGGCGAAGTGAAAACCGGTGTGCGCCGAGGACTTGCCCGGATTGATTCCGCAGAACACCACCCGCAGGCCCGGTGCCAGAATGTCGTTAATCATCTCTACTCCCAATCGATACATCGTTATAGAAGTATAAAGGATTGATTATGCGTTGTTTATAAAAACAGCAGGCAGGTGCGAATGGCTGGATTGCTGAAGGGAGTTACTTTATAATTCACCGCCACGGCCCCTTAGCTCAGTGGTTAGAGCAGGCGACTCATAATCGCTTGGTCGCTGGTTCAAGTCCAGCAGGGGCCACCAAATTTGAGTTTTAAAATCATATAATTAAGCCACTTTCAGCAAAGTGGCTTTTTTGTTTGTACGTTTAATGTCCCCTTTTTGTCCCCCCTCACTCCCCTTTCGTCCAGATACTGGCATTGTTTGCCGAGACTGGTTGTAAAAAAATAGATGTGATTAATGCTGTTACATCGTTGCCTTTCGCGTTATTTAGATTTAAATTCCCGCAGAAATACTAGGGATAGAAGACGATGGATAAAAATTTAAGATCGGAACATTTGCGCGAATGCTTGCGCCGTGAAGTCATGATGAATTCTAAGCCATTTACATGGTTCAGGGTGCTGCATAAAGCAATAAAATGCCCTGACCGCCGTTTTCACTTCTGGTGGCGTATCGCATCTTACTGGCATCACTCAGACAGCAAATTTCTAAGGGAACGTGCATTAAAGATAAACAAAAAGCTCATTTTTAAGTATGGCACGGATATACAACTGGGTGCGCACATTGGACCAGGCATGGTGATTTCCCACCATCAGGGGATAGTAGTGAACGGCTCCGCTGTCATCGGTCACTCTTTACGTATCAGGCAGAACACAACGATTGGCCTTACCGGCGCGAATGTGAATAAAGAGGCAATATCTATTGTTATTGGCGATAATGTCAGCATCGGCGCAGGTTCGTGCATTATTGCGGATAAGATTCGAATCGGTGATAACGTAGTGATTGGCGCTATGTCATTTGTGAATAAGGACATCCCCAGTGATGTAACGGTCTATAACGAAAAGACTCTACGTGTACTGTCCAACCAATCACATGCAGCCTGACCCTGTAAAATGCCCAGCAATTCCACGCCCGCAACCGGCATCGCCCGGCGGGTTATTCTTTGGCCGCTTCGCCACATAACGATGCGAAATGCGCATTTCATTTAATTACTAATAAGGCATACATTAAGGTGTATATATACTGCTCTCAGTAAAACGCGTGATCATTGGTTAATACATTAATTCTCCCGAATATCGTGTTTACGAAATAATCAGTGATTATTCATTTGGCCTGGATACATCCTATGATGTTGGTTACTAAAGGGTGACTTAGTCATGGCAAAAATGGTGGAAAAAGAATAACCATTAGCGAGCTAATACTCTTTACGTCACTGATTATTAAGTCTCTCAAGTGAGCGGTAATTTGCATTTGTAGGGATATCTCGTTTTTGTTCCCTCGGGCTCGCAACATCGGCTACAATGTGCCTCCTCCTCTGGCCACAAAGAGTGTGGAATCAGCGCTGAGCACAAGGAATGCACTATGATTTATGACTGCTTTTTATATTATGACGAAGACATGATGCTGGATATTCGCCTGAACACTCTGGCCGGTGTTGTGGATCGCTTTGTCATTGTCGAATCATCTCATACTTTCACAGGCAAGCCTAAGAGCCTGAATTTCGATATAACGAAGTATGAAAAGTTTAAAGACAAAATCATCTACGTGCCCTTCCATGATCGTCCAATCCTTAAGGAAGGGTCAGCAGATGAATATGATGCCTGGGCAAATGAAGCCGCCACACGCAACGCCATCATGCGTGGTCTGGAAAACGCTAAAGACGACGATATTATTCTGGTTTCAGATGTGGATGAGATTTTCAGGCCTGACGTTGTCACGAGTATCAACCCAAAGCATCTGTGTACGATTTTGCATATGCCGTTCTATAACTATCAGTTTAACCTCCAGGTATTTAATATGGATGGGTCTGAACGTCAGTGCAAAGCGCCACGTGCAACAACGTTGCGAAACTTAAAAGGCTACTTCAACAGCGAGCCAGAAGTTTTCCGTAACATCAAAAAATCAGCGTTGCGCAAAGATTTCCTTTCTAAAACATGGTTTAAGTTGCGCAGTAAAATCGTGAAGAACTCCGGCTGGCATTTCTCCTGGATAATGACGCCTGAACGTATTTCAGAGAAGATGTCATCTATTTCTCATACCGAATATGACCTGCCGCATCTTAATAACAAAGATCACATTATCAGTGCGCTCACCAATTCAAAAGACATCTGGAACCGCGAGCGCGTGATGAAGAAGCAGGAACTCAGCAAAGATAAATTCCCCGCCTATCTGGTCGACAACGCGGAGAAGTACAAAGACTTCATTCTGTAAGCTTCTCATCAAACGAGCCGAATACGAGTGTATCCGGCTCGTTGGCATCTGCCCGGCCAAAATCGTTTGGTTCTTCAGCGCAAAAACGGCCAGATCGCTTACTCCTTCAGCCCACCACCCTCTTACGTCGCGGGCGGGTTCAGCATCACGCTGGTTACCTGAAGATTTTACCTGCCTCACACCAGGCAAAAACTAAAGAAATCCCCCGTCGCGCCGATCATCATCCGTGTGTATTATTTCCTGTAGCGTTTACCACAACTAACCTTAACTCAAATACTTAAGCGCCAAAGCGAAAGGCATCATGAGCACACCGATCAAACGGCTAGAAATCATTAAAAATGCCATTGAACTGGAAGATGACGACATTATCCAGAGCCAGCTGACACGCCTGAAAAAAGAAGCGTTTGACGAGGGGCTGCAGGCGATCGTCGTGGCGCTTGAACAGAAGAACTACACCGACGCCATGGCGGCCATCACTGCCTGGCTGCAAAGCCAGCGGGCCATCACGCAGTGGCGGGATCCGCAGGTGGCAGCCAGCAGGCTGGAGCTGAAGGCGCTGGAAGAGCGCCTGCGGGATCTGATCGACCGCCGCAACGCGCGCGTTCAGCAACTTGATGAGTTCAACGATCTCTATTTCTCCCGGCTCGGCCCGCTAATGCAGCAGATCCTTGCCCTGCGCAAAACGCTGGCGGAGCTGAACCTACGTCGTCAGCAGGCGGAAGCCCGCCGTCGCGAAGAGGATTATCGCCGCTGCCAGCGCTACATGGCGCAGGCGGTGGAGGTGCTGACCACACTCACGCAACGCTGGCGCGAGCTGCCCGCGGACTCTGTGCAGGCTGCCGAGGCCCGTAAGCATCTGCAGCAGCAAAGCGATCTGATTGCGAATCTGCTGGCCGAAGCGCGCGAGCTGGAGAGCGGCCTTACGCGTGAAGAAGAGCCGGCACGTCAGGCGCGCGACGAGGCAAATGATGAGTATGAGAAGTATCGCGAGCAGCATCACGATGCGGAGATACGTCTGCGCAAAGGAAAAGCGCTCTCTGAAGAGGATCGGAACGAACTGAAGCGGCTCTGGCGTCAGGCGAGCAAACTGTGCCACCCGGACCTCGTCGCGGATGATTTAAAAGAAGAAGCCAACACCATGATGGTGCAGCTCAACCAGGCCAAACAGCGTGGCGACGTTAAGGCGATCCGTTCACTGGTGGCGCGTCTGCAGCAGGGCTTTGAACCGCTGATGGCGAGCGACAGGCTGAACGATCTGGAGCGTATCCGCAAAAAAATGGCGCAGGTTCGCGAGCAAATCGACACCTTAGTGAACGAGCTGGCAGAGCTTGAGAAAGAAGAGTCCTGGCTGCTGGTCTCGTCGCTGAACAACATGGAAGCCTATTTTGCGCAGCAGGAGAAAGCGCTGCACGACGTCCGCGCTTCGCTCGAACATCAGGTAAGCGAAGCGCAGATGGATTCAGCCGCGTAGCTATTTGGCGTGCCAGTATGCGCTGGCACGCACCAGCTGCTGATCAATTGCGTCGGTCTCAAAGCGACGGCTCAGGTTTTTCACCACCTTCCCTTCCCCCGTCAGCCAGATGAAGTAATCTTCCGCCGGAACAGTCAGCGCGGCCAGTTGGTCTGCCACCACCTGTTCGCTATGGCCCACAATCCAGGTAATGTTGAATCCGCTCAGGTGCGCGAGATAAGTCTTGTAAGACGCATCGCCGACGGTCACCACCGCATGGATCTCCGGGCGAACCTTCAGGCTGGCGATAGCCTCTAAACGACGGCGCAGTGCGGGCATCCCGGACTCATCGCACACGTAAAGCTGCCAGGCGTAATCTTCCGGCACCACCAGCGAACCGCGCGGGCCGCCGATCGTCAGCTTATCGCCCACTTTCGCTTCCAGCGCCCAGCGGCTGGCAACCCCGCCGTCGTGGACAAAGAAATCAAGCACCAGCTCGTTGTGTTCCGCGTCAAACAGCGGGGTATAGTCACGCGCCTGCGGGCGGACGCCCTTTCCCCAGTCGATGCCTTCCTCGGTCACGACGGGCGGAACGAAAGTCGTGCCCGGCGCCGGGAAAAAGACTTTGGTATGGTCGTCAAAGCCCCGTGAGCTAAAGCCCTCCAGCGCTTCTCCGCCTAAAACAATGCGCTGAAAGCCAGCATTGACGCGCTCGACGCGGAGCACGTCCAGCTCGCGAAAACGCAGGTCATTACGAACACGTTGCGGGTAACGAGGTGATGTCATGGTTATGCCCTCTCAGATGAATACGATATATCTAAATAAATTTTAAATGATAATGATTTCTAATTAGCAAGAATGCAAGATCTTTTAGATTGCATCTAAACATATCTACGATATAGTTTAGATATATCTTTTAGAGAGACATGACATGCGACATGAACATGAGGGCGGCCGCCGACCGCGTTTTTTTGGACACGGCGATCTGCGGCTGGTGATCCTGGATATCCTGACGCGCAATGCGAGCCACGGTTACGAGTTGATCAAAGCGATCGAAAACCTGACTCAGGGGAACTACACCCCTAGTCCGGGTGTGATCTACCCGACCCTGGATTATCTGCAGGATCAGACCTTTATCACCATTACGGAAGAAGAGAGTGGCCGCAAGAAAATAGCGATCACCGTGGCCGGACAGCACTGGCTGGATGAAAACCGGGAACAGCTGGAACAGATTCAGGTGCGTATCAAAGCGCGCAGCGTCGGCTTCCAGCTGCGTAAAAACCCGCAGATGAAGCGGGCGCTGGATAACTTCAAAGCGGTATTAGACCTGAAGGTTAATCAGGGAGAGCTCAGCGACGCGCAGCTTAAGCAGATCATCGGCGTGATCGACCGCGCGGCGCTGGAGATCTCCCAGCTGGATTAAGCCAGCGCGTGCTCGCTCACGCGGAACACTTTTACCAGCTCTTTCAGGTGCATCGCCTGATCGTTCAGCGATGCCGCTGCAGCTACAGATTCCTCCACCAGGGCTGAGTTCTGCTGCGTGGTGGCATCAATCAGGCCAATCGCGCTGTTAATCTGCGAGATCCCTTCCGTCTGCTCATGGCTCGCCTGGCGAATTTCGCGCAGGATCACGTCCATCTCTTCCACGTTGCCAACCATCCCGTTGATTAGCCCGCTGGCTTTTTCGACCAGGTTCATTCCGTCCTGCGTCTGGCTGGAGGAGCTTTCAATCAGCTGGCGGATTTCACTGGCTGAAGAGGCGCTTTTTTGCGCCAGCTGGCGCACTTCACCGGCGACAACCGCGAATCCACGGCCATGCTCACCCGCACGCGCCGCCTCTACCGCCGCGTTCAGCGCCAGAATGTTGGTCTGGAAAGCAATGGCGTCGATTAGGTCGATAATGTCGGACATCCGGTTAGATGTTTCGTTAATCAGGCGCATTTTGCTGGTCACCTGCTTCATCATTTCACCGTTATTTTTCACCACCGCAGCCGCATCGGCGGAGAGGTTGGTGGCTTCCCCGGTGTGGGAAGCGGTGTTTTTGACCGTCGCGGTGATCTGCTCCATCGACGCCGCCGTCTGTTCAACGGAACTTGCCTGCTCTTCCGTGCGCGCGGCCAGATCCTGGTTACCCGCCACAATTTGCGCGGCCGCGCTGGAGATATTTTCCGACCCGGTCTGCACCTGCTGCACAATCTCCAGCAGGCGAGTTTTCATCTCCATCAGCGCAGAGAGCAACAGGCCCGTTTCATCTTTCCCATGGGAGGCGATGCTGCCGGTCAGATCGCCGTCGGCAATGGCTTCGGCAAAGCTCACCGCCTCGCCCAGCGGACGAGTAATCGAGCGCACAATAAACCAGCCAATCAGGCTCCCCACCACCACGCTAAAGAGCGTGATAAGGATCAGCACCAGCCGGTTGGTGCGAAAATCACCGTCCACCTGCGCGCCTGCGTTTTGCATCTCCGCGTCCTGAACCGCAATCAACTCCTGCACTTTCGCTTTGTAGTCCTGCTGCAGGCTAAGCGTGGTGGTCATCATCTCCTGAATAGCCCCAGGACGATCGTTGTTTTGCACCGCCTGTAAAATACGGTAACGCGAGTCCAGGTACTGCTGGCGGACGTCGCGAATATCCGACAGAACCTGCTGAGATTTTTTATCCTGCAGGTCGGTGTTCAGCTCACCCAGGATGACGGTGATACGTTCGCTGATGGCCTTCAAACGCTGCTGTGACTGGGCGGTATAACTCCCCTGCTCATCCAGCAGCATGAGTTGCTGAGTGCTAACAAATTCCTGGAAGTTGTCGATGAGCTGGTTCGCTTTTATCGTGGTGGGATAATCATGGGAAAGGATTGTTTGCATTCCGTGATTGGCCCGATTCAGGCTCATCAGGGACAAACTCGCGCTGACCACCATCAGTACAATAAAGAAGCCAAACGCCAGAAATAATTTCGTGCCGATCTTTACGTCATGTAAGTACATATTTACTCCATCGATGTGATTATTTCTCAGACGATCGCTGTTATCGGTAACTGACGCGCTAACTTTATGACTTTGATCGTTTTTTTATTTCATAACCTCCACAATGGATAGGCACAGGCTATTAATTTCGCCCCATCGATCGTTATGCGGCCGCTTATGAGGGGATTGATGAAATAGCGTAGGGGAAAACCGACTTAGGCAGGAACAAATAACTGAGGCGTTTCTTTAGTTATTTAATATTATATTAACAATAAACCACATGAATAATCACAAAAAAAGCCGCTTATTCCTGAACGAATAAACGGCTTTACGGGAACATGCCGAAATCAGTGCAGCACCGTGACCGCATCTTCAAGCCGTCCGGCACGATGCTTCACCATGGCGGAGATGTGCGCACTCTCTTCCACCAGATCGGCGTTTTTCTGCGTGATGCTGTCCAGCTCCTCAACGGCGCGAGTCAGCTCAGACAAACCGGTCGCCTGTTCTGACGTTGAGTGGCTGATCTGGGCGATGAGCCGGGTGACGTTTTTCACCTGCTCGACGATATCATCCATCGTCCGGCCCGCGGCATGAACCTGATCGGAGCCGGACTGCACCTTGCTGGCGCTGGCATCAATCAACTTGCGGATATCATTGGCGGCGTTCGCGCTGCGGCTGGCGAGATGGCGCACTTCACCGGCCACCACCGCAAATCCTTTGCCCTGCTCGCCCGCCCTCGCCGCTTC
Organism: Enterobacter sp. V87_3; assembly: GCF_029967835.1. Taxonomy (NCBI): domain Bacteria; kingdom Pseudomonadati; phylum Pseudomonadota; class Gammaproteobacteria; order Enterobacterales; family Enterobacteriaceae; genus Enterobacter; species Enterobacter sp. V87_3. The sequence continues at coordinate 220,489 of NZ_JASCAM010000024.1, read as the reverse complement.
TACCGCCGCGTTCAGCGCCAGGATATTGGTCTGGAACGCGATATCGTTGATAAGCGTGGTAATGGAGCCGATTCGCTGCGTGCTGTCGGCAATGTCGTCCATGGTTTTCACCACGGTTTGCATCGCGTGCCCGCCTTCAGACGCCGCACTGCTGGCGGCGACGGAGAGTTTGTCCACTTCGGCTGCGGTCTCGGAGTTACTTTGCACCGACGCTGCCATCTGGTTCATGGTCGCCACGGTTTGCTGCACGTTGGAGACGGTCTGGCGCGTGCGGTCGTTCAAATCTTCATTGCCCTGCGCCAGTCGGTCACTGCCGTCGCGTACGCTCACCACCTGGCTTGAAACGTCATTGATCAGCCAGCGGCACATCAGCCCCAGTTGCCCGACCGCGCGCAGCGTCAGCCCCAGCTCGTCGCTCCGGTTCAGGTGCTGCACGCTGTTACGTTCTCCGGTCGCCACTTTCAGCGCCTGACGCGCCACGTTCTTCACCGGGCGGACGATCTGCTGTTCAAATAACGCCGTGCCCACCAGCATGACAACGGCACTCGCGGCAAGCGATACCCAGCCCGCAGACGTTACGAAAAGCGTTGCGGCTAACAGTGCAAACAGGATGGCCATGACGCCGCGTACGCGCCAGCGCAGCGGCATCGCGGGCATCTTCCCGAGCCAGCCTTTGCGCACCACCAGTCCCTTATGGATACGCTTGTTGCAGCGGCCTTCATTCAGCGCCTTATAGAGCGGCTCAACCGCCGCGATCTCCTCCGCCGTCGCCCGGGTACGGATCGACATATAGCCGGTCATCTGCCCCTGACGGACCATCGGCACGGCGTTCGCCCGCACCCAGTAGTGGTCGCCGTTCTTGCGGCGGTTTTTGACGATCCCGCTCCACGGCTCGCCTTTTTGCAGGGTGTACCACATATCGGCAAACGCCGCTTTGGGCATATCCGGATGGCGTACAAGATTGTGCGGCTGCCCGATCAGCTCCTGAAGCGAATACCCACTGACCTGTACGAAAGTGTCGTTAGTGTGAGTCATATAGCTGTGGAGGTCGGTCGTCGACATGAGCGTGGTGTCGTCGTCCAGAGGGTATTCGTTCTGGGTGACGCTGGATGGAGAGGACATAATGAGCATCCCTTGCAGGTTATTTGAATGTTAATTTTGTGGTTTATTGTTTTTTCGGCGGTTAAGAATTTATCTTTAGTTGTTAAACATGATTGAGATCGCAAATTTCAGTTAAACCGCACTTTTTGCGCGCCTTTTTAATTAATTGATTTTAAATACTTTCGTAGTGAAATTACTCATAAAGCATGATCTGTTAACGCCCACTAAAGAAGCACACGCCGCACCGCACTGGTGCGCCTGCTTGCAGGAGGCAAAAATCGGCCTGCCGCTTCATCTCGTCCGGGCTTTACCGGCATGATTAAATATTGCGCAATAATCATTTCCCCTGGCGTTTATCCCGATTTTTGTTAAGTCCTCTGAAGTGGCGTAATCCCTGCAATAATTAACGCAGTATCATGTGATACGCGATCCCCGGGAGCATATTTTGAACAGGTTACCTTCCAGCGCCTCGGCTCTTGCCTGTACCGCGCACGCACTGAATCTCATTGAAAAGCGAACGCTTGACCATGAGGAGATGAAACACCTGAATCGCGAGGTCATCGACTACTTTAAAGAACATGTGAACCCTGGATTTTTGGAGTATCGCAAATCTGTTACCGCCGGCGGGGATTACGGAGCCGTAGAGTGGCAAGCGGGAAGTTTGAACACGCTTGTCGACACCCAGGGACAGGAATTTATCGACTGCCTGGGTGGTTTTGGCATTTTCAACGTGGGGCACCGTAATCCAGTTGTGGTTTCCGCCGTACAGAATCAACTCGCGAAACAACCTCTCCATAGCCAGGAACTGCTCGACCCGCTGCGCGCCATGCTCGCAAAAACGCTGGCGGCCCTAACGCCCGGCAAACTGAAGTACAGCTTCTTTAGCAATAGCGGCACGGAATCGGTCGAAGCGGCGCTCAAACTCGCGAAGGCGTACCAGTCGCCGCGCGGAAAATTCACCTTTATTGCCACCAGCGGCGCGTTCCACGGTAAATCCCTGGGTGCACTCTCGGCGACCGCCAAATCCACCTTCCGCAAACCTTTTATGCCGCTGCTGCCGGGCTTCCGCCACGTGCCGTTTGGCGACATTAATGCCATGCGCACCGCCCTTAGCGAATGCCGTAAAACCGGCGATGACGTGGCGGCGGTGATCCTGGAACCCATCCAGGGCGAAGGCGGCGTGATCTTACCCCCGCAGGGCTATCTGCCCGCCGTGCGTCAGCTGTGCGATGAATTTGGCGCCCTGCTGATTTTCGACGAAGTGCAAACCGGCATGGGGCGCACCGGCAAGATGTTTGCCTGCGAGCATGAGAACGTTCAGCCGGACATCCTGTGCCTGGCAAAAGCGCTCGGCGGCGGGGTGATGCCGATAGGTGCCACGGTTGCCACCGAAGAGGTGTTCTCGGTGCTGTTCGATAACCCCTTCCTGCACACCACCACCTTTGGCGGCAACCCGCTGGCCTGTGCGGCCGCGCTGGCGACCATCAACGTGCTGCTGGAGCAAAACCTGCCTGCGCAGGCGGAGCAGAAAGGCGACATGCTGCTGGATGGCTTCCGTCAGCTGGGGCGTGAATATCCGGATCTGGTACAGGACGCGCGCGGCAAAGGCATGCTGATGGCCATTGAGTTTGTGGATAACGAAACCGGCTATAGCTTCGCGAGCGAGATGTTCCGCCAGCGGGTGCTGGTGGCAGGTACGCTTAACAACTCAAAAACCATTCGCATTGAACCGCCGCTCACGCTGACGATTGAACAGTGTGAGCAGGTGCTGAAAGCGGCACGTAAAGCGCTGGCCGCGCTGCGGGTGAGCGTGGAAGAGGCGTAAATTGCGCCGGGTGGCGCTAACGCTTACCCGGCCTAATAAATACTGCATCTGTAGGCCCGGTAAGCGTTAGCGCCACCGGGCTGCTTTTTATCGGTGAAACTCCGCCACCGTCATGGTGAAGCGAAGCACGGTATTGCCTTGATTGGCGTAGCCGTGCGCCGCTTCGGTTTTCGCCACCACCGACGCCCCGGCAGCAACCTGCGTTACCGTCTCGTCCACCGTAAGCGTTAACATGCCTTCGTTCACGTGTAGCAGCTCAAAGGTTCCCGCCGGATGCCCCGAAGAGGTAAAACGCTCTCCCGGCTGCATCTCCCAATGCCATAGCTCAATCATATCCGGGCCCGCGGTGCCCGCCAGCAGCCTGGCGTAACCGCCCAGTGCGCCCTGCCACAGCACCGGTATCGCGGCTTCTTCGATAACGTGCACCTGCGGCTCGCTGGAGACGTTAACGATATCCGCCACTGAGATACCGAGCGCGGCGGCCAACTTGCACAAAATGGCGATACTGGGGTTAGCTGCACCCTTTTCGATCTCCACCAGCATGCCTTTGCTGACGCTGGCGCGGCGGGACAACTCATCCAGCGACAGTTTTTTCTCTTTCCGCCAGTTGCGGATGCGGTTCGCGACGGCCAGGCTTACCTGGGAAACGTCCGCGCCCTGCACAGTCATTATATTGACTTTTTCAGTCATTGGTCACTACCATGGTATAAAACAGTCAATACAGGATTATTTATGTCTCTCGTTACGCCGTCAATAGACTTGCGTCTTGCCGGGATTGCCCCAGGCTTTCGGGCGCTGAGCATTCTGGTTGAAGCCGCGCCGATTACTCACCCGGAAGCGGCAGCTGCCGCGCTGGCGCAGGCCTGCCAGCAGATGCTTAATGATGATGTGCCATGGGCTGCTGCACACCTTTCAGGCTGGGATGACGTGTTTAAAGCCTTCGGTGCGAAACCGAAACGCACGCCCTGCTCGGCATCCGCCCTGCGTAAGCGGGTTTTGAAAGACGGATCGCTGCCGCCGCTGGATCCGGTGGTGGATATCTATAACGCAGTGAGTATTCGCTACGCCATTCCAGTTGGCGGAGAAAATTTCGCGGCTTATTCAGGCGCGCCGCGTCTGACGCTGGCCGACGGCAGCGAGCCGTTTGATACCGTCAAAGAGGGACAGCCAGTGGTGGAACATCCGGAACCGGGCGAGGTTATCTGGCGCGACGATCTCGGCGTCACCTGCCGTCGCTGGAACTGGCGCCAGGGTATACGGACGCGTCTGGACAGCCAGGCGCAGACCATGTGGTTTATTCTTGAGAGCCTGCCGTCGATGCCGCTTGCGGCGCTGGAAGAGGCGGGAGAAGAGCTGGTCAGCAATCTGCAACAATTGATGCCTGGCGCAACGGCTCAGGTTCAACTGCTGGAACTGTAAGAGGGCAACACGATGTTTCACGGGTTAAGCGCCTTTCCGTTAACGCCCCTGAAAGAGGGTAAGTTTGACGAGCGGGCCTTTATCAATCTGCTGCGTCCCGTGGTCGACGCCAGCGTGGATTCGCTGGGCATTCTCGGCTCAACGGGAAGCTATGCCTATCTGACCGTTGAAGAGCGCGGCCGGATCGCACGCTGCGCGGTGGCACATGCTTATGACATTCCGGTCATCATCAGCATCGGCGCGCTACGGCTCGACGATATTCTGCGTCTGGCAGACGACGGGCAGGCGGCAGGAGTCTCCGGCGTGCTGATGGCCCCCGTGTCGTACCAGCGGTTAACGGAAGACGAAACGTTTAATCTCTATGAAACGGTGACTCGACAACTCTCCGTACCGCTATGCATTTACGACAATCCGGCCACAACCGGTTTTGCGTTTAGCGATGAACTGTTATTTGCGGTCGCGGCCCTGCCGAATGTGGGATCCATTAAGCTTGGTCGCGTGCCGGAGGACTTGTCGCAGATACGCGATCTTCTTCCTGATACGGTCACGTTGGGCATCGCCGGTGACTGGCTAGCGGCCTCAGCCCTTCAGGCCGGGTTTGACGTCTGGTACTCGGTTCTCGCGGGGTTGTTCCCTCATACGACGCTGGCGATTGCGCGTTCGAAAGAGGCGGCACAATCCGAGCGGTTAGAGCCTCTGTGGGAATTGTTCCGTCGATACGGCAGCTTACGGGTTATCGCGGCGGCAGCAGAGATGATGGGAAAAGTGGCTGCACCTGTATTGCCATTTCCGTTACAGGCGGTTCAGGGTGAGCCGCGTGAAGCGCTAGCCCGGATACTTGCGGATCTGGAGCTGGCCTGAAAAATGCCGGGTGGCGCTAACGCTTACCCGGCCTATAAACCTTTATAACGCCTGTTACTCCGGCAACAACCCCACAAAACAGCGCTTTTTGCGCGGCTCTGACATCAGCTCCTCAAGCTTATCCACGCAGGCCAGGTAGTGCGGCGTCTGCTTGTGCGCCAGCACTGCCGCTTCGTCTTTATAGGCCTCGTAGATAAAGAACCGGCTTTTCACCCGCGGGTCCTGCAGCACGTCAAAACGCAGGTTTCCTGGCTCCTGAATCGCCCCTTCGTGGTTGGCGCGAAACACCTCCAGAAACTCGTCCACGCGTTCGGGTTTGATGTTGATCTCGACTAACGTCACGTTCATTTTGCTTCTCCCTGTTTTTCTTCCTGCCAGAACTGGAACGCGTCCCGCGCGCTCATGTTCTCGTGAACCACTTTTTTCACCGCTTTCAGCATGGCGAGCGGCGCGCTGGACTGGAAGATATTCCGCCCCATGTCCACGCCGGACGCCCCCTGATCGATAGCCCGCCAGCACATCTCCAGCGCCTCGTTTTCCGGCAGTTTTTTGCCCCCGGCGATGACAATCGGCACCGGACAGCTGGCGGTCACTTTTTCAAAGCCCTCGTCGACATAATAGGTTTTAACGAACTGCGCCCCCATCTCGGCGGCAATGCGGCTGGCGAGAGAGAAATAGCGGGCGTCACGCGCCATCTCTTTGCCAACACCCGTCACCGCCAGCGTCGGCACGCCGTAGCGCGCGCCCGCGTCCACCAGTTTGATGATGTTATTGATCGACTGATGCTCAAATTCACTGCCGATATAGACCTGCGCCGCCACCGCGCAGGCGTTCAGGCGCAGCGCGTCTTCCATCGCGACCGCCACGCACTCGTTAGACAGTTCGCCCAGAATCGAGTTACCGCCCGAAGCGCGCAGCACCACCGGCTTATTGGTGGCCGCTGGCACGGTGCTTCGCAAAATACCGCGGGTGCACATCAGTACGTCGGTTTCACCAAATAGCGGGGCAATAGAAAGATCGATACGCTCAAGGCCGGTGGTCGGGCCCTGAAAATAGCCGTGGTCAAAGGCCAGCATCACCGTGCGGTTGCTTTGCGGGTTGAAGATCCGCGCCAGCCGGGACTGCATGCCCCAGTCCAGCGAGCCACAGCCCTTCAGGGTATAGGGCGCGTTTACCTGTGGCGTGCCGATGCCAAAATCCTTGCCGTCTTTGATGTCGTCTAAATCAGCCATTTGCTCCCCCGTCAGAAATCGTATTTGCCGATGTTCTCTTTGGTAAACACCACGCGCTCCGGCAGCAGCACAATACCGTTGCCCTTCGCCTCATACTGGTAACCCTGCACGCTGTTTGGCTCGACCTTGAGCGTGCCGATATCTTTTACCTCCACGCTGTCGCCCACGTTAAGATCGCCTTTTTTCAACAATTGATCGGCGACATTGACCGCAATTTTGCCCTGTTGCACCACATCCCACAGGCCGAAGGCTTTCACTGTTCCACGTTCAACGTACGGACGCATGACGTTCGGTGTGCTGAACCCGACGATCGCCACCCCTTCCCGCTTCAGGTTTTCTGCCGCCTGCGCCGCAGCAGGCAGGGCGTTAGCGTCCGGGGCAATGATCGCATCCAGATCCGGATATGCTTTCAAGATCCCTTCAGCGGTTTGCAGGGATTTCGTGGCGTCGTTATAGCCGAACTGGGTGGTGACGACCTGCCACTGGGGATGATCTTTCTCGATTTTGGCCTTCGCCTCTTTGACCCACTGGTTCTGGTCAGTGACGGTCGGGCTGGAGTAGAAGAACGCGACTTTGGCATTCGGTTTGGTGACCTGCTTGCCGGCCATCTCCACCAGCAGGCCGCCGAGTTGTTCCGGCGTCCCCTGGTTGATGTAAATGCTGCGGCACTCCGGTTTGGTGTCGGAATCCCAGGTCAGCACCTTCACGCCGCGCTGCATCGCGCGCTTCAGCGCCGGGCAGAGGCCGTCCGGCGACACGGCGGAGACGATAATCGCGTTATAGCCCTGGTTCACGAAGTTATTGATCAGCTGCACCTGGCCGGAGACGCTCGGCTCAGTCGGGCCGTCGTAGGTCACGTCCACGCCAAGATCTTTACCCGCCTCTTTCGCGCCGTTGCCGCCGCTGGTAAAGAACCCCACCCCCACCAGCTTCGGGATAAAGGCGATGCGGTCCGCCGCCTGCGCAGACGCCACGCTGAGCGCCATCGCCAGGACTATCAGTTTTGTTTTCATCTTACGCTCCGGATATGTTTTGTGAGGAGAGAGCGCACCCATTCACGGTGCAGACTCAGCGAACGTCCCATCACCACCACAACCAACAGCGCCCCTGACAGCGCGCTCGACACCTGGTTGGGGATGCCGACCATCTGTAAACCCTGTTGCAGATACCCCACCAGCAGCGCCGCCAGTGCCGTACCGATAACCGAACCTGAACCACCGTAGATATTCGCGCCGCCCAGCACCGCGGCGGTCAGCGCGGGCATCAGTAAATCGCGCCCCAGATCCGAACGCGCCGAGCCGAAATAGGAGACCATCACCAGCGCGGCAATCGCCGAGGCGACGCCCACCAGGCCATACAGCGCGTAAGGCATACCATTCACCGACAGCCCCGCATAGCGTGCCGCGCGCGGATTTTGCCCCATCAAAAACAGGTGCCGACCGAAGCGCCCGCGATGGGTAATCAGCCAGAAGAAAAGGGTTATCACCGCGAACAGCACCAGCGGGATCGGCAGACCCAGCACGGTGAGGTTAGCGAAGGCGGTAAAACTGTCCGGAAAGCCGCCGATCCCCTCGTAGCCAGTCGCGCCCGCCATGCCGGAGAGCAGCAGCGCCCCGCCGCCGTAGAGGTACAGCGTGCCGAGGGTTATCACTAACGGGCTGATGCCGGTGTAGTGGATCAGCGCGGCGTTCACCAGCCCGCACAGCAGACCGAGCAGCAGCGTCAGCGGGATCGCCACCGCCATCGGCCACCCCGCCTGCATCATCACGCCCAGCGCAATGGCGCACAGGCCGATGGTGGAGCCGAGCGAAATATCAATCCCACCGCTGATGATGACCAGCGTCAGCGGCAGCGCCACAATACCGATGCAGATAAAGTCGCTGGTGCTGAACAGCAGCATGTTGATATCGAGCATCCGCGGGTTGATGGCCCCAAAGAGCAGGATCTCCAGCACCAGCAAAATCAGCAGCGCGCTTTCCCAGTTAAGCCTCATTTACGCCACCTCTTTTTTGCGTTTTGGAAACGGGGTGACGTGCTTTCCCCCTTTATTGCCCGGCTGGAAACGGCTGTATTTCAGCGCCCGCTGATGCCTTGCAAGCGCCTGACGCAAGCGCCCGTCGAGCACCAGCACGCCCAGCAGCACCAGCCCGGCAATAAAATCATTCCACCAGGCCGGGAGCCTGAACAGCACCAGCACGGTGTCGATTTGGGTCAGGAAGAACGCACCGAGCAGCGCGCCAATCAGCGTGCCCGTCCCGCCCAGCAGCGAAATACCGCCAAGCACGCAGGCGGCGATGGCTTTCATCTCCAGCCCGCTGCCGGTCTGATTCGGCACAAAGCCAATCTGCGCGGCAAAGACGATGCCTGCACAGGCCGCCAGCATCCCGTTAAGCGTAAAGGCGATTATCCGCGTGCGGTTGACCGCCACGCCCAGCTGGCGCGCGGCGGCGAGGTTGTCCCCCACGGCGTAGAAGTCACGGCCAAAGGCGGTGCGCGACAGCGTCCACGCGCCGACGGCGGCGAAGAACAGCACCACGAAGCCCAACGGTGAAATCCCGAGGGCAACCGGCGCGGAGAGCGCTTTCAGATCCGGCGGAAGCCCTTCAATCCACTTCCCGCCGGTCCAGAGCAGCATCGCCCCACGATACAGCCCCAGCGTACCGAGGGTGGCGACAATCGCCGGTATCCGCAGCCCCACCACCAGCACCCCGTTGAACGCGCCCGCCAGCGCGCCGATCGACAGGGCAAAAAGGATGGCGGCCGGCAGGCTGTAACCGCTGTTGAGCGCCACGCCAACCGCGATGGCAGACAGCCCCACGGTAGATCCGACCGAAACGTCGATGTTGCGGGTCAACATCACCAGCGCCGCGCCAAGCGCCAGCAGGATCAGGATCTGCGCGCTGGCGAAAATCATCCCCAGGGTTTGCAGACTGAGATAGGCCGGGTTCAGTGCCACCAGCACAACGAACAGGGCGAGGATCGCCAGAAACGCGCTCAGCTCGCGGTTTTTCAGTAAGGTCTTCATGATTGCCCTCCAAACGCCAGCCCCATCATCCGATCGAGCGTCACGGCGTGGCGCGGCAGTTCGCCGCTGAGCATGCCCTGATGCATGACCAGCACGCGATCCGCAAGACCGGGAAACTCGTCGAGATCGCTTGAGATCATCAGCACCGCCACGTTCTGCGCCGCCACGCTTTTGATCAACTGATAGATATCGGCGCGCGCCGAGACGTCCACACCGCGCGTGGGTTCATCGACAATCAGCAGCAGCGGGTTGGCCTCCAGACAGCGCGCCAGCAGGACCTTCTGCTGGTTACCGCCAGAGAGCGTGCGCACGGTTTGATCCGCATGGTTGAGCTTGATCCCCAGCGCCCGGTGATAACGCTCCACCACCGCAGATTCCCGCCTGCGCTGCTGCCAGAGGGACGGCTCGTTCAGGGTCACGGTGTTCCAGCGAACCGGCGCATCCAGGAACAGGCCGGAGACCTGCCTGTCTTCAGGCAGGTAGACCAGCCCTTTTTCCAGACGCGCGGCAACCGAATCCGCGTTGATCTCCTGATTTTCAAGCCAGACGCGTCCGCCGCGCACGGGGCGCAGGCCGTAAAGTGTTTCAGCGAACTCGGTACGTCCGGATCCCACCAGCCCGGCCAGGCCGACGATCTCCCCGGCGTAAATCTCCAGGCTGAGATCGATAAACCCTTCCCCGGTAAGATCGTCTACCCGCAGCACCGGAAAGTCCTGCGGCTGGGTCCGGCGATTCCCGGGCAGCGCCAGCCACAGTTTTTGCGTGTCGCTTAAGCGTTGTTCCCGGCTCACCGGGGTCATGGCGGCAATCAGGGCGTTATCGTCAAAGGTCGCGGTTTCGCCGCTCAGCACCACGGCCCCGTCGCGCATCACCGAGACGTGGCTGGAAAGCTGGCGGATCTCCGGCAATTTATGTGAAATAAAGACAATGCCAACGCCCTGATCCTGCAGGGCGCGGATCTGGCGAAACAGCCGCTCGGTTTCGCCAGGGGTCAGCGACGCCGTAGGCTCGTCGAGGATCAGAATTGTTGCATTACGCATCAGCCCGCGCAGGATCTCCACCATCTGCTGATCCGCCACCTCCAGCGTGCTGGCGGTGGCATCAAGACTGAGCTGGCACTGCAGCTGCTGCAGCTTCTCCGCAAGACGCTCGTCCACCCCCTTTTCGCGCGGCAGGCGGAAAAGAATATTTTCCCGCACCGTCAGGTTAGGAAACAGCAGCGGCTCCTGCGGCACCAGGTAGATCCCCAGCCCGTGCGCCTGGCCGGGGCTGAGGCGTGCATATGCCCGTCCGGCAACCGAAAGTTCACCGCTGTCCGGGGTCTCGACGCCAGCGATAATCTTCATCAGCGTCGATTTCCCCGCCCCGTTACCGCCCATTAACGCATGCACCTGGCCCGCAAGCAGCATGAAATCAATGCCTTTTAACACCGGCACGCCCGAGAACTGCTTGCTGATATTCCGTGCTTCGATAAGTGGGGTCATCATCGCTCCGCTGTTGAACAAATGATTTTTTGATTTAATAATGTTCAAAAGCGTAGACGGTGAACTATATTTACAACCGTGCAGGGATCACAGTTTTATCGATTAAGATCCAGATACCCCTAAAACAATTTTAAAGATCCGTTTTGCCGCGTGGCTCACATTTTCGGCCCGCGCCTGAGCGAACATATGATCTAAATTTTTATAAGAGTTCAAATATGAGCGATAAACGCGCTGTGGAAGAGGGTCGTTTTGCCGGGCTGGCGCTGGCGGAAGAGGAGCTGGTCGCTCGCGTGGCATGGTGTTACTACCACGACGGGCTGACCCAGAACGACATTGGCGAACGGCTCGGCCTGCCGCGCCTGAAGATCTCCCGCCTGCTGGAGAAAGGCCGCCAGTCCGGGGTGATCCGCGTGCAGATCAACTCGCGCTACGAGGGCTGCCTGGCGCTGGAGACCGAACTGCAGCAGCGCTTTGGTCTGAAGCTGGTGCGCGTGATGCCCGCCCTTAACACCCCGCCGATGAACGTGCGGCTGGGCATTGGCGCAGCGCAGTCGCTGATGGGCGTTCTGGAACCCGGCCAGCTGTTAGCGGTGGGATTTGGTGAAACCACCATGAGCAGCCTGCAGCACTTAAGCGGTTTTATTAGCTCACAGCAGATCCGCCTGGTAACGCTCTCCGGCGGTGTCGGGCCGTATATGACCGGTATCGGCCAGCTGGATGCGGCCTGTCGCGTCAGCATGATCCCCGCCCCGCTGCGCGTTTCATCCGCCGGGGTGGCCGGGATCTTAAAGCGTGAAACCAGCGTGCGGGACGTGATCCTCGCCGCCACCGCCGCCGACGTGGCGGTGGTTGGAATAGGTTCAGTGAACCAGCGCCGCGACGCCACCATTTTACGCTCCGGCTATATCAGCGAAGGTGAACAGCTGATGTACGCCCGGAAAGGGGCGGTGGGCGACATTCTCGGTTACTTCCTCAATGCCGACGGCGAGTGCGTCGAGGAGCTTGAGATCCATAAAGAATTACTCGGCGTCACCCTTGATGAACTGGCGCAGCTGCCCACCATCGTTGGCGTGGCCGGAGGTGAAGAGAAAGCCGATGCGATTTACGCCGCACTGAAAGGTCGCCGTATTAATGGCCTGGTGACGGAAGAGACGACAGCCCGCGCGGTGCTTGCTCTGGCAACATAAGAGACGGCCCTGCGCCTGACACGAGGCATGCTATGAGTTACCTTTTAGCGTTAGATGCAGGGACAGGCAGCGTTCGCGCCGTTATTTTCGATGTGCAGGGCAACCAGATTGCCGTCGGCCAGGCCGAGTGGAAACACCTGAGCGTGGAGAACGTGCCCGGCTCGATGGAGTTTGACCTCGACACCAACTGGCGGCTGGCCTGCCAGTGTATTCACCAGGCGCTGGAGCGTGCCCACCTGCGCGCGGCGGATATTCAGTCCGTGGCTTGCTGCTCCATGCGCGAAGGCATCGTGCTGTATGACCGCAACGGCGACGCCATCTGGGCCTGCGCCAACGTCGACGCCCGCGCCAGTCGCGAGGTGGCCGAACTCAAAGAGATCCACGACGACCAGTTTGAATCCGAAGTGTATGAGGTTTCCGGCCAGACACTGGCCCTGAGCGCCATGCCGCGCCTGCTGTGGCTGGCGCACCACCGCCCGGATATTTATCGCAAAGCGGCGACGATCACCATGATCAGCGACTGGCTGGCGGCAAAACTCTCTGGCGAGCTGGCGGTGGACCCGTCCAATGCCGGCACAACCGGCATGCTGGATCTCTTTTCCCGCGACTGGCGTCCGGCGCTGCTCGATATGGCCGGGCTACGCGCCGATATTCTCTCCCCGGTGAAAGAGACGGGAACCGTGCTGGGGGCCATTACCCGCGAAGCCGCGCAGCAGAGCGGCCTGCGCGAAGGCACGCCAGTGGTGATGGGCGGCGGCGACGTGCAGCTTGGCTGTCTCGGGCTGGGCGTGGTGCGTGCCGGGCAAACGGCGGTGCTGGGCGGCACCTTCTGGCAGCAGGTCGTCAACCTGCCGCAGGTGCGAACCGATCCGGATATGAACATCCGCGTGAACCCTCACGTCATCCCCGGTATGGCGCAGGCGGAGTCGATCAGCTTCTTTACCGGGCTGACCATGCGCTGGTTCCGCGACGCCTTTTGCGCGGAGGAGAAGTTAATTGCGGAACGCATGGGCATGGACACTTACACCCTGCTCGAAGAGATGGCCAACCGCGTGCCTGCGGGCTCACACGGGGTGATGCCGATCTTCTCCGATGCGATGCATTTCAGGCAGTGGTACCACGCCGCGCCGTCGTTTATTAACCTCTCCATCGACCCGGAAAAATGCAACAAGGCCACGCTGTTCCGTGCCCTGGAAGAGAATGCGGCGATTGTCTCCGCCTGCAACCTGTCGCAGATATCGCGATTCTCCGGCGTGACGTTTGACAGCCTGGTCTTTGCGGGCGGCGGCGCGAAGGGCGCGCTGTGGAGCCAGATTTTAAGCGATGTCACCGGGCTGCCGGTGCGCGTGCCGGAAGTCAAAGAGGCGACGGCGCTGGGCTGTGCCATCGCCGCGGGTGCTGGCGCCGGGCTGTTTACCGACATGGCCTCCACGGGTGAGCGGCTGGTGAAGTGGAGCCGCGAATTTACGCCGAACCCGGAATACCGGGAACTTTACGACGGCATGATGCAGAAATGGCAGGCGGTGTACGCGGATCAGCTTGGGCTGGTCGACAGCGGGCTGACCACGTCGATGTGGCAAGCCCCGGGTCTGGTGCGGGCAGCGGTGCCGTAAATAACGCCGGATGGCGCTGCGCTTATCCGGCCTACGGTTTTGTAGCCCCGGTAAGCGCAGCGCCACCGGGGAAGTTCTTTGAGATCTATCACAATCATTCGATCCCGCTTTTACCTTTCTGCTGCCGCTGGCTAAATTAGTAACTCATCCGACCACATAACAATAATTTTACACTGGAAGAGACTATGAGCCGCTACCCGTCGTTATTCGCCCCCCTCGATCTGGGGTTCACAACGCTCAAAAACCGCGTGTTGATGGGTTCGATGCACACCGGGCTGGAGGAGCGTCCGGACGGCGCCGAGCGGCTGGCCGCTTTCTACGCCGAGCGCGCCCGGCACGGGGTGGCGCTGATCGTTACCGGTGGCGTGGCCCCCGCGGTTTCTGGCGTGACGATGGAGGGCGGCGCGGTGCTGAACGATGCGGCCCAGCTGCCGCATCACCGGATTGTGACCGACGCGGTGCATAAAGAAGGCGGTAAAATTGCCCTGCAAATTCTGCATACCGGGCGCTACAGCTATCAGCCGAATCTGGTTGCCCCGTCGGCCCTTCAGGCACCGATCAACCGCTTCACACCCCATGCCCTTACCCACGATGAGATCCTGGCGCTGATCGAGGACTTCGCCCGCTGCGCGGCGCTGGCGCGTGAGGCGGGCTATGACGGCGTAGAGGTGATGGGGTCGGAAGGCTACCTGATTAACGAGTTCCTCGCCGCCCGGACCAACCATCGTGACGACGAATGGGGCGGCGATTATGCCCGCCGCATGCGTTTTGCCGTCGAGGTGGTGCGCGCCGTACGCGAACGTGTGGGCGCGGATTTTATTATCGTCTACCGCCTGTCGATGCTCGATCTGGTGGAGGGCGGCGGCACGTTCGACGAAACCGTACAGCTGGCGCAGGCAATTGAAGCCGCCGGGGCCACGATCATTAACACCGGCATCGGCTGGCACGAGGCGCGTATCCCAACCATCGCCACGCCGGTACCGCGCGCGGCGTTCAGTTGGGTGACACGTAAACTGAAAGGGAAAGTGTCTGTTCCGCTGATTACCACTAACCGCATTAACGATCCGCAGGTGGCGGAAGAGGTCATTGCGCGCGGCGATGCCGACATGGTGTCGATGGCACGCCCGTTCCTCGCCGACGCGGCGATCCTCTCCAAAGCGCAAAGCGGACGCGCGGACGAGATCAACACCTGCATCGGCTGCAACCAGGCCTGTCTGGATCAGATCTTCGCGGGCAAAGTCACCTCCTGTCTCGTCAACCCGCGCGCCTGTCATGAAACGAAAATGCCGGTAACACCTGCCGTCACCCCAAAACGGCTCGCCGTGGTCGGCGCGGGCCCCGCCGGGCTGGCGTTTGCGGTGAATGCCGCCGCGCGCGGGCACAGCGTGACGCTGTTTGATGCCCTGGCTGAGATCGGCGGGCAATTTAATATTGCCAAACAGATCCCCGGCAAAGAGGAGTTTTACGAAACCCTGCGCTACTACCGCCGGATGATCGACCTGACGGGGGTCGAGCTGCGGCTTAACCATTTTGTGAATGCGTCTGATCTGGTGGCGTACGATGAGGTGATCCTGGCCAGCGGGATCGTCCCGCGCCTGCCGGCGATCGCGGGCGTCGATCATCCGAAGGTGCTGAGCTATCTCGACGTATTGCGCGACAAAAAACCGGTCGGCGATCGCGTGGCAATTATCGGCTGCGGCGGGATCGGTTTTGATACCGCCATGTACCTGAGCCAGCCGGGGGAAGCCACCAGCCAGAATATTGCGGCGTTTTGTGAGGAATGGGGGATCGATACCAGCCTCAATCAGATCGGCGGCCTGCGACCGGAAGGTCCGCAGCTGCCAAAAAGCCCGCGCCAGATCGTCATGCTGCAGCGTAAAGCCAGCAAACCGGGCGACGGGCTGGGCAAAACCACGGGCTGGATCCACCGCGCCACCCTGCTCTCACGCGGGGTGAAGATGATCCCGGCGGTGAGCTACCAGAAGATCGACGACGACGGGCTGCACGTGCTGATCGGCGGTGCGCCGCAGCTGCTGGCGGTGGATCATGTGATTTTGTGCGCCGGGCAGGAACCGAAGCGCGATCTGGCCGAACCGCTGCGTGAGGCGGGCAAAACGGTGCATTTGATCGGCGGGTGTGATGTGGCGATGGAGCTGGATGCGCGGCGGGCGATTGCGCAGGGAACAAAGCTGGCGCTGAGTATTTAACGGCATTGCCCGGTGGCGCTGCGCTTACCGGACCTACAATGGCCTCGGACCCGTAGGCCCGGTAAGCGCAGCGCCACCGGGCGAAACACGCTTACCGACGACGCCCCAGCTTAACCGCTTTCAGCACCACAAACTTATTGTTCGTCGCAATGGTGACGCAGTTACCGAAAATCTTCTTCAGCTTGTGGAAGTAGTCCAGATGACGGTTCGCCACGATGTACAGCTCGCCGTTAATCTTCAGGCAGCGGCGGGCATGGTGGAACATCTCCCACGCGACGTTATCCGTCAGGGCGTGCTTCTGGTGGAACGGCGGGTTGCAGAACACGGCGTTGAAGCGGAAAGGCTCCACGCCCGACAGCGCGTTGTTGATCATAAACTCGCAGCGATCCAGCGCGTCCGGCATGTTGGTTTCGACGTTCAGACGGCTTGATGCCACCGCCATCGGCGACTCATCGCTAAACACCACGCTGGCGTCCGGGTTCTTCGCCAGCAGCGTCAGGCCAATTACGCCGTTGCCGCAGCCCAGGTCAACGATCTCGCCTTCCAGGTTTTCCGGCAGATGTTCGATAAAGAAACGCGCCCCGATATCCAGCCCGGTGCGGGAGAAGACGTTCGCGTGGTTGTGGATGGTCCAGTCAGTGCCCTCCAGTTTCCAGCTCAGGGTGTCTGGTGCGTCAGCCAGTTCCGGTGCGCTGAAGGTACAGTTGATCAGGCGCGCTTTTTTCCAGGCCAGCGTGGTGGTGGTTGGGCCGAGCACTTTTTCGAACAGTTCCAGCGTCGACGCGTGGATATCACGCGCCTTGGCACCGGCGATGATGCGCGTTTGTGGCGTGACGACCTTACGCAGCGCGCGCAGCTGCTGCTCCAGCAGCGCCATGGTTTTCGGCACTTTGATCAGCACCACGCCCGGTGCCTGCGGGTAATCCGCGGTGCTGTCGAGGAACTTCACGCTGCCTTCATCGATATCGTTATGGCGCAGGTTCTCGCGCGTCGCCAGCTCGCTTAAGTAAGAATCCCCGATGCTGTAAGGCGTGTGCTCCGCCAGGGCACAGCCCAGTGCGCCAAACGCGTCATTCAGGATCAGAACCGGGCCGCTGATTTCGGTGTCATCCAACTGCAGCAGCAGATAGTCATCCGCCGCTTCCCACGCCTGAAGCGGGTTAACGTCGTCCGTTTCCGGGAAACGTTTAAGGTTGAGTGAACGGAAACCGTTGTCTAAGTGGCTCATCGGCCCTCCTGAATGGTAAAATTTGGCGTATCCCTGAAAAGGGTGCGTGAGTATACCCGTTTTATTGTCGATTTGGGGCGTTGATGAACCAACTTACTTATCTCCAGGGCTACCCGGAGAACTTACTGACTCAGGTTCGCAGCCTGATTGCCGAGCAAAAGCTGGGCGCGGTGCTGGAAAAACGTTATCCGGATACGCACGATTTCGCGACCGATAAGGCGCTCTGGCAGTATACGCAGGATCTGAAAAACCGGTATCTGAAGAGCGCGCCGCCGATCAATAAGGTGATGTACGACAACAAGATCCACGTGCTGAAAAATGCGCTTGGGCTGCACACCGCCATCTCCCGCGTGCAGGGCGGCAAGCTGAAAGCCAAAGCCGAGATCCGCGTGGCAACGGTGTTTCGCAACGCACCGGAGGCCTTTTTGCGGATGATCGTGGTGCATGAGCTGGCGCACCTGAAAGAGAAAGAGCACGACAAAGCGTTCTACTCCCTGTGCTGCCACATGGAGCCGCAGTACCACCAGCTGGAGTTTGATACCCGCCTGTGGCTGACGCATTTATCGTTAAAGAGTAATGCGCAGTAGCGCACGCGAAATGTCATGATGACGTGCTACAGTGGCTACAGGTCCCCCGTTACGGAGTACGTAAACGTCTATGATACGTTTCGCAGTTATTGGTACGAACTGGATCACACGCCAGTTCGTCGACGCCGCCCACGAAACCGGCAAATACAAGCTCACCGCAGTTTATTCCCGCAGCCTTGAGCAGGCGCAGAGTTTCGCCAACGACTACCTGGTCGAGCATCTGTTCACCTCGCTCGACGAGATGGCGCAAAGCGACGCCATCGACGCGGTCTATATCGCCAGCCCGAACGCCCTGCACTTCCCGCAAACGACGCTGTTTCTCAGCCATAAAAAGCATGTGATTTGCGAGAAGCCGCTGGCCTCCAACATTCAGGAAGTGGAAGCCGCCATCGCCCTGGCGCGCGAAAACCAGGTGGTGCTGTTCGAAGCCTTCAAAACCGCCAGCCTGCCGAACTTCCTGCTGTTGCAGCAGTCCCTGCCGAAAATTGGTAAGGTGCGTAAAGCCTTTATCAACTACTGCCAGTATTCGTCGCGCTATCAGCGCTATCTTGACGGCGAAAACCCGAACACCTTCAACCCGGCGTTCTCTAACGGCTCGATCATGGATATCGGTTTCTACTGCCTGGCCTCCGCCGTGGCGCTGTGGGGCGAACCGCACGGCGTAACGGCCACCGCCAGCCTGCTGGAGAGCGGCGTGGACGCGCACGGTATCGTGGTACTGGACTACGGTGATTTCAGCGTCACGCTCCAGCACTCCAAGGTGAGCGATTCGGTCTTACCGAGCGAAATTCAGGGCGAAGACGGCTCGCTGGTCATCGAAAAAATCTCCGAATGCCAGAAGCTCAGCATCGTGCCGCGCGGCGGCAAAGCGCAAGAGCTGACGCAGCCTCAGCATATCAACACTATGCTGTATGAGGCAGAGGTCTTTGCACGTCTGGTTGAGGACAATGAGGTGAACCACCCGGGGCTGGCGGTCAGCCGCACCACGGCGAAACTGCAAACGGAGATCCGCCGTCAGACTGGCGTGGTGTTCCCGGCAGACGGCGTGGGTGCGCAAGTTACCGCGTAAAACTGTGTAATGAATTCATGCCGAGCCTTGACGGATCGCCGGGCCTGACATATTTTGTTACCAGCAAAGGGGAGTAACTTCCTTGCCGGTGGATCGTCATTACGATGCGTGCAATACCGCATCCGGTCGCCGGGCAACCCTCGTGGTTGTAAGTGAGACCTTGCCGGAAGGCGAGGTCTATGCATAAAAAGCTAACGGCTATCGTCTTCTGACCATAGCCGTTTTTGTTTTTTTATGTGTAAGGAAAATAGTATGCATTCTGTCGGCACTCCAATGTTGTGGGGCGGATTCGCGGTTGTCGTGCTCATCATGCTGGCGATCGACCTCTTTTTGCAGGGGCGTCGTGGCGAGCACGGCATGACCATGAAGCAGGCTGCCGCCTGGTCACTGGTGTGGGTCACCCTTTCCCTGCTTTTCTGCGCCGCCTTCTGGTGGTATCTGGCCTCGACCGAAGGCCGTGCGGTGGCCGATCCTCAGGCACTCGCCTTCCTCACCGGTTATTTGATTGAAAAAGCCCTCGCGGTCGATAACGTCTTCGTCTGGCTGATGCTGTTCAGCTACTTTGCCGTGCCTGCGTCACTGCAGCGCCGCGTGCTGGTCTATGGCGTGCTGGGCGCGATTATCCTGCGTACCATCATGATCTTCGCGGGCAGCTGGCTGATCACCCAGTTTGAATGGCTGCTGTACGTTTTTGGCGCGTTCCTGCTGTTCACCGGTGTCAAAATGGCGCTGGCGAAAGAGGATGAGACCGGCATCGGCGAGAAGCCGCTGGTGAAGTGGATCCGCAGTCACCTGCGCATGACGGACAAAATCGAAAGCGAGCACTTCTTCGTGCGCAAGAACGGCCTGCTGTTTGCCACCCCGCTGCTGCTGGTGCTGATTCTGGTTGAGCTGAGCGACGTGATTTTCGCGGTAGACAGCATTCCGGCAATTTTCGCGGTAACGACAGATCCGTTCATCGTCCTGACCTCTAACCTGTTTGCGATCCTCGGCCTGCGTGCCATGTACTTCCTGCTGGCGGGCGCGGCAGAGCGCTTCTCCATGCTGAAGTACGGCCTGTCGGTGATCCTGGTCTTTATCGGTATCAAAATGCTGATTGTCGATTTCTACCATATTCCGATCGCCATCTCGCTCGGCATTGTGTTTGGCATTCTGATCGTGACGCTGATTATCAATACCTGGGTTAACCGCCAGCACGATAAAAAGCAGCGGGTTTAGTGCTTTTTGCCCGGTGGCGCTGCGCTTACCGGGCCTACAACGTCACCCCGAAGGCCGGGTAAGCGCAGCGCCACCCGACACTTTAGTTAATCAACAGTTAAAAAATATGACGCAACACGTAAAATCCAGCATTTTACGCTTCCCTCCTTTCGCGCATTCCCTATACTCGACCAGGCAAACATTTTCTTACATCCGGACATAAATGTGACTTAGAGCACATCCGGAATGGAACACAATTTCACTTAAGGACTTCCTATGAGCGTATCGTCATCGGGTCTTCTTGCGCGTCTGTCGCGTGGCAGCCTGGTTAAGCAAATCTTGATTGGTCTGGTGTTGGGCGTGGCGCTGGCGCTCATTTCCAAACCTGCCGCCGAGGCCACCGGCCTGCTCGGGACGTTGTTCGTTGGTGCACTAAAAGCGGTCGCGCCGGTTCTGGTGCTGACGCTGGTTATGGCCTCCATTGCTAACCATCAGCAAGGACAAAAAACCAACATCCGCCCGATCCTGTGGATGTACCTGCTGGGCACGTTCTCTGCGGCGCTGACGGCGGTTGTAGTGAGCTTCGCATTTCCCTCCACGCTGCAGCTTACGACCGGTGCAACCGACATTACCCCACCTACGGGAATTGTGGCGGTGATGCACGGCCTGCTGATGAGCATTGTCGCCAACCCTATCCACGCCCTGATCAATGCCAACTACATTGGCATCCTGGTGTGGGCCGTCGGGCTGGGCTTTGCCCTGCGCCACAGTAATGACACGACCAAACATCTGATCACCGATGTGTCGAATGCCGTAACCTTTATCGTCACCGTCGTGATTCGCTTTGCGCCCATTGGCATCTTCGGTCTGGTGGCGTCGACGCTGGCAACCACCGGCTTTGGTGCGCTATGGGGCTACGCCCAACTGCTGCTGGTGCTGATTGGCTGTATGGCCGTGGTGGCGCTGGTCATTAATCCGCTGCTGGTTTTCGTACAGACGCGTCGCAACCCCTATCCGCTGGTGTTGATGTGCCTACGTGAGAGCGGTGTGACCGCCTTCTTCACCCGCAGCTCGGCGGCGAATATTCCGGTTAACATGACGCTGTGCGAGAAGCTGAACCTGGACCGTGATACCTACTCGGTGTCAATTCCGCTGGGCGCAACCGTCAACATGGCGGGCGCGGCCATCACCATTACCGTGCTGACGCTGGCGGCAGTGCATACGCTGGGTATTCCTGTGGATCTGCCTACGGCGCTGCTGCTGAGCGTGGTGGCATCGCTGTGTGCCTGTGGTGCATCCGGCGTGGCGGGCGGTTCGCTGCTGCTGATCCCGCTGGCGTGTAATATGTTCGGCATCCCGAACGAGGTCGCCATGCAGGTGGTTGCCGTAGGCTTTATCATCGGCGTGCTGCAGGATTCCTGCGAGACCGCGATCAACTCCTCAACCGACGTGATGTTTACCGCGGCCGTGTGCCAGGCGGAAGACGCGCGTTTAGCGAAGAACGCCCTGCGCAGTTAAAAATAAAAGCCCGGTGGCGGCTACGCCTTACCGGGCCTACAAGGTAAATGCAAAACGGCAACATGTGTTGCCGTTTTTAATGTTTGTACCCTCTCCCCGTGGGAAAGGGCCAGGGTGAGGGCATCAGGCCGCACCGATTAAAGCGTCACCCCACTCTTAAAAATCGCCAGCTCGCGGAAGTCGTTTTTCTCGTTGCAGGTCTGCTTGCCGTTAGCAAATTCCACGATGGTATCGACAAATTCATTAAGCAGCTGCGGCATCGCTTTGCCGTGGATCAGCTGTCCTGCATCAAAGTCGATCCAGTGTTTCTTCTTCGCCGCCAGCTCGCTGTTGGTCGCAATTTTTACCGTCGGCACAAAGCCGCCGTAAGGCGTACCACGACCGGTACTGAACAGCACCATATGGCAGCCCGCCCCGGCCAGCGCGCTGGTCGCCACCGCATCGTTACCCGGCGCACTCAGCAGATTCAACCCGTGCTTTTTCAGGCGTTCACCGTAGCGCAGCACGTCGACCACCTGGCTGGCGCCTGCTTTCTGGGTACAGCCGAGGGATTTCTCCTCAAGCGTCGTGATGCCGCCCGCCTTGTTACCCGGCGACGGGTTCTCATAAATAGGCTGGTTGTGGGCGATAAAATACTGTTTGAAGTCGTTCACCATCGCGACGGTCTTTTCGAAGGTCTCTTCGTCGCGGCAGTGGCTCATCAGAATACGCTCAGCGCCGAACATCTCCGGCACTTCGGTCAGCACGGTTGTGCCGCCGTTGGCAATCATATAGTCCGAGAAACGGCCCAGCATCGGGTTAGCGGTGATGCCCGAAAGCCCGTCCGATCCGCCGCACTCAAGACCAAATTTCAACTCGCTCAGCTTGCCCGGCTCACGTCTGTCGTGGCGCATCACCTCATACAGCTGGTGAAGTTGCTCCAGACCCGCTTCCACTTCGTCGTCCTGATGCTGACACACCATAAAGTGCACGCGCTCAGGATCGAACTCACCCAGCGTTTCGCGGAAGGCATCCACCTGGTTGTTTTCACAGCCCAGGCCAATCACCAGCACCGCACCCGCGTTCGGGTGGCGCACCATGTTTTGCAGCATCGTGCGGGTATTGATGTGATCGTCACCCAGCTGCGAGCAGCCGTAGGTGTGGCTGAAAAGATGTACGCCGTCGGTGCCTTCAGCGTCATTGGTCTCTTTCAGGAAACGCGTCTGGATTTGACGCGCAATCCCGTTTACGCAGCCAACGGTTGGCAGGATCCACAGCTCATTGCGGACCCCAACCTCGCCGTTCGCACGGCGGTAGATCTGTACGTCACGATCTGCCGCCTGCGCCTCTTCCGTCTGGAAATCCGGTTGATAGCTGTACTCGTCCAGATCGCTAAGATTGGTGCGGGTATTGTGGGAATGAATATATTCACCCGGCGCAATGTCCGCCAGCGCATGACCAATCGGCAAACCGTACTTCACGACGTTTTCCCCTTTGGCGATGGGGATCAGGGCAAACTTATGCCCGCGTCCAACGGCCTGGCGCAACGTCACCGACTGCGTATCGAAAGTCACTTCCGTGCCTTCGGACAGATCCGCCAGTGCGACGGCAACGTTATCCAGCGAATGGATTTTGATGTATTGCATATCAACCTCAGACAGCACTAGTTCAGTTCAATGGCGAAGTAGTCACGCGCATTGTTAAAGCAGATGTTTTTCACCATCTCGCCAAGCAGCTGGATATCCGCCGGAGCTTCGCCAGCCTGTACCCAACGGCCAATCATCTGGCACAGAATGCGGCGGAAATATTCGTGGCGAGTGTAAGACAGGAAGCTGCGGCTGTCGGTCAGCATGCCGACAAAGCGGCTTAACAGGCCCAGCTGCGCCAGCTGCGTCATCTGACGTTCCATGCCGTCTTTCTGATCGTTGAACCACCAGCCGGAACCAAACTGCATCTTGCCCGGCATCCCTTCACCCTGGAAGTTGCCGATCATAGTGCCCAGCACTTCGTTATCGCGCGGGTTCAGACAGTAGAGAATGGTTTTTGGCAGCAGGTTTTGTTCGTTCTGCTTGCTGAGCAGCTTAGAGAGCTCTTCCGCCATCGGACGGTCGTTAATGGAGTCGAAGCCCACGTCTGCGCCCAGCAGTTTGAACTGGCGCAGGTTGTTGTTGCGCAGCGCCCCAATGTGGTACTGCTGCACCCAGCCGCGACGGGCATATTCCGCACCGAGGAACACCAGTACCGCGGTTTTGAACTGCGCCACTTCATGTTCGCTTAACGTCTCACCCGACAGACGACGCGCCAGGATACTGTCCAGCTCGGCTTCGTTTGACTCGGCAAACAGCACCACGTCAAGCGCGTGGTCAGAGACCTTACAGCCGTGCGCCGCAAAGTGGTCCAGACGTTTGGTCAGCGCGCTTTGCAGGTCAGCGAAGCGGCGGATGTCGGTGTCGGACACGTCCGCCAGCTTAGCCATATAGTCGTTGAAGGTCGCCTGCTCAATGTTAAAGGCCTTATCCGGACGCCAGCTCGGCAGGACCTTAACATCGAAAGTGCTGTCTTTCGCCACGACGGCGTGATGTTCCAGCGAATCGATTGGGTCGTCGGTGGTCCCGACCATTTTGACGTTCATCTGCTTCATGATGCCGCGCGCGGAGAAGGCATCCTGCGCCAGCAGCGCGTTGCACTCATCCCAGATTTCATCTGCGGTAGCCGGGGAGAGCAGCTTGCCGGTGATGCCAAACGGACGGCGCAGCTCGAGGTGCGTCCAGTGGTATAACGGGTTACCGATGGTGTGCGGCACGGTTGCCGCCCAGGCGTCAAACTTCTCGCGGTCAGTGGCATCCCCCGTACACAGACGCTCCGCGACGCCGTTAGTGCGCATCGCGCGCCATTTATAGTGGTCACCTTTCAGCCAGATGTCATACAGGTTTTTGAAGCGGTAATTTTCGGCAACCTGCTGCGGCGGTAAATGGCAGTGGTAGTCGAAAATCGGCTGGTCTTTTGCATAGTCATGATACAGGCGACGGGCAAATTCAGTATCTAACAGAAAATCGTCGGTCATAAACGGGGTCATTATCGTCATCCTCTGTAACGGGAGCGTCAGAAAGCGTATGTTCAGATGCTGCAAAGTTATCACACCAATTTCCAGCACCCGAAGGTTTTTTCGTGAGTTAGATCAATAAACGCCGACAAATAAATTACCCTCAAAGGAGTAAACTCGCCTGTAAGCCGCGCCAGTTCTGGCTTCCCCCGACTGGACGAAAGCCCCTACAAAGATTCCAGCATTTGTGATGTCACTCACCTTTTAAAGTTGTATGACAAGTTATCTTTTCGCCGTCGCAAACGATAAGCCGACTAAATGCATTCCCGGTGAGAGATACACCGGATTTACGGTACGGATACCGACTTAAGCACGATTACTTATGGCAAGGTTCGGGCCGTACCGGGAAATACCGCCGGTAGCGCCCCTCCCGTTAACAGCCACTCCCGAACACGGTTGAGAGGTTGCCGCGCCCCGGTGCGGAAATAACATAACGATGAGGTTTTAGATGCGTAAAATTAAAGGGTTACGTTGGTACATGATCGCGCTGGTGACGCTCGGCACCGTGCTGGGCTATCTGACACGTAATACCGTGGCAGCGGCCGCACCAACGTTGATGGAAGAGTTACATATCTCCACGCAGCAATATTCTTACATCATCGCTGCTTATTCCGCCGCTTACACCATCATGCAGCCTGTGGCGGGCTATGTCCTTGATATTCTGGGTACGAAAATCGGTTACGCCTTCTTCGCCGTGGCCTGGGCCGTGTTCTGCGGCGCGACGGCGCTGGCCGGCAGCTGGGGTGGCCTGGCGCTGGCACGTGGTGCAGTCGGTGCCGCAGAAGCCGCGATGATCCCGGCGGGCCTGAAAGCCAGCTCCGAGTGGTTCCCGGCGAAAGAGCGTTCCATTGCGGTGGGTTACTTTAACGTTGGCTCCTCTATCGGGGCGATGATTGCACCGCCACTGGTGGTGTGGGCTATCGTGATGCACAGCTGGCAGATGGCGTTCATCATCTCCGGTGTGCTGAGCTTTGCATGGGCGATGGCGTGGCTTGTCTTCTATAAGCATCCGCGCGATCAGAAAAAACTGTCCGAAGAAGAACGCGATTACATCATCGGCGGTCAGGAATCTCAGCATCAGACCAACAACGGCAAAAAAATGTCCGTCTGGCAGATCCTGGGTACCCGCCAGTTCTGGGGTATTGCCCTGCCACGCTTCCTGGCCGAACCCGCCTGGGGGACCTTCAACGCGTGGATCCCGCTGTTCATGTTCAAGGTCTACGGCTTTAACCTGAAAGAGATCGCCATGTTCGCCTGGATGCCGATGCTGTTTGCCGACCTGGGCTGCATCGTGGGCGGCTACCTGCCACCGCTGTTCCAGCGCTGGTTTGGCGTGAACCTGATTGTCTCCCGTAAAATGGTGGTCACCATGGGTGCGCTGCTGATGATTGGCCCGGGCATGATCGGCCTGTTCACCAGCCCATACGTCGCCATTGGCCTGCTGTGCATCGGTGGTTTTGCTCATCAGTCGCTGTCCGGCGCGCTGATCACCCTCTCTTCTGATGTCTTTGGCCGTAACGAAGTGGCGACGGCAAACGGCCTGACCGGCATGGCCGCCTGGACAGCAAGTACAATGTTTGCTCTGGTCGTGGGTGCGCTGGCCGATACCATTGGCTTTAGCCCACTGTTCGCGGTGCTGGCAATCTTCGACCTTTTGGGGGCCGTGGTTATCTGGACGGTGCTGAAAAGCAAATCCGCAGATGAGTTGGCA
This sequence comes from Enterobacter sp. V87_3, assembly GCF_029967835.1. NCBI lineage: Bacteria > Pseudomonadati > Pseudomonadota > Gammaproteobacteria > Enterobacterales > Enterobacteriaceae > Enterobacter > Enterobacter sp. V87_3. The sequence goes on along the minus strand of NZ_JASCAM010000024.1, from coordinate 194,143 downwards.
AAAGAGTCGCTCGGACGACCGGCCACGCAGAGTTAGCGCGAGCGGCACCCGGCAAAAGCCGCCTTCGGGCGGCTTTTTTGATGGCAAAATCTGGAGACTGGCACGCAGAAGTGGTATAACAAATAATCCGCCGTACCCTGCCTGGAGCGCATATGGAAATCACCGAACCACGACGTTTATATCAACAACTTGCTGCCGAGCTGAAAGATCGCATCGAGCAAGGGGTGTATCTTGTCGGTGACAAACTTCCCGCTGAGCGCTTTATCGCGGATGAAAAGAGCGTGAGCCGCACGGTTGTGCGCGAAGCAATCATCATGCTGGAAGTCGAAGGCTATGTTGAGGTGCGCAAAGGCTCCGGCATTCACGTCATCTCGAATCAGGCAAAACACTCCCCGGCACCGGACGAAAGCCTGGAGTTCGCCAACTACGGTCCGTTTGAACTGCTGCAGGCCCGCCAGCTGATTGAGAGCAACATCGCTGAATTTGCCGCCACGCAGGTGACCAAACAGGACATCATGAAGCTGATGGAAATTCAGGATAACGCGCGTAAGGAAAAATGCTTCCGCGATTCTGAATGGGATTTACAGTTCCACGTGCAGGTCGCCCTGGCAACCCAGAACACGGCGCTGGCGGCAATCGTTGAAAAAATGTGGACTCAGCGCGTTCATAACCCGTACTGGAAGAAACTGCACGATCACATCGATTCCCGCACCGTCGATAACTGGTGCGACGATCACGACCAAATCCTTAAGGCGTTGATTCGCAAAGACCCGCACGCGGCCAAACTGGCGATGTGGCAGCATCTGGAAAATACCAAGCAGATGTTGTTCAACGAAACCAGTGACGACTTCGAATTTAACGCAGACCGCTATCTTTTTGCCGATAATCCTGTCGTTCATCTCGATACGGCGTCCAGTCTGGCAAAATAGCTTGCCTTATCGCTGGCAGGCGCTTCGTTGCGCCTTACGCCAAAGGTGGGTAAGCAAATATATAGAGTGTCAGCCTTTGTAAATCCCCTCGCGCCCCTCCAGGGGTTACGCCAAAATCATCTCATCCCTGCAAATTCTGTGACGCAGATGGTTGGGCTTTGTTACAATTGGATTCAATTCGCTATTTTGTAAGTTAGTGCTTGCTAACCAGCCAATTAACAGGGAACAGTGTTGGCCACATCGTAATGTGTCCGCGAGCGACCACAATGAAATCACAATAATGTCGCCGTGCTGTTTTACCCGGATAACAGGCGTGACGTTAACCGATTTCCAGGAACACTGAATGGAACTTTTGACCCAACTTCTGCAGGCCTTGTGGGCGCAGGATTTTGAAACGCTGGCCAATCCCTCCATGATTGGCATGCTCTATTTCGTCCTCTTTATGATTCTGTTTCTTGAGAACGGATTGCTTCCTGCCGCCTTTTTACCCGGCGACAGCCTGCTTGTTCTGGTTGGCGTGCTGTGTGCCAAAGGGGCCATGGCGTTCCCGCAAACCGTCTTGCTTCTGACTATTGCCGCCAGCCTCGGCTGCTGGGTGAGCTATATTCAGGGCCGATGGCTGGGCAATACGCGCATCGTACAAAACTGGCTCTCGCACCTCCCGGCCCATTACCACCAGCGAGCGCATCACCTTTTCCATAAGCACGGGCTATCTGCCCTGCTGATTGCACGCTTTATCGCGTTTGTCCGCACCCTGCTGCCGACCATCGCCGGCCTTTCCGGGCTGAGCAGCACGCGCTTCCAGTTCTTCAACTGGATGAGCGGCCTGCTGTGGGTGCTGATCCTCACCACGCTCGGCTACGCCCTTGGTAAAACACCGGTATTCATGAAATATGAAGATCAGCTGATGTCCTGCCTGATGCTGCTGCCGGTTGTGCTGCTGGTCGTCGGTCTGGTCGGTTCGCTGGTCGTATTGTGGAAGAAGAAATACGGGGCAAGGAGCTAACCATGGTTATCTCTCCGCTCGCCCTTCGCCGCTTGTCCTGGGCCATAATTGCGTTATTGATGTTCATCGCCCTGTTCCTGGCATGGACAGCGGTTCAGAATCAGGAATCTACGCTGGCGATACGTCCTGTGAATCAGGGTGCCAGCGTGCCGGACGGTTTTTCCGTCTGGCATCATCTGGATGCGAACGGCATTCGCTTTAAGAGCATTACGCCGCAGGACGACGTGCTGCTGATAAAGTTTGATTCCAGTGCGCAAAGCGCCGCCGCGAAAGCCGTGCTCGACCGAACGCTGCCGCACGGTTACATCATTGCGCAGCAAGATGATGACAGCCAGCCAGCGGCATGGTTATCACGTCTTCGCGATACCTCGCATCGGTTTGGTTAATTACCAGGATTCCGAATCTTTTCACTAACTTTGGTGAATCCCCCGTTTACTTACTATGCTTAAGTACGCGGAGCACCCCTCAGATGTTCTCCGCAATGAACTGGAAACGGCTCACGCCGTAACACAATGGAAGGTTTCGATAATGAAATACCGCATGACTCTGGCTCTGGCCCTTTTTTCTTTAAGCACAGCGTCCTTCGCGAACACTCTCTGTCAGGAGAAAGAAAAGGACATTCAACGCGAAATCAGTTATGCCGAAAAGCATAATAATCAGCACCGTATTGACGGTCTGAAAAAAGCGTTAAGCGAAGTGAAAGAGAACTGCACGGACAGCAAACTGCGTGCCGATCATCAGAAAAAAATCGCTGAACAAAAGGACGAGATCGCCGAGCGCCGTCAAGACCTGCAGGAAGCGAAAGAGAAAGGTGATGCGGAAAAAATTGCCAAGCGTGAGAAAAAGCTGCAAGAGGCGCAGGACGACCTGAAAGCGCTGGAAGCTCGCGAATATTGAGTTAACGGAAATCTCAACAGGAGAGAATCATGTCAAAAGATACGACGTCAGAAAACCTACGCGCTGAACTGAAATCCCTGGCTGACACCCTGGAAGAGGTGCTTAGCTCCTCTGCCGACAAATCAAAAGATGAAGTCAGCAAACTGCGCAGCAAAGCTGAGAAAGCACTGAAAGAGAGCCGTTACCGCCTGGGTGAAACCGGCGATGTGCTGGCAAAACAGACGCGTGAAGCTGCCGCGCGCGCTGACGAATACGTGCGTGACAATCCATGGACTGGCGTAGGTATTGGTGCCGCGATTGGCGTGGTGCTGGGTGTCCTGTTGACGCGTCGTTGATTATGGAAGATCCACGTCACGCACAAGGGCCTGCTAATAACGTCCTCGGCATCGGTCAGCGTATCTTAACGACGCTGGTCGGGATTGCCGAAACGCGCGTCCGCCTGGCGGTAGTCGAGCTGGAAGAAGAGAAAGCCAACCTCTTCCAGATGCTACTGATGCTCGGGCTTACCATGCTCTTCGCCGCGTTTGGTCTGATGAGCCTGATGGTATTGATCATCTGGGCCATCGATCCGCAGTATCGGCTTAACGCGATGATTGCAACGACCGTGGTTCTGCTGGTTGGGGCCTTGATCGGTGGCGTCTGGACGCTTCACAAAGCCCGCACGTCTACCTTCATGCGCCACACTCGCCAGGAGCTAGCCAACGATCGCTCGCTTCTGGAGGATGACAAATCGTGAGCAGCGCAGCCGAACGTCAAAAGCGAAAAGCGTATCTGTTGAGCCAGATCCAGCAGCAACGGCTGGATCTGTCCGCCAGCCGTCGTGACTGGATAGCATCCACGCGTCGTTTTGACCGTGGCTGGAATACTGTGCTGAGCCTGCGCTCCTGGGCGCTGGTCGGCAGTAGCGTCATGGCTATCTGGACGGTTCGGCATCCCAATATGCTGATCCGCTGGGCCCGCCGCGGCTTTGGTGTCTGGAGCGCCTGGCGTCTGGTCAAGACCACGCTGCGCCAGCAGCAGTTGCGGTAGCCTTCTCGTCGGGTGGCGGCTTCGAGGTAAAAGCAAAACGGTAACTCAGGTTACCGTTTTTTGTTTTTGCGCCCTCTCCCCGTGGGAGAGGGTTGGGGTGAGGGCACCAGCGCGCACCTCTTTTTACTCAATATCTTTGAAGAAGATTGACAGTTTTCCTAGCTAACAATTCTTTTCCGCCCCGTTTACACTCCTCTCCATCGACAGCAAAGACGCGGTATCTACCCGAATTTGCACATAAATAACGTTATGCCGCGTATGTGGTTTCCTGGAGAGTAAAATGAAAAAATTAGAAGATGTTGGCGTACTGGTCGCACGTATTTTGATGCCTGTGCTGTTTATCACCGCAGGCTGGGGCAAAATCACCGGCTATGCAGGCACGCAACAATACATGGAAGCGATGGGCGTTCCGGGGTTCCTGCTGCCGCTGACCATCCTTCTTGAATTTGGTGGCGGTCTGGCCGTGCTGTTTGGCTTCCTGACCCGTACCACCGCCCTGTTCACCGCAGGCTTCACCCTGCTGACGGCGTTCATCTTCCACAGCAACTTTGCGGAAGGCGTGAACTCCCTGATGTTCATGAAGAACCTGACCATCGCAGGCGGCTTCCTGCTGCTGGCCATCACCGGCCCGGGCGCATACAGCATCGACCGCGTTCTGAATAAGAAGTGGTAAGCACGCTATACTGAATGAACAAAGCGAGGAGACATCTCCTCGCTTTTGCTATCTGACGGAGGAGAAAAAAATGGGACAACTCGTAGACGGCGTCTGGCAGGATGTCTGGTATGACACCAAATCCACCGGCGGACGCTTTAAGCGCTCCGTTTCCGCCTTCCGTAACTGGCTGACCGCCGATGGCGCACCCGGCCCAAGCGGCGAAGGCGGCTTTGCGGCCGAGAAAGATCGGTATCATCTGTATGTTTCTCTCGCCTGCCCGTGGGCGCACCGCACGTTGATTGTACGCAAACTGAAAGGCCTTGAGTCGCTGATCCCGGTGTCGGTTGTTAACCCGCTGATGATGGAAAACGGCTGGACGTTCGACAGCAACTTCCCGGCAGCCACCGGCGATGATCTTTATCACCACGATTTCCTGTACCAGCTCTATCTGCGTGCCGACCCGCACTACACCGGGCGCGTCACCGTGCCGGTCCTGTGGGACAAAAAAAACCAGACCATCGTCAGTAATGAGTCTGCGGAGATCATCCGCATGTTCAACACCGCGTTTGATGCTCACGGCGCGCTCGCCGGAGACTACTACCCGGTGGAACTGCGCGATAAAATCGACGAGCTGAATAGCTGGATCTACGACAACGTTAACAACGGCGTCTATAAAGCCGGTTTTGCCACCAGCCAGGAAGCCTACGATGAGGCGGTCGGGAAAGTGTTCGAGTCGCTGGAGCGCCTGGAGCAGATCCTCGGCCAGCACCGCTACCTGACGGGCGATCGCCTGACAGAGGCGGATATTCGCCTGTGGACCACGCTGATCCGTTTCGATCCGGTCTACGTCACCCACTTTAAGTGCGATAAACATCGCATCGGTGATTACCTGAATCTGCACGGTTTCCTGCGCGATATCTACCAGACGCCAGGCATTGCTGAAACGGTCGATTTTGACCATATCCGCACCCACTACTACCGCAGCCATAAGACTATCAACCCAACGGGCATTATCTCAATTGGGCCATGGCAGGATCTGGATGAACCGCACGGGCGTGACGTCCGTTTTGGATAAATATGAAGGGCATCAATAGATGCCCTTTTTTAATTCACAATATCCATCTATTCTTACCTCGATCGCTTAGAAAACAAGTGATTGACTGATTAATGAGGCAAGGAAAATGGACTGGTATTTAAAAGTACTGCGCAATTACGTTGGATTTGGTGGCCGCGCCCGCCGCAAAGAGTACTGGATGTTCATTCTGGTGAACTTCGTCCTGCTCATGGTGCTGGGCATTGTTGATAAATTACTCGGCTGGCAGCGGGACGGCGGGGAAGGCATTCTTACATCAATCTATGGGATCTTTATTCTGCTGCCGTCCTGGGCCGTCCAGTTCCGGCGTCTGCACGATACCGACCGTTCAGCCTGGTGGCTACTGCTGCTGTTGATCCCAATTATCGGCTGGCTGGTAATTCTGATTTTCAACTGCCAACGCGGCACGCCGGGCGAAAACCGTTTTGGCCCGGATCCTAAGATCGCTGCGTAAATTATTGCCCGGTGGCGCTTACGCTTACCGGGCCTACACGCTTATTTGTTGTAATGCGCAAAGAGCTTCGGGATTTCGCGTAAGCACCATGACTTCGCCTCGCCCATGCTGTCGCGTCGCCACGCCATAATGATATCCACTTCGCTGGTGTACTCCGGGCTGACAACCCGCAGCCGCCCTTCGGCAATATCCTTTTCAACAAACGGATACGGCATGGTGGCAACGCCTAAACCTGCCAGCAACGCCTGACGTTTATCTTCCAGTGACGTGACGGTCAGGCGCGGCTGTTTATCCAGCAGCTGCACCGTTAACACCGGGCGCTCGCGTGCGGTATCGGCGACCGCCACGCCGCGATATTTCACGCGCGTCACCTCTGAGAGCGGCTCCGCCTCCTGGTGGATCGGGTGATCCGGTGCCGCGACGTAGACGTTCATCACGCTGTAGAGTTTTTTCGAGTTAATCTCTGAGGAAGAACGGAAGTGCATGTCCGGCGCGATCACGATATCCGCTCGCCCCGTCTCCAGACGCTCCCAGGCACCGGCCAGCACTTCGGTGATGATCGACAACTGGGTGTTGGCCTTGTCCGCCAGACGCTCCACCAGCGGGAACAGTGCCTCGGTCGGGACCAGCGCTTCCGTGACCAGCGTCAGATGCGTTTCCCAGCCGCGGGCCAGCGCTTCGGCATCGGTTGTCAGCTTGTCTGCCGCTTCCAGCAGCACGCGCCCGCGCTCAAGCAGCATACGGCCTACATTGGTGAATTTTGTTCGATGACCGGAGCGGTCGAACAGCACCACGTCCAGCTCTTCCTCCAGCTTCTGCATGGTGTAGCTCAGCGCAGACGGAACGCGCCCCAGTTCATCGGCCGCTGCGGCAAAGCTGCCGCGACGGTCTATTGCGTCCATGACGCGAAGCGCCTCAAGCGTCAATGCTCTCTCTTTAGCCATCTCGTTCTCATTCAGGAAATTTGAACATACCGGGCAGAATATCTGGCTAACAATGCAGCGTCCATACCTTTACCATTGTTTTAGTGTAAAGAGAGGTCAAGTTTATGATTACGACAAGAACAGCTAAACAGTGCGGACAAGCCGATTTCGGTTGGCTGCAGGCGCGCTACACCTTCTCCTTTGGACACTACTTTGACCCGAAACTCCTCGGTTACGCCTCACTGCGCGTGTTGAATCAGGAAGTGCTCGCCCCTGGCGCCTCTTTCCAGCCGCGTACGTACCCGAAAGTCGATATTTTGAACCTGATCCTGGAAGGCGAGGCAGAATACCGCGATAGCGAGGGCAATCATGTCCAGGCGAAGGCTGGCGAAGCCTTACTGATTTCAACGCAGCCGGGCATTAGCTATAGCGAGCACAACCTCAGCAAAGACAACACGCTGACCCGCATGCAGCTGTGGTTAGATGCCTGCCCGGAGCGGGAAAATCCGCTGGTACAGAAGCTGGATCTGAAAGGCGGTCAGCAGCTGCTGATTGCCTCCCCGGACGGCAGCAACGGCAGCCTGCAACTGCGCCAGCAGGTATGGCTGCACCACATCGAGCTGAAGAAAGGCGAACAGGTTAGCGTGCAGCTTCACGGCCCGCGTGCATATCTGCAGTCGATTCACGGGACGGTGCATGCCGTCACGCATACGGAAGAGAAAGAAGCGCTTACCTGCGGTGACGGGGCGTTTATTCGCGACGAAGCGAATATTACGCTGGTTGCCGATACGCCGCTGCGGGCACTGCTGATTGATTTGCCGGTTTAATTAAACCTTTCCCCTCTCCCCAAAGAGGAGAGGGAACGATCGAGCCCCTCACCCCTTTGGGGAGAGGGGTTGGGGTGAGGGGAATTCTTTACACCTTACTCGCCATTATCTCAATAATCTGCCGGTCCGTTGCCTGCATTGAACGACACGCCAGCGCGCACAGATTAGCGATAGACTGCTCCACGTCGTGCGCCACAATCCCTTCGTTGCCCGTCACGGCCGTTTCATCCAGCGCCATCATCACCGCTTTCCAGGCGCTGCCTACGCTGGTAGAGACCTTCATCGCGCAGCTGTTCGATGCGCCATCGCAGATCATCCCGCTGACATCCCCGATCATGCTGCCGATCGCCATGGCAATGGTCTGGTAGCCTCCGCCCATCAGCCACGCCATCCCAGCCGCAGCGCCCATTGCTGCCGTCGTTGCCGCACACAGTGCGGATAAACGTGGAAGCTGATGATGGATGTAGATAGCCGACAGGTGCGAGAGCATCAGCGCCCGGGCAAGCCGCTCTTGATCGGCCTGTACGTGCTCTGCCACGACCACCACAGGCATGGTCGCGGCGATCCCCTGGTTGCCGGAACCCGAGTTGCTCATCGCCGGGAGCGTCGCCCCGCCCATACGCGCATCTGACGCTGCGCTGGTGCGGATAACGATATCCGACCCGACATCCTGCGCCAGCCAGCCGCGCGAGCGCTGCTTAGTGAGCGTTGCGCCAATGTGCAGTCCCCAGTTACCGCTCAGCCCCTCCCGGGAGAGCGCATCGTTCAACTCCCCTGCTTGCAGGATAAAGCGGATCGCCCCGAACGGAACCTGTTCGGCAAACGCCACAATCTGCGCAAGCGTGGTGTCCGAAAGCACCGACAGGGGATCGGCGTTCACCTCGTCCTGAGGCTCGTCGAGCGTAAAGCGCGTTTCGCCCCGGCACACCACCTCGACAACGCGCGTATGCCCCCCTGCGATGGTCACCATCGCAGAGGCCTCTCCGGCGTAAACACAGGCGCGGGAATAGAGGATCTCATCGCACGGTTCTTGCAGTTTCACCTGCACCAGACCGGCCTCCAGCAAGGCTTTGGCGCGCGCCAGCGCCTCAGGCGTGGCATCTTTCAACACCTCCAGCCCGGCCTGCGCGTTGCCGCCAATGGCCCCCAGCGCCGCCGCAATCGGCAGGCCGACCATGCCAGTACCGGGCACCGTAACGCCCAGACCGTTTTTCATCAGGTTTGGCGATACCCACGCCTCAATTTTCGTGACCTCAGCGCCCAGCTGCTCAGCGGCAATCGCACAGGCTAGCGCCAGAGAGACAGGTTCCGTACACCCCAGGGCAGGCTTAACTTCTTCCTGCACCGCACGAATAAACTGCGTCCATAAAGGATTCATTTGCTCAGACATCGTGACAACCTTATTCACTCCTCAGGAAAACGCGAGGAAAGGAGAAACACACAGCAGCAGTCCGGTAATAACGATAATCACCAGCGACACGCCTTTATATTTGTGCAGCGCCGGGACTTTGTAGACCAGCCATGCCGGAATTAAGCAGCCCACCATGCCGAAAATGGGGCTGCAAATTGAGGTAAAGCTCAGCACGGGCGCGTTTAACACAATGGCGCTCCAGGCCAGCAGAATGGCGAACAGCATGATGCCGCGCTGCACGGTACGTTCATTGATTTTGTCTGTCGGCATTTTGCGGCGCAGGATATTCATCACAATGCCCTGCGTCGCCTCGCGAAAGCCGAGATACACCCCGAAGAACGCGGTCATGACGGCGAAAATATTGAGGATCACGCTGACGATTTTGACCCAGCCCGCGCCGTCGCCGCTGATAAACTGCGCCGCAATCGCCAGAGCTGAAATATTCTGCTCGTAGGCTTTTACCGCTTCGTCGTGGCCCATTGCCAGGGTGAAGGAGACGGCGTAAAAAAAGACCGTCACAAACAGGATGCCGAAGGCGATATTCATTGCCCGCAGAGCCTTGTGGCGCGCGACCTCAACGGACTTCTCACGTGAGCGATACGAAATGACCATCGGGCTTAAGGTCTGAATAAACAGGATCGACGTTAAGGTAAACGGCAGCGTGATAATGGCGTTTTTAATCAGCAGCCCCATCGGCGGCAGCATGCCCACGTTGGCTAAATGCCAGAGGCCGATCATCGACAGCCCAAGCGCCGCCACCACAAACAGCTTGGTGAGCACCATCAGGCTTGAGACTTTAAACAGCAGCTTCTCACCGCGCGACGAGATCGCGACCAGAATGCAGATCAGGAATAAGCCGTAGAACGGGTTTTCCGAGAGCAAGCCGTCGGTCAGACCAAAGGTGTGCAGATAAGAGGCGCTGTCGTTGGTGATGGCAGTAGAATAGACGAACATCCAGATCACCAGCATCACGAAATAGAGCGCGCCTAATAATATGCCCCAGTTTTTCCCGAGATAACCGCTGATCACGCTCGGGTAATCTTTGCATTCCGGGGATTCTGCCAGCGTATTAATAAACAGACGCTGGAATAAATACATGGCCGGATAGCCAATGATCGACGAAAGTAAAAACACCCACAGGCCCATTAATCCGACCTGCACCGGGAGAAAAACGATCCCCGCGCCGATAGCCATCCCAATACTCATGATGACCCATCCCGTGTCTGTGCTGTCGAATTTAATCGCCTCGCGCCATTCGCTTTCACTCATACCTGCCCGCCTTGCCGCGGACGAGTCTTTCACAATCACACTGCTTTTTGTTGCCGTTTCCATTGGGCACTCGCTTATTTTGTAGGGTAACTAATTAATTTTTATTTGGTTTTTCTCATCAGCGATAATGAGCAGAACTGCCGCAGGTGTGTGTTTTTAGAATGAAAAGATGATATCCGTAGAGGAAGAGAAAAAAGTCACAATTTTTATGAGGATTTACGCAAGCGGGAGGAAATTTTACTTCTTAATGGAGGGTTTTCGCCCTGTTTTGCTAAAAGTGACGGCGATCAAGAAAAAAAAGCCCCCTGTTATCGAGGGGGCTGGAGACATCGCAGGTTACATCGCCTGGGTAAAGGTCCTCGAAATCACGTCCTGCTGCTGCTCGCGCGTCAGGGCGTTAAACCGCACCGCATAGCCTGAAACGCGGATCGTCAGGTTCGGGTAGTTCTCCGGGTGCTCAATGGCATCCATCAACATCTCCCGGTTCATGACGTTGACGTTCAGATGCTGCCCACCCTCTATGGCCGCTTCGTGATGGAAGTACCCGTCCAGCAGCCCCACAAGGTTGGTTTTGCGCACGCCTTCATCTTTGCCCAGCGCCTGCGGCACAATCGAGAAGGTGTACGAAATACCGTCTTTGGCGTAGGTAAACGGCAGCTTCGCGACCGACGTCAACGAGGCCACCGCCCCTTTCCTGTCGCGCCCGTGCATCGGGTTGGCGCCAGGTGCAAACGGTGTCCCGCCGCGGCGGCCATCCGGCGTGTTGCCGGTCTTCTGACCGTAGACCACGTTCGAGGTGATGGTCAGGATCGACTGGGTCGGCACGGCGTTACGGTAGGTTGGCAGCGCCTGAATCTTCTTCATAAAGCGCTCGACCAGATCGCAGGCGATGCTGTCCACCCGATCGTCATTGTTACCGTACTGCGGATAGTCGCCTTCAATCACAAAATCCACCGCCAGGCCAGTGTGGTCGCGCACCGGCTTCACCGTGGCGTACTTGATGGCTGACAGCGAATCCGCCGCCACCGACAGCCCGGCGATGCCGCAGGCCATGGTGCGATAGACATCGCGATCGTGCAGCGCCATCAGCGAGGCTTCGTAGCTGTACTTATCATGCATGTAGTGAATGAGATTCAGCGCGCTGATGTACTGTACCGCCAGCCAGTCCATAAAGTGATCGAGACTCGCCATCACGGTGTCGTAATCCAGCACCTCGTCCAGCAGCGGATCGGTTTTCGGCCCCACCTGGATCTTCAGCTTCTCGTCCACGCCGCCGTTGATCGCATACAGCAGCGTTTTGGCGAGGTTGGCACGCGCCCCGAAGAATTGCATCTGCTTGCCGATCACCATCGGGCTGACGCAGCAGGCTATCGCGTAATCGTCGCTGTCGAAGTCTGCGCGCATCAGATCGTCGTTTTCATACTGCAGCGATGAGGTGACGATCGACACCTGCGCGGCATATTTCTTGAACGCGATCGGCAGGTGTTCAGACCAGAGGATCGTCAGGTTCGGCTCCGGCGCAGGCCCCATGGTGTGCAGCGTGTGCAGGTAGCGGAAGCTGTTTTTGGTGACCAGCGTGCGGCCATCCAGCCCCATACCGCCAATCACCTCCGTGGCCCAGATAGGATCGCCGGAAAAGAGCGTGTCGAACTCCGGCGTGCGCAGGAAGCGCACCATGCGGATCTTCATAATGAAGTGGTCGATCAGCTCCTGCGCCTGCATTTCGCTCAGGCGGCCAGCCTGCATATCCCGCTCAATGTAGATATCCAGGAACGTAGCCGTGCGCCCCAGCGACATCGCCCCGCCGTTCTGGGATTTCACCGCCGCCAGATAAGCAAAGTAGACCCACTGCACCGCCTCCTGGGCGTTCATCGCCGGGCGGGAGATGTCAAAGCCATAGCCCGAGGCCATCTGCTGGATCTGCAGCAGCGCGCGTTTATGTTCCGCCAGCTCTTCGCGCAGGCGGATCGTCGCCTCCAGATCTTCACCGCGCTCAAGTTTTCCCTGCAGATCGGCGAACTGCAGTTCGCGCTCGCGCACCAGATAGCTGATGCCGTACAGCGCCACGCGACGATAATCACCGATGATCCGCCCGCGTCCGTAGCCGTCCGGCAATCCCGTCAGCACGCCCGATTTTCGGCAGCGCATCATCTCCGGGGAGTACACATCAAATACACCCTGGTTATGGGTTTTGCGCAGATCGGTAAACAGGTACTCAAACTGCGGATCCATTTCGCGCCCGTAGGCCTCGAAAGAGCTGCGGATCATGTTGATCCCGCCGTACGGATGCAGGGCGCGCTTGAGGGGTTTATCAGTTTGCAGGCCGACGATCGTCTCCAGATCTTCGTCGATATAGCCCGGCCCGTGCGCGGTAATGGTGGTAGCAATATTGGTGTCAAAATCCACCGGGGCGTGGGTGGCATTCTCCTGACGAATGCCGACCATCACCTTCTGCCACAGCGCCGTCGTTGCAGGCGTCGCCTGCGCGAGGAAAGCCTCATCACCTTCATAAGGGGTGTAGTTATGCTGAATAAAATCGCGCACGTTGACGGCGTCTTTCCATTCTTCACCGCGAAACCCGGCCCATGCGTCGCTGTAGGGCGCAACGCGCGTATCGATAGTTACTTTCATTCTCTTCTCGCTTTATCAGGCATAAGCCGCAGCCGATGTGACCTTCCCAAGACGGAGGGCATCCAGCGCGATCATTTTTTCTTCGTTGGTCGGGATCACCGCGCAGGCCGCACGGGACGCGTCGGTGGAAATAATGCGCTCGCCTGCGCTGCCCGGCAGGGCGTTTTTGGCGTCGTCCAGCGTGATGCCAAAGACCTTAAGCCGTTCAACCACCAGCGCGCGGATAAGCGTTGAGTTCTCGCCGATTCCACCGGTGAAGATCACAGCGTCCAGCCGGTGCAGCGACGCCGCGTGCCCGGCAATGTGCCGCGCGATACGGTGCACAAAGGTGTGTATCGCCAGCTGCGCCCGCTGATGGCCTTCATGCCAGGCTTTTTCGAGCGTTCGCAGGTCGGACGATATCCCGGAGATCCCCAGCAGACCGGACTCTTTGTTAACCATGCGTTCCAGATCGTCGAGCGATTGATCCGTCTGCCGGGCAATCCACGCCATCGCGCCAAAATCCACGTCGCCGCAGCGCGTGCCCATCATCAACCCTTCCAGCGGCGTCATGCCCATAGAGGTATCGACGCTTTCACCGTTACGCACCGCGCAGATGGATGCCCCATTGCCCAGGTGGGCGATAACCAGCCCGCTGTCCTCAGACGAAAGCCCGAGAAGCGTATGCGCCTGCCCGCTAACGTAGCGGTGCGAGGTGCCGTGGAAGCCGTAGCGGCGCACGCCCAGTTCTTCGAAATAACGATACGGTAGCCCATAGAGCCAGGCGTGCGGTGCCAGCGTCTGGTGGAAGCTGGTATCAAACACCGCAACCTGCTGCACGCCCGGGAACATGCGTTCAGCCGCTTCCACGCCGCTCAGGTTGGCGTAATTGTGCAAAGGCGCCAGCGGAGACACCTGACGGATCTGCTCAATGACCTCCCCGGTGATAAGGGTGGATTCGCTGAAGCGATCGCCGCCGTGGGCAATGCGGTGGCCAATCAAGGCCACGCTGCTCATCAGATCGCGCTTCTCCAGCTCAAGGGCGATGGCCGCCAGCGCCCCTTCGTAATCCTGGTGAGCCAGTTTGACCGGCTCACCGCCGTTCACCGAGATACAGGCGTGCTCAGTGTTGATGCCGTCTGCAATGCCCGTCATCAGGGCATCGCAGTGTGCTGCGTCGAGTACTGAAAACTTAACCGAAGACGATCCGCAGTTAATGACCAGTACAACCGGAAATTCAATCATGGTGTGACTCCGCTCATCCTGAGCTTTGGGTTAGAACAGTTTGTAAACGATATTCAGAATGGTCAGCAGGCCGACCGCAGTAACGAAAATGTTCTCCGCTCTGCCTTTATATTTCGCCAGCGCCGGTGCCTTGCGGATGGCATACATCGGCAGCAGGCACAGCAGTGAGGCGATGATTGGCGCACCCATGGCTTCAATAAGGTCGAGAATGTTCGGGTTGGCGTAGGCCACCACCCAGGTTGACCCCATGATGAATACCATGCTGATGGTGTTCAGTTTGCCGACCGAGACGTTCTTCTTGTCACCCTTGTAACCGAACTTCAGGATCAGGCCGTTCAGCCCTTCCAGGGTGCCCAGGTAGTGGCCGAAGAAGGATTTGAAGATCGCCACCAGCGCGATGATAGAAGCACCGTATTCCAGTACCGTCGCGAAGGTCGATTTGCTGCCCGACATCGAAGCAAAGTGGTTCGCCAGATAAGAGAGCACCGGAATGTTCTGCGCTTTGGCTTCCGCCATGTTCTGTGGGGAGAGCGTGAACAGGCAGCTAAAGGCAAAGAACATCACCACGGCGACCATCAGCAGGCTGGCGCGACCGATAATTTTGGAACATTTCTGCTCGGTGAACGCTTTGCCAAACTCCGGCTCGTACTCTTCGCGTTTGGAGACCACAAACGAGGAGACGATAGGCGAGAAGTTAAAGGAGAAGACCATGATGGAGATCCCCAGCCAGACCGTCACCAGAATACCGTCGTGCCCGGTAAAGGCGATATCGCTCAGGTTAACCTGGTCGATTACCGCCGAGTTCCAGTAGGGGATCAGCGACAGGGAGATCAGCACCAGACTGGCGATAAACGGGAACACCAGGAAGCTCATCACCTTCACCATCAGGTCTTTACCAAACCAGATCACAAAGGCCATCAGCAGCAGCAGGAACAGCGCCACAAAGCCACGGTTAAGCGCCGGTAGCTGCAGTTGGTTTTCCCAGAAGGTCATAAAGGTGTTAGTAATGGTGACGCCGTAAATCCACAGCAGCGGGCAAATCGCAAAGAAGTAGAGGAAGGTGATCACCACTGCACCGGTCTTGCCGAAATGCTCTTCCACCGTTTCGGTGATGTTCCCGGAGACGTTGCTCCCGGACAGGCACAAACGCGCCAGCGCGCGGTGGCAGTAAAAGGCGATGGGATAGGCCAGCACCAACATCAGCAGGATTGGGATCAGCCCTCCAAAGCCTGCACGGATCGGGAAGAACAGCACGCCTGCGCCAATGGCGGTACCAAACAGGCCCAGCGTCCAGGTGGTATCAGACTTA
Source organism: Enterobacter sp. V87_3 (assembly GCF_029967835.1). NCBI lineage: Bacteria > Pseudomonadati > Pseudomonadota > Gammaproteobacteria > Enterobacterales > Enterobacteriaceae > Enterobacter > Enterobacter sp. V87_3. The sequence continues at coordinate 178,486 of NZ_JASCAM010000024.1, read as the reverse complement.
CGCCATGCGGACGTTTTTGTCTGGCCAACGATAATGCTTTCTGTGTTGCTCATAGGTCATCCTTTATGCGTCAACGAAGCCGGTAATTTGCGAAACGCGGGAAAGATCGATATTGCCGCCGGAAATAATGCACACCGTTTTGCGGCCCTGAATATAGTGGTCCAGTTTGCCGCTTAATAAGGCGGCACAGGCCAGCGCGCCCGCCCCTTCTGTCACCACTTTATTTCGTTGAATAAGTGCAATCATGCTGTTGCGAATGTCATCCTCGCTGACCAGCACAATGTCATCGACTAATTCACGAACAATGTCGAACGTTAATTTACCCGGGCGAGAGACATCGCAGCCGTCGGCTAAAGTGCCGGTTACACGGTGATTAATGATTTCTCCGGCTTGCCAGGACGCCGCCATACCGTGAACGTTTTCTGACTGCACGCCGATAATATTAATGGTTGGGTTAATGGATTTAATGGCCGTAGCAATGCCGGCAATTAATCCGCCGCCGCCAATAGGCACAATCACGTTATCCACATCATAGAGATCTTCGAGAATTTCCAGGCCAATCGTTCCCTGCCCGGCAATGACCTTAGGATCGTCATAAGGCGGGATAAAAATGCGCCCTTCCATCTCAACGATTTCGCTCACTTTCGCGATGGTATCGTTGAAGTTTTCGCCGTGGAGCACCACCTCGGCGGAGTAGTCGCGCGTAGCGGCGACCTTGGATTTCGGTGCGCCCATCGGCATGACCACTTTGCCATCGATACCGAGCATGGCGCAGGAGAGCGACACGCCCTGAGCATGGTTTCCGGCGGAACACGCCACCACGCCTTTACGTTTCTCCGCCTCCGTAAGCGAACTGAGTTTATTAAACGCACCGCGAATTTTAAAAGAGCCGGTGCGCTGCATATTTTCAAATTTCAGAAAAATTTCACCCTTGCAGCGTTCGCTGAGATAATTTGAACGCGGCATACCGGTTTTATAAACCTTACCGGCCAGGCGTTTTCTGGCATCCTGAATATCTTCGATGGTCACCGGGAGGTCGTAGGTAATGTGCATAATATCCTCGTTATAATAATTGATTGTTTTCAGGCAAAGTCAGGGTATCAGAGCGCTAAAACGACACGCTCCGGGTGTTTTTTAAACTGTTGTTACGATTTCATCGTCGTCGTTCGATATTCATTGACGAATATTGTTTCGCCAGTTCGACTAATACCGAAGCGGATTTTTTAATACTGTAATTTTTGGACCACACCGCGGCGTAACGTGCCACGGGTAATTCATCTTCAACCGGCAGCATAATAAACTGGTCAGAACCGAACGGCGCAATCATGTCGCGAGGAATAACCGTCAGGTAATCGGCATTCAGGACAAGGTTATAAATGGTGACGACCGAATCGGTCTGGACGATATTTTCAATGCTGATGTGGTTGTCTTGCAGGGTAGTCAGAAGTTCTTTGTAGTAGCCCATATCGGTTTGCGGCATCACCCACTGTTCATGCGTAAGCGATGCCAGTGTAGTCGAGCCGGTGCACGTTCGTGATTTGCTGGCGACCAGCACAAACTCGGACTCAAACAGCGGCTCCACGTGAAGATCCTGCAGCAGCATCTCGTCGCTCAGTGTGCCGATAGCAAAATCCAGCCGACCATCGCGAATGGCGGGCAGGAAAGAGGAGAGCTGCGCTTCATACATGGATACCCGCGCTTTCGGGAACACTTCCTTGAACTTTTTGATCATCTCCGACAGGAAGGTGAAGCCGATGAGCGACGGATAGCCGAATGAAACGTCCATGACGGTGCTAAAGCTGAGGCTGTTAATTTCGCTCACCATGTTCTTCATCTCTCGGGTGATCGACTCTGAGTACGACAGCAACACCTGGCCTGCGGCAGTAAGCTTTACGCCGGTATTTTTACGAACCATCACTTCGACGCCGAAGTAGGATTCGATATCGCTGATGATTTTGCTGACCGCGGGTTGCGTCAATCCCAGTTGTCTTGCAGCAGAACCTATGGAGCCACTTTTAATGACTTCCTGAAATACCACGAGATGCTGTGTTTTCGGTAGAATAATAGTGTTCATAATATTCTGCGCTTATTTCCCTATGACGGGGGGAATTCTACCCAATATTGTTTCAGGGGGTATGTGCTGTTACTCACAATTTGCCTTTACGCGCTTTCACCACTCATAATAAAAAGCCAATAAATTTCTTTTTATTCAATCAGTTAAACAAAAACAAACACGCTATTTGGCTGATATTGATCAACAAAATCGCAGGTAATAAAAATATTTTATGGTGATAACTGAGATGAATTTTTTGGATATATAAGCGGCAAGAAAGGCGATATTTCAAGCAATTAAAGACTACTAAGTAACCATTATTTTGTTAAAACATTCCTGTATTTTATCAAATAAAGCGATAACGAATGATTGCTGCCAAAGTAAAGAGTGGAGCGGGTCACATATTCACATGGCAAATGTATTGAATTTCAATATATACATTTCAACTACGAAAACTTCTACTCTCATTCATGTAACACTATTCACATCAGAACAACACTGCGAATCGTCACTTTTTTAGCGTGAAATTTTGTGATTGCGATCGTCTACGGGTGATGAGCTGCCAGCAAAACGGCGTTGGGAGTGAAATGTGCTTAATGTCGCAAATATGAGAATTGATGTCGTTTACCGGGGTTATGGGTGGTACGCGCTTAGCTGGCCAACGACCGACAGATAGCAAATCATGTAGCGCAGATAGCAAAAACCCCGCCGAGGCGGGGTTCTTTAAGAAGTTGAAGCTGACCGATAAGCCGGGTTCTGTCGTGGACAGTCATTCATCTAGGCCAGCAATCGCTCACTGGCTCAAGCAGCCTACCCGGGTTCAGTACGGGCCGTACCATGTGAACCCCTATTTGGCCTTGCTCCGGGTGGAGTTTACCGTGCCACGGACTGTTGCCAGCCGCGCGGTGCGCTCTTACCGCACCCTTTCACCCTTACCTGATCCCGCTTGCGCGGGCCATCGGCGGTTTGCTCTCTGTTGCACTGGTCGTGGGTTTCCCCCCCAGGCGTTACCTGGCACCCTGCCCTGTGGAGCCCGGACTTTCCTCCCCTCCGCCCGTCTCCCCCCGAAAAGGGACGACGACGAAGCGGCGACTGTCTGGTCAGCTTCGGCGCGAAGTATAGAGGGTTTGCGTCCCGCTGTCACCCTTGCGTGCGCATCCCCACCTGCAAAGTGGCGGCGATATTGCGCGAAGCGCGATAAATATTGTCATAGGCCCCGCGAAACGCCTCCTCCAGCGAGCCAATACTGGTCAGCACGCTGAACACCGCGTCGATGCCATACTGATGCACCACGCCGACGTCCTGCGTCAGGCTTCCGGCAATGCCGATCACCGGCTTATGGTATTTTTTGGCGACGTTCGCCACGCCCACCGGCACCTTGCCATGAATGCTCTGGCTGTCGATGCGCCCTTCCCCCGTTAGCACCCAGGTACAGTCGTGTATATGTTCTTCAAGGTTGAGTGCCTGGGTGACAATCTCAATGCCGCTCTTCAGTTCTGCGCCGAGGAAGGCCATCAGCGCCGCCCCCATTCCGCCTGCGGCCCCCGCGCCCGGTACCTGTTTAACATCGATGCGCAGGGATTTTTTAATCACGTCGGCATAATGGCTAAGGTTGGCGTCGAGTTCGAGGATCATCCCCTCGGTCGCCCCTTTCTGTGGGCCAAAGATCCGCGACGCGCCCTTTTCGCCCACCAGCGGGTTCGTCACGTCACAGGCGACGCGGATCGTACAGCCTTTGAGCCGGGCATCCAGGCCCGTGAGATCGATACTGTTCAGCGCCATCAGGCTGCCGCCGCCATAGCCAATTTCCGTGCCGTTCGCGTCGGCGAGCTTCGCGCCCAGCGCCTGTATCATGCCCGCCCCGCCGTCGTTGGTTGAACTGCCGCCAATGCCGATAATAATGTTGCGTGCACCTTTATCCAGCGCACAGAGGATCAACTCGCCCGTACCGCGCGAGGTGGTCACCAACGGGTTACGTCGTGTGGGAGGCACCAGCGCCAGGCCGCTGGCCGCCGCCATCTCGATAAAGGCGGTGCCGCCATCGCCAGACATCCCCCAGCAGGCATTGACCTTCTCGCCCAGCGGGCCAGTGACCACGGCATGCTGTTCTGTGCCCCGGGTCGCGGCAATCATCGCTTCGACTGTCCCTTCCCCACCGTCAGCAACAGGCACAGAAACATAAAGTGCATCGGGGAAGATTTCCCGAAATCCTTTTTCAATCGCCTGTGCTACCTCGGTGGCAGAAAGGCTTTCTTTATACGAGTCTGGCGCGATTACGATTTTCATAGTTGTAGCCTGTTACTACACAACGCCCGGCAGGCGTAGCGCCGCCGGGCAGGACGTCATTAGCGAGAGACTTCCACCTTCGCCAGCTTTTCGTAGTAGCACGCAATCGCGCTATGGTCGGCGGTGCCCAGACCGTCGGCGCGCAGCGCCTGCATCATCTCCATCACCGCGGCGGTCAGCGGCAACTGCGCGCCCACGCCGTGCGAGGTATCCAGCGCGTTCGCCAGATCTTTAATGTGCAGATCGATACGGAAGCCCGGCTTGAAATTACGATCCATTACCATCGGCGCTTTGGCATCCAGCACGGTACTGCCCGCAAGACCGCCACGGATCGCCTGATACACCAGGTCCGGGTTAACGCCGGCTTTGGTTGCCAGCGTCAGGGCTTCAGACATCGCGGCGATGTTCAGCGCAACAATCACCTGGTTTGCCAGCTTGGTGACGTTGCCCGCCCCGATTTCACCGGTATGCACTACGGAACCGGCCATCGCTTTCATCAGGTCGTAGTATTTGTCGAAGATGGCCTTATCACCGCCGACCATGACGGAAAGCGTGCCGTCGATGGCCTTTGGCTCACCGCCGCTTACCGGCGCATCCAGCATATCGACGCCCTTCGCTTTTAGCGCTTCGCTGATCTCGCGGCTCGCCAGCGGGGCGATAGAACTCATGTCGATCACCACCAGGCCCGGCTTCGCGCCCTCGATAATGCCGTTCTCACCCAGCGCCACCTCTTTGACGTGCGGGGAGTTGGGCAGCATCGTAATGATGACATCGCACTGTTCGGCAATGGCTTTGGCCGTGGTCGCGGCTTCTGCCCCGGCCGAAATAACCTCAGCCACCGACTCCGGATTACGGTCAGAAACCACCAGTGAGTAACCGGCTTTGATGAGATTTTTGCTCATGGGTTTGCCCATGATCCCCAGGCCAATAAAACCGACTTTCAGCGTCATAATCTTTTCCTCGATGATGGTTATTTTTTAAAAGCGTCCGCTAATTTCTGCGTGGCCGAGCGGAACACGCCGAGATCGCTACCCACGGCGACGAAGGTTGCCCCCCACTCCAGGTAACGGCGGGCGTCTGCCTCAACAGGTGCCAGGATGCCGCACGGTTTGCCGTGTGCTTTGGCGCGGGCAAAGATGTGCTGGATGGCGCGCTGCACCTCCGGGTGCCCGGCATTGCCGAGGTGGCCGAATGCAGCCGCCAGATCGCTTGGGCCGACGAAGATGCCGTCCACGCCGTCGGTCGCCGCGATAGCATCCACGCTATCAACGCCCTGCTGGCTCTCGATCTGCACCAGGATGGTGATGTTCTTGTTGGACTGCGCGAGGTAGTCCGGCACGGTGCCAAACATATTGGCGCGATGCGAAACGGACACGCCGCGGATGCCTTCCGGCGGGTAGCGGGTAGAGGCCACGGCCTGCACCGCCTCTTCTTCACTTTCCACAAACGGGATCAGGAAGTTGTAGAAACCGATATCCAGCAAACGTTTGATGATCACCGGCTCGTTAGTCGGGACACGTACCACCGGCGCGCTCTGGCTGCCTTTCAGCGCCATCAGTTGCGGGATGAAGGTGCTGATGTCGTTCGGCGCATGTTCGCCGTCCAGCACCAGCCAGTCAAAACCGGCAAGGCCCAGCACTTCGGTACTGATGGGGTTCGCCAGCGCAGACCAGCAGCCAATCTGGATCTGGTGTGCCGCGAGGGCCGCTTTAAATTTGTTCGGGAAGATATCGTTACTCATCGCTTATACCTTTGCTTATTTCTGCAATTCCATACGTTTGATGTCGCCTACCACAAACAGGTAGCAAACCATCGCCATCAACGCTGAACAGCCCACGAATACCAGCGCCGCGTTAAACGAATGCAGCTCGCTGACCAGATAACCAATGACCAGCGGCGTCGCGATAGACGCCACGTTACCAAAGACGTTAAACACCCCACCGCACAGGCCGACAATCTCTTTTGGTGCGGTGTCGGAAATGACCGGCCAACCGAGTGCACCAAATCCTTTACCGAAGAAGGCCAGCGCCATCAGCGCTACCACAAGCGTGGTGTTATCGGTGTAATTACACAGGATGATGGAGGACGCCAGCAGCATGCCCAGCACAATCGGCAGTTTACGCGCCAGGGTGATCGACTTGCCCTGCTTAATCAGATAGTCCGAGAACACTCCGCCGAGCACGCCACCGGCAAACCCGCACAGCGCCGGAATAGAGGCCACCAGGCCCACTTTCAGAATCGACATGCCTTTTTCCTGCACCAGATAAATCGGGAACCAGGTGAGGAAGAACCAGGTGATGGTGTTGATAAAGTATTGACCAAAAAAGACGCCCAGCATCATGCGATTGGTCAATAACTGTTTGATGTAATGGAGCTTAGGCCCGCTGGCAACCTGCGCGCCCGGCTTTTTATGATCCATATCCACAACGGCGCCGCCTTCAGTGATGAAGTTCAGCTCCTGCGCGGACATCCGCGGATGGTCGGTCGGGTTATGGATAAACTTCACCCAGATGCCCGTCAGGACAAAACCGATCGCGCCCATCACGGTGAACACATGTTCCCAGCCCCAGGCAAAGGTCAGCCAGCCCAGCAGCGGAGAGAAGATCGCCAGCGAGAAATACTGCGCGGCGTTAAACAACGCGGAGGCCGTCCCACGCTCTTTGGTCGGGAACCAGGCCGCCACAATACGGGCGTTCGCCGGGAAGGACGGCGCTTCCGAAAAGCCGAGCATAAAACGCATGACAAACATCGACACGCCCGCCCAGGCCAGGGGGAAAACGTCCACAAAGCCCTGCAGGAAGGTGAACAGCGACCAGAAAAACAGGCTGTAGGTATAGACCTTTTTGGAGCCAAACTTATCGAGAAGCCAGCCGCCGGGGATTTGCATCAGCAGGTAGGCCCAGCCGAATGCGGAGAAAATATACCCCATAGAGACGGCGCTAAGCTGCAGCTCTTTCGCCACTTCCGTACCGGCAATCGACAGCGTGGCACGGTCAGCGTAGTTAATGGCCGTCACGATAAAAATAATAAGCAGAATTAAATAGCGGGTAGGCATACCCTTTCTCGATTCTACGGTCGTATCCAGTATCATGTTTATTTCCTCGGGCACATCGGGAGTTTTATATTTATAATTTTAGGAAGAGTCTCTCCTGATTATTTATCGATAGCAGCTCATATCAGGTAATTAACCAGACGCAATGAAATCGTGATTCAGTATAGCCACCGTCCAATCGCATCACATTGGATTAACGCTCAATTATTACGGCAATTTTCAATAATGTTTTGAGCATATGCACAACGTACTGGGCGCTGATGCACAGAATCATCGATAACCTGCCGGGTGGCGTGTTCTCTCGCCTTACGAGGTGATCTTGATCACATTTTTATATCCCAGGTCCTGACATTCTTTATTTAGAAAGCAGCGTCTTTATTTCGACAATAAGAAAATACATACTCATCTGGCTGCATTTATTATCAGACACTTTGCTGGAGAATACTGAACAATGGCCGACATTGAAATTCGACAAGCATCGCCGACGGCGTTCTATATTAAAGTTCACGATACCGATAACGTGGCGATTATTGTCAACGACAACGGCTTAAAAGCGGGGACGCGTTTCCCGGACGGGCTGGAATTAATTGAGCATATTCCTCAGGGGCATAAAGTCGCACTGGTGGATATCCCGGCTCACGGTGAAATCGTGCGTTACGGCGAAGTGATTGGCTACGCGGCGCGAGCCATTGCCCAGGGAAGCTGGATTGAGGAGTCCCTGGTTGAGCTGCCAACCGCGCCGCCCCTGAACACCCTGCCGCTGGCAACCCGCGTACCGGAGCCGCTGCCGCCGCTGGAAGGCTATACCTTTGAAGGCTACCGCAATGCGGACGGCAGCGTCGGCACCAAAAACCTGCTCGGTATTACCACCAGCGTGCACTGCGTGGCGGGCGTGGTGGATTACGTGGTGAAGATCATTGAGCGCGACCTGCTACCGAAATACCCCAACGTCGACGGCGTGGTGGGTCTGAACCATCTCTACGGCTGCGGCGTAGCCATCAACGCCCCCGCTGCCGTGGTCCCGATTCGTACTATTCACAATATCGCCCTGAACCCCAACTTTGGCGGCGAGGTTATGGTGATTGGTCTGGGCTGTGAAAAACTCCAGCCTGAGCGCCTGCTCCAGGGCACCGAAGATGTCAAAGCCATTGCGGTCGACGACGCCAGCATCGTGCGCCTGCAGGACGAGCACCACGTCGGCTTTCGCTCAATGGTTGACGACATTCTTCAGGTGGCAGAGCGTCATCTCGACAAACTGAACATGCGCCAGCGCGAAACCTGTCCGGCTTCCGAGCTGGTAGTGGGTACCCAGTGCGGCGGCAGCGACGCGTTCTCCGGCGTGACCGCTAACCCGGCGGTCGGCTATGCGTCCGATTTGTTAGTACGCTGCGGGGCGACGGTGATGTTCTCCGAAGTTACCGAAGTACGCGATGCCATTCATCTGCTCACGCCGCGCGCCGTCAATGAAGAGGTCGGCAAACGTCTGCTGGAAGAGATGGCCTGGTACGATAACTATCTTGATATGGGCAAAACCGATCGCAGCGCCAACCCCTCGCCGGGCAATAAAAAAGGCGGCCTGGCAAACGTGGTGGAAAAAGCCCTCGGTTCGATTGCGAAATCGGGCCAGAGCGCGATTGTCGAAGTGCTTTCGCCGGGCCAGCGCCCGACCAAACGCGGCCTGATCTATGCGGCAACCCCCGCCAGCGATTTCGTCTGCGGCACGCAGCAGGTGGCGTCAGGCATTACGGTACAGGTCTTCACCACCGGGCGCGGCACGCCGTACGGCCTGATGGCAGTACCCGTGATCAAAATGGCGACCCGCACCGAGCTGGCAAACCGCTGGTATGACTTAATGGATATCAACGCGGGAACTATCGCGACCGGGGAAGAGAGCATTGAGGAGGTGGGCTGGAAGTTGTTCAACTTTATTCTGGATGTGGCGAGTGGACGTAAGAAAACCTTCTCCGACCAATGGGGGCTGCACAATCAGCTGGCGGTGTTTAACCCGGCGCCGGTGACGTGATTATTCCCCTCACCGTGCCCTCTCCCCAATGGAGAGAGGGTGAAAATCGCACCGAACGGTTCCCTCTCCCCGTGGGAGAGGGTTAGGAAGCCCTTTAAACCAGCACCACTTCAATCCCGCTCTTACGCAGCCCCTCCAGGCTTTCAACCGGTATCCCTTCGTCAACGATAATCATATCAATCCGCTGCGTATCGATAATTTTATGCAGGCTTGAGCGGTTAAACTTGCTTGAGTCGGTCACGACAATAATACGCTCGGCCACTTCGCACATTTTACGGTTCAGGCGGGCCTCGTCCTCGTTGTGCGTGCTCACGCCGCGATCCAGATCGATGGCATCAACCCCCAGGAACAGCAGGTCGAAATGGTAGTTCTGCAACGACTGTTCCGCCTGGTCGCCATAGAAGGATTGCGACTGACGTCGCAGGTGTCCACCGGTCATCAGCAGTTCTACCCCATCCGCTTCCAGCAGAGCATTCGCAACGTTCATACCGTTCGTCATGGCAATCACATCCGTATGCTGGCGCAGCATGCGGGCGATTTCAAAGGTGGTGGTACCGGAGTCCAGAATAATGCGATGCCCCGGCTTCACCAGCCCGGCCGCGGCCTGGGCGATGCTGCGTTTCACCGCCGTGTTCAGCGAGCTTTTGTCCTCAACGGAAGGCTCGACCCCGGCGGCAGTGCCTTCGCAAATGAGTGCGCCGCCATAGGCGCGAACCGCAATCCCCTGCTTCTCAAGAAATGCCAGGTCGTTGCGGATGGTCACCGTCGACACGCCGTATAAAGAGGAGAGATCGTTCACCTGCACGCTCCCCTGCGCCCGCAACCGCTGAATAATGTGTTCTCGCCTTTCACTGGTCCCGGTGATGCGCTTCTCTGCGGAAGAATCGGTGCTGCTCATGCGAGCTCCTTAATCAATAAACTTTCGTTTCATTTCGTTTTATCTATTAACGCCTTTCTTTTACGAAAATGCAACCCCGCCACGGCCCCGTGGCGTCAGCACTTTTCGCGCTGAAACCTTTCATTATGTTTCTTTTGTGAAACAGATCGGAAAACTATTATCTTTCGTTTTATTTTTATACCACCATGATGCAGTATCAAATGAAACAAAACGAAAGATTGACACCATCACCATCCGAAATGGAGAGGAAAGTGAAACATCTGACAGAAATGGTGAAGCAACATAAACGGGGGAATGCAAACGGGATTTATGCCGTCTGTTCCGCACATCCGCTGGTCCTTGAAGCCGCAATTCGTTACGCCCAATTGCACCAGACACCGCTGCTGATCGAAGCCACCTCGAACCAGGTGGATCAGTTTGGCGGCTATACCGGCATGACGCCCGCCGATTTTCACGGGTTTGTCTGCCAACTGGCGGAGTCTCTTGGCTTCCCGTCGTCACAGCTGATCCTCGGCGGCGACCATCTGGGGCCAAACCGCTGGCAAAGCCTGCCTGCGGATCAGGCAATGGCCAATGCCGACGATCTGATCAGGTGCTATGTCGCAGCCGGTTTTAAAAAGATCCACCTCGATTGCAGCATGTCCTGCGAAGACGATCCGGTCCCGCTAACCGATGCCATTGTTGCCGAACGCGCGGCGCGTCTGGCAAAAATTGCCGAAGAGACCTGCCGCGCGCGGTTTGGCTCCGCTGACCTGGTCTATGTCATCGGCACGGAAGTGCCGGTGCCCGGGGGTGCGCATGAAACGTTAAGCGAGCTGGACGTCACCACGCCCGAGGCAGCACGCGCCACGCTTGAGGCGCACCGTCACGCGTTCGAAAAGGAAGGATTAAATGCTATCTGGCCACGCATCATTGGCCTGGTGGTGCAGCCCGGCGTCGAATTCGACCACACCCAGGTGTGTGATTATCAGCCGCAAAAAGCCGTCGCGCTCAGTAAAATGGTAGAGGCTTACGACACCCTGGTGTTTGAGGCACACTCCACCGATTACCAGACGCCGCAGGCCCTGCGACAATTAGTGAACGATCACTTCGCGATCCTCAAAGTCGGCCCGGCGCTCACCTTTGCCCTGCGTGAAGCCTTGTTCTCTCTGGCCGCGATAGAAGAAGAGTTATTACCCGCCAAAGCCAGCTCTGGCCTGCGTCAGGTGCTGGAAAACGTCATGCTCGATCGTCCGGAATACTGGCAGAGCCACTACCACGGCGATGGCAACGCACGGCGTCTGGCACGTGGCTACAGCTATTCCGACCGCGTGCGCTACTACTGGCCAGACGGCCAGATTGACGATGCCTTCGCGCGGCTGGTGCGCAATCTGGCAGACGAACCAATCCCCCTGCCGCTTATCAGCCAATATCTGCCGTTGCAGTACAGCAAAGTTCGCGAGGGTGCTCTCAAGTCGACGCCACGGGACCTCATCATTGACCACATTCAGGACATACTCCAGCAGTACCATGCCGCCTGCGAAGGCGTAACGACTCAACACGCATAATTAAAAAAGAGGAACACGCTATGCCAAACATTGTTTTATGCCGCATCGATGAACGCCTGATCCACGGTCAGGTAGGCGTGCAGTGGGTTGGGTTTGCGGGGGCAAACCTGGTGCTGGTGGCTAATGACGAGGTTGCAGGGGATCCGGTTCAGCAAAACCTGATGGAAATGGTGCTCGCAGAAGGCATTGCCGTGCGCTTCTGGTCGCTGCAAAAAACGATCGACAACATTCACCGCGCCGCCGACCGCCAGAAAATTCTGCTGGTTTGCAAAACCCCCGCTGATTTTCTGACGCTGGTAGAAGGCGGCGTGCCCATCACCCGTATCAACGTCGGAAATATGCACTATGCCAATGGCAAACAGCAAGTTGCCAAAACGGTGTCTGTAGACGCGAACGATATCGCCGCGTTCAACGGCCTGAAAACCGCCGGGGTGGAATGCTTCGTTCAGGGCGTTCCAACAGAAACTGCTTTGGATCTCTTTAAACTGCTCTGAGGGATTCACAATGGAAATCAGTCTGTTGCAGGCATTTGCGCTAGGCATTCTCGCCTTTATCGCAGGCCTGGATATGTTTAACGGGTTAACACACATGCACCGCCCGGTGGTGCTTGGGCCGCTGGTCGGCCTGATTCTGGGCGATCTCCACACCGGTATTTTGACCGGCGGTACGTTAGAGCTGGTCTGGATGGGGCTGGCACCGCTGGCAGGCGCACAGCCGCCGAACGTGATTATCGGCACCATTGTCGGTACCACGTTCGCGATTACCACGGGCGTGAAGCCGGACGTGGCCGTTGGGGTCGCCGTGCCCTTCGCCGTGGCGGTACAGATGGGCATAACCTTCCTGTTCTCGGTTATGTCCGGTGTGATGTCGCGCTGCGATCGCATGGCGGCCAATGCGGACACCGACGGCATTGAACGGGTCAACTATCTGGCGCTGCTGGCGCTCGGGGTCTTCTACTTTCTGTGCGCGTTTCTGCCCATCTACTTTGGTGCGGAACACGCAAAAACCGCCATTGATGTCCTGCCGGAGCGTTTGATCGACGGCCTCGGCGTCGCGGGCGGCATCATGCCGGCTATCGGCTTCGCCGTGCTGCTGAAGATCATGATGAAAAACGTCTATATCCCTTACTTCATTATCGGTTTCGTGGCGGCGGCCTGGCTGAAGCTCCCGGTGCTGGCCATTGCGGCAGCGGCGCTGGCGATGGCCCTGATCGACCTGCTGCGTAAATCCCCTGAACCGACGGCGCCCGCAGCCCAGAAAGAGGAATTCGAAGATGGCATCTAATCACACTACCCTGCCGGACGTCACCGAAAGCGAAACGTCGCTGCTCACCGGCGTAAACGAAAACGTCTACGAAGACCAGCAGATCGGGGCTGAGCTGACAAAAAAAGATATTAACCGCGTGGCCTGGCGTTCGATGCTGTTACAGGCGTCGTTCAACTATGAACGTATGCAGGCTTCCGGCTGGCTGTATGGCCTGCTGCCCGCGCTGAAAAAAATTCACACCAACAAACGGGACCTGGCACGCGCCATGAAAGGCCATATGGGCTTCTTCAATACCCACCCGTTCCTGGTGACCTTTGTGATCGGCATTATCCTGGCGATGGAGCGTTCCAAGCAGGATGTGAACAGCATTCAAAGCACCAAGATTGCCGTGGGCGCCCCGCTCGGCGGCATCGGCGATGCCATGTTCTGGCTCACCCTGCTGCCCATCTGCGGCGGTATTGGTGCCAGCCTGGCGCTGCAAGGCTCCATTCTTGGCGCGGTGGTCTTTATCGTACTGTTCAACGTGGTGCATCTCGGCCTGCGCTTTGGCCTGGCGCACTACGCATACCGAATGGGCGTTGCCGCCATTCCGCTGATTAAAGCCAACACCAAAAAGGTGGGCCACGCGGCATCTATCGTCGGGATGACGGTGATTGGCGCGCTGGTAGCAACCTACGTACGCCTCAATACCACCCTTGAAATTAAGGCCGGGGATGCGGTGGTCAAACTGCAAACCGACGTTATCGACAAGCTGATGCCCGCATTTCTGCCGCTGGTCTATACCCTGACCATGTTCTGGCTGGTACGCCGTGGCTGGAGCCCGCTGCGCCTGATTGGTATCACCGTGGTCCTGGGCGTTGTCGGTAAATTTTGTCACTTCCTGTAAACGCGAAGAGGTTGCGATGTTAGGCATTATTTTGACGGGTCATGGCGGCTTTGCCAGCGGGCTTGAGCAGGCGATGAAGCAGATCCTCGGCGAACAGCCACAGTTTATCGCCATTGATTTTCCCGCGTCTTCCACGACAGCGCGGCTGACCGCTCAGCTCGAGCAGGCGGTGAGTGAACTGGACGGGCAATTCGACATTGTGTTCCTTACCGACCTGCTGGGCGGTACGCCGTTTCGCGTGGCTTCAACGCTGGCGATGCAGCGGCCCGGCAGCGAAGTCATCACCGGCACGAATCTGCAGCTTCTGCTGGAGATGGTGCTGGAGCGCGAGGGACTGAGCAGCGAAGCGTTCCGCCTTCAGGCGCTGGAGTGCGGGCACCGCGGCCTGACGAGCCTGGTGGATGAACTTGGCCGCTGTCGCGAGGAAGCGCCTGCCGAGGAAGGGATATGAGCCAGGTACTGCGCGCGCGGCGGCTACTCACCGAAGGGGGCTGGCTGGACGACCACCAGCTGCGCATTGAAAAAGACGTTATCGTTGCCATCGAACCCATACCAACGGGCGTGACCGCGCGCGATGCCGAACTGCTTTGCCCGGCCTATATCGATACCCACGTTCACGGCGGCGCGGGAGTGGATGTGATGGATGAGGCACCCGGCACGCTGGATACGTTAGCCCGGTATAAAGCCCGTGAAGGCGTGGGGGCGTTTCTGCCCACCACCGTCACCGCGCCGCTGGAGGCCATTCACGGTGCGCTCACGCGGATTGCCCGGCGCTGTCTGGCCGGTGGTCCCGGCGCGCTGGTGCTGGGCAGTTATCTGGAGGGGCCGTACTTTACGCCGCAGAATAAAGGGGCGCACCCGCCCGGACTGTTTCGCGAACTGGAAATCGCCGAGCTGGATACGCTGATGGCGGTCTCGCAACACACCCTCAGAGTGGTAGCACTGGCACCAGAAAAACCGGGTGCGCTGCAGGCGATTCGCCATCTGAAGCAGCGAGGCATCCGCGTGATGCTGGGCCACAGCGCCGCCACCTACGGGCAGACGCTTGCCGCCTTTGACGCAGGGGCAGACGGGCTGGTCCACTGCTATAACGGCATGACGGGGTTGCACCACAGGGAACCCGGTATGGTGGGTGCCGGGCTAACGGACGAGCGGGCGTGGCTGGAGCTGATTGCCGACGGGCACCACGTTCACCCCGGCGCCATGCGCCTGTGCTGCTGCTGCGCAAAAGATCGCATGGTGTTGATTACCGACGCCATGCAGGCGGCCGGTATGCCCGATGGCCGTTATCGGCTTTGCGGTGAAGACGTTACTCTGCACGGCGGCGTGGTGCGTACGGCGGCAGGTGGGCTGGCGGGCAGTACGCTATCGCTGGATGCTGCCGTACGCAACATGGTTGAACATACGGGCGTAACGGCAGAAGAGGCGATTCATATGGCCTCCCTGCACCCTGCCCGCTTACTGGGCATTGACGGGCAGCTCGGATCGCTCGCCCGGGGCAAGCGCGCCAATATTATCGCGCTGGACGGCGGTTTACACCTCCAGACGATCTGGATCCAGGGTCAGGCTCTCTCCCTCTGACCTTTCACTTTGCCCTTTTTGGCTTTACGACACCCCCTCGTAAGGCCTTTCTTTTCCTTTCCTTCATTTTTGCTTTTCCTTTTCGATCACACTTTTCGTTTTATTTTTTCTTTCACATTGAACTTTCGATTTCTTTTCTATAAATTTTATTCAACTGCTGAAGTGAACAAGTGAAACGAAACGAAAGATAGCGACACGTTTGCCAGCGTCTGATGTGGAATTCACACGACTAAGGACTGAGTTATGCCAGAAACTATCCCTACCGCCACGACCGGCACATGGACTGAAGAAGAGATCCGCCAGCAGCCATCAAGCTGGATCCGATCGCTGAACAACATCGATAGCCTGCGCGCCTCGATTGACGGTTTTCTTCAACCGCTGCTGCGCAAGCGCGATCTTCGGATCGTACTGACAGGCGCAGGCACCTCCGCCTTTATCGGCGATATCGTTGCGCCGTGGATCGCCAGCCACACCGGAAAAAACATTACCGCCGTACCCACAACCGACCTGGTCACTAACCCAATGGACTACTTCAGCGCCGCGCATCCGCTGCTGCTGGTCTCCTTTGCCCGCTCGGGCAATAGCCCGGAAAGCGTCGCAGCCGTACAGCTGGCTAACCAGTTCGTGCCGGAGTGCTATCACCTGACCATTACCTGCAACGAGGCGGGAAGCCTCTACCAGAACGCGGTCGACGGTGATAACGCCTTTGCCCTGCTGATGCCTGCCGAAACGCACGATCGCGGGTTCGCGATGACCAGCAGCATCACCACCATGATGGCGAGCTGCCTGGCGGTGTTCATGCCAGAAGTCTTTAACAGTCAGGCATTCCGCGCCGTCGCCGATCGCTGTCAGGCGATCCTCTCCTCGCTGGGCGATTTTAGCGGCGGCGTTTTTGGCAACGAGCCATGGAAGCGGATCGTCTATCTGGGGAGCGGCGGCCTGCAGGGCGTAGCACGCGAGTCGGCGCTGAAAGTGCTGGAGCTGACCGCAGGCGAGCTGGCGGCCTTTTACGATTCCCCAACCGGCTTCCGCCACGGGCCAAAATCCCTGGTAAATAACGAAACGCTGGTGGTGGTCTTCATCTCCAGCCATCCGTATACCCGCCGCTACGATCTGGATCTGCTGGCCGAGCTGCGCCGCGATCGTCAGGCGATGCGCGTGGTGGCGATCGCAGCCGAAACAGATCCCATTATTGAGGCTGGTCCGCATATTTTGCTGCCGCCTTCCCGCGCGTTTAACGACATGGAACAGGCGTTCTGCTTCCTGATGTACGCCCAGGTCTTTGCGCTCACCCAGTCCATTCGCGTGGGCAACACGCCAGATACCCCGTCTGCCAGCGGCACGGTCAACCGTGTGGTGCAGGGCGTGGTTATTCATCCGTGGCAGGCTTAAGAGGATCGCATTATGAGTATCATCTCAACCAAATACCTTCTGCAGGACGCGCAGGCCAAGGGCTACGCCGTACCGGCATTCAACATTCATAACGCCGAAACGATCCAGGCGATCCTTGAAGTGTGCAGCGAAATGCGATCACCGGTGATCCTCGCGGGCACGCCGGGCACCTTCAAGCACATTGCGCTCGAAGAGATCTACGCCCTCTGTAGCGCTTACTCCCTCAGCTATGACATGCCGCTGGCGCTGCATCTCGATCACCATGAATCACTGGACGATATTCGTCGCAAGGTGAACGCCGGTGTGCGCAGCGCCATGATCGACGGCAGCCACTACCCGTTTGAACAGAACGTGAAGCTGGTGAAATCGGTTGTCGATTTCTGCCACCTCAACGACTGCAGCGTCGAGGCCGAACTGGGGCGACTGGGCGGCGTGGAAGATGACATGAGCGTGGATGCCGAGAGCGCATTTCTGACCGACCCGCAGGAAGCGAAACGCTTCGTTGAACTGACGGGCGTGGACAGCCTCGCCGTCGCCATCGGAACGGCCCACGGTCTGTACACCAAACGGCCAAAAATTGACTTCCAGCGCCTGGCGGAGATCCGCGACGTGGTGAGCGTTCCGCTGGTGCTCCATGGCGCGAGTGATGTGCCGGATGAATATGTACGCCGCACCATCGAGCTGGGCATTTGCAAAGTCAACGTGGCTACCGAGCTAAAAATTGCCTTTTCTGATGCGGTTAAAGCCTGGTTTGCCGACAACCCGCAGGGCAACGATCCGCGCTATTACATGCGCGTCGGCATGGACGCCATGAAAGAGGTGGTCAGAAGCAAAATCAACGTGTGCGGCTCGGCCAACCGACTGCTGCTTACGGCTGATGCCTGAATCCCGTCGTAAATAACATCGCTCTCTGAAAATAACTATAAGCCTCGCAAATATGAAGGCGCGTCCTTAAGCCGGACAGCGCCTTCCTTTACCATAAAAAAATTCCGAGGAGTCCCTACATGACACAGGAAAAGTCGTTTAAATCGAAAGCGTGGGCGTTTTTTCAAAGTCTGGGAAAGACCTTTATGTTCCCGGTCTCGCTGCTGGCCTTTATGGGCCTGCTGCTGGGGATCGGCAGTTCCGTCACCAGCCCTTCAACCATTAAAAGTTTCCCTTTTCTGGGTGGCGAGCTCACGCAGCTCACCTTTGGTTTTATTGCCATGGTCGGCGGTTTCGCCTTTACCTATCTTCCCCTGATGTTCGCGATGGCGATCCCGATGGGGCTTGCCAAACGCAACAAGGCCGTGGGCGCGTTTGCCGGGTTCGTGGGCTACATGCTGATGAACATGAGCATTAACTATTACCTGACCGCAACCCACCAGCTTGCCGATGCGGCCACCATGAGGCAGGTGGGGCAATCCATTGTGCTGGGGATCCAAACCCTGGAGATGGGTGTGCTGGGTGGGATCGTGGTTGGGGTAATTACCTATTTTCTGCATGAGCGTTTTCAGGACACGGTATTACACGACGCCTTCGCTTTCTTTAGCGGCATCCGCTTTGTGCCCATTATTACCGCGCTGACCCTCTCGCTGGTCGGCCTGTTCATTCCCCTGCTGTGGGAATACGTGGCGCTGGGCATTGCCGGAATTGGCCATATCATTCAGAGCACCAGCGTTTTCGGCCCGTTCCTGTACGGCGTGGGCGTGCTGCTGCTCAAGCCTTTTGGCCTGCACCATATCCTGCTGGCAATGGTGCGTTTCACCCCAGCGGGCGGCATTGAGATGGTCAATGGTCATGAAGTGGCCGGTGCGCTGAATATCTTCTACGCCGAACTCAAGGCCGGACTGCCGTTTAGCCCGCACGTCACCGCATTCCTGTCGCAGGGCTTTATGCCGACCTTTATCTTCGGGCTCCCGGCGGTGGCGTATGCCATCTACCGCACCGCACGCCCGGAGAATCGCCCGGTCATCAAAGGGCTGCTGCTCTCCGGCGTGCTGGTTTCCGTTGTCACCGGTATTTCAGAACCGATTGAGTTCCTGTTCCTGTTTATCGCGCCGGCGCTTTACGCCTTCCATATCGTGATGTCTGGTCTGGCGCTGATGGTTATGGCCCTGCTGGGCGTCACCATCGGCAACACCGACGGCGGCATTCTGGACCTGCTGATCTTCGGTGTAATGCAGGGCATGTCGACCAAATGGTATCTGCTGTTCCCGGTAGGCATCGCCTGGTTCGCCATCTACTTCTTCGTCTTCCGCTGGTACATCCTCAAGCACGACATTAGAACGCCAGGGCGAGAAGTGGATACCCAGGGGGCGCTGCAGGCCGTAGAGGCCAACACCCGGGCGCGCGGAAAATCGAAATACGATCATGGGCTTATCCTGCGTGCGCTCGGCGGTAAAGAGAATATTGAGTCCCTCGACAACTGCATTACCCGCCTGCGTCTGGTGGTGAAGGATATGGGGCTTGTGGATCAACAGGCGCTTAAAACGGCCGGGGCGTTATCCGTCGTGGTGCTCGACGCACACAGCGTGCAGGTGATTATCGGCCCGCAGGTCCAGAGCGTGAAAACCGGCATTGAAGCCTTAATTTAACAGGGGGTAGTTGTGTTTGATTTTGACAAAATCATAGAGCGCAAAAGCGATAGATGCCGCAAATGGGATCACGCCTTTGTCTGTTCACGCTTCGGTGATGTGCCTGAGGGGTTTATCCCGCTGTGGATTGCGGATATGGATTTCACCTCACCGCCCGCCGTGATTGAAGGCTTTCAGCGCATCGTGGAGCACGGCACCTTTGGCTATACCTGGTGCTTCGACGAATTCTACGATGCCGTTATCGCCTTCCAGCGCCAGCGCCATCAGGTAGAAGTTGAGAAAGCGTGGGTAACGTTAACCTACGGCACCGTCTCCACGCTGCATTACACGGTACAGGCATTCTGCGAGCCCGGTGACTGCGTGATGATGAACACACCGGTATACGACCCGTTTGCGATGGCAACGCAGCGTCAGGGCGTGCAAGTACTTGCTAACCCGCTGCGCGTGGACGACAACCGCTATTACCTGGATTTTAACCGGGTGGAGGAGCAGCTTAAAACGCACCGACCCCGGCTGTGGTTCTTCTGCTCGCCGCATAACCCCTCCGGAAGGATCTGGCGGGCAGATGAGATCCGCCAGGTCTCCGAGCTGTGTCAACGCTACGGCACTCTTCTGGTGGTCGACGAGGTGCACGCGGAACACATTCTCGACGGCAGGTTTGTTAGCTGTCTGACAGCCGGCTGCGCTGCGCAGGACAATCTGATCGTTCTGACCTCGCCGAATAAGGCGTTCAATCTGGGGGGGCTGAAAACCTCTTATTCCATTATCCCGGATGATTCTCTGCGCCAGCGCTTCCGCCAGCAGCTGGAGAAGAACTCCATCACCTCACCCAACATCTTCGGCGTATGGGGAATTATTCTGGCCTATCAGCACGGCCTGCCGTGGCTTGACGCGCTGAACAATTATCTGCGCGGCAATGCACGTTATCTGGCAGATGCCCTCCAGACCCACTTCCCGGCATGGAAAATGATGAACCCGGAGTCGTCGTATCTCGCCTGGATAGACGTCAGCGCCGACGATCGGAGTGCCACCGAGTTGACCCGGCATTTCGCCCGGCAGGCGGGCGTCGTTATCGAGGATGGCACCCACTACGTACAAAACGGCGAAAACTACCTGCGGATTAACTTCGGCACCCAGCGCGACTGGCTGGAGCAGTCCATCGACCGCATGCTGAAGCATTACTGATATCGACCCGCGTCGGCTGGTCAGGTCAGGCTATGACCTGCCAGCTGCCTCCTTTTCTGGCACCTTCACGCTTCACTTTATTTTTGTGTTGTAACGTACGGAGATAACGCTCAACGGTGCGGGAACTCACGCCTAACGCGGATGCCAGCATCGCGGCGGTCATCTGAGGATGGGCGGTAAGAAGGTGCAGAATCGCGATCTCTTTTTCCGACATTTGTTCCGACATTTGTTCCGACACCTCTGTCGGAACGGCAATACCTTCACGCAGCGTATCCGCCATATTCCGCAGCATAAACTCGATAAAAGCGGTGCAATCGCTCGCACGATCGCACTGGCCCAGGATTTCGTAATAACGTGATTGCTGGAAATGGATCAACGTCTCGACAGGCAACCAGGCAAGTTCAGCCCGCCAGTGGCTCAGGATAAGCGTTTGCCACAACCGTCCCATACGGCCATTGCCATCGGAAAAGGGATGTATAAATTCAAACTCGTAGTGAAACACAGAGCTGGCTATCAGGGGATGGATGTCGGTTTGCTCCAGCCAGCAGAGGAGATCGTTGATAAGACGTTGCATTTGCGAAGCGGGCGGGGCCATATGAACCAGCTGCGTTCCACGGTAGATCCCCACATCACCCTGCCTCAGTTTACCGGGTTTATCGACCAGACCAGACATCAACACCCGATGCGCGCTGAGCAGATCGTTGAGACGCCAGGGTTTCCAGTCGGGCAGTTTCTCGTAGGCAAGGATAGCGTTGCGCACCTCCTGAATATCCTTCTCAGGTGCAAGTACACGTTTCCCGTCCATAATCGCCGTTACCTGCCCGGTCGTTAGCGAGTTATGCTCAATCGCCAGGGATGCCTGAATGGTCCGAATGCGATTCTCTTTGCGTAGCAGAGGGGATGTTCTGCCAGAATGCGCCGCCCAGTGCCCCAGTAGTTCGCCGATCTCAATAACCTGATTGAGGATAGAGGGCGTAATCGTAAAAGGAGGCTGATAGCGGCTCATGTGTTACTCCCCCTGCTGCTCCAGCGCATACTTATACAGCGCATTTTTCTTCACGCCGTGAATCTCTGCAGCCAGCGCGGCGGCTTTCTTGAGCGGCAGTTCAGCCTGCAGCAGCGCCAGGGTGCGCAGCGCATCGGCGGGCAGTGCATCTTCCTGCGCTTTATGGCCTTCGACTATCAGAACCATTTCGCCCTTGCGGCGGTTTTCGTCCTCTTTGACCCATGCCAGCAGTTCGCCCACCGGCGCGCCGTGGATGGTCTCCCAGGTTTTGGTCAGTTCACGCGCCAGCACCACATAGCGGGATTCGCCCCAGACGGTGACCATATCGTCCAGGCTTTCCAGCAGACGATGGGTAGATTCGTAGAAAATCAGCGTACGCGGCTCGGCTTCCAGATCTTTTAACACATCGCGACGGCCTTTGGATTTCGCGGGCAGAAAGCCTTCGTAGCAGAAACGGTCGGACGGTAAACCGGCCGCGCTTAACGCCGCAATGGCCGCGCATGGGCCTGGCAGAGGGACCACGCGGATGCCCGCTTCACGGCAGGTACGCACCAGATGGTAGCCCGGATCGTTGATCAGCGGCGTGCCGGCGTCGGAGACGAGTGCAATGTTCTGCCCCTCTTTCAGCTTTGCCACCAGCGTTTCTGCTTTTTGTTGCTCATTATGATCGTGCAGGGCAAACAACCGGGCGCTAATGGCGAAGTGTTGCAGCAGTAAACCGGTATGTCGGGTGTCTTCAGCAGCAATTAAATCAACGGCTTGCAATACGGTAAGTGCACGTTGGGTAATATCAGACAAATTCCCGATAGGAGTAGGTACAATATAAAGCTGGCCTTGAGAATTATCTGCCGTTTCGTGTTGTTTCATTGTTTAGTCCGGATTGCCGATTTAATATTGAGCATTGCGTAAAAAAATCACTGGATACAGTATGGTACCGTTAACGTTTATAAGAACAAAAGCCGCACGCAGCGTGCCTCTCCTGCTGGCCGCCCTGATCTTCGCAGGCTGTGGCACCCAGGCACCCGACCAGAGCACGGCCCACATGCAGGGTTCGGCTCAGGCTGATTCTGGCTTTTATCTGCAACAAATGTCGCAGAGCTCGAATGATACCAAGACCAACTGGCAATTACTCGCCATTCGTGCACTGCTGAAAGAGGGTAAAACCCAGCAGGCCGCCGAACTGTTCAACCAGCTGCCGCAAGATCTGACCGACACCCAGCGTCGTGAGCAGGGTTTACTGTCTGCCGAGCTGAAAGTGGCGCTGAAAGATTACGAATCAGCGAAGAAAATCCTCGGTAACATTGACGTGGGTGCGCTGGATAAAAACCAGCAGGCCCGCTTCTGGCAGGCCGGTATCACCGCGGAGCAAGGCCGTCCGTCCCTGACGCTGCTGCGCGCGCTGATTGCCCAGGAGCCGTTGCTGAGCGGGGCCGACAAACAGAAAAATATCGATGCCACCTGGCAGGCGCTCGCCTCCATGACCCAGGATCAGGCCCGGGCGATGGTCATCAATGCAGACGAAAACGTGCTGCAGGGCTGGCTGGATCTGCAGCAGATGTGGTTCACCAACCGCAGCGATCCGAACATGCTGAAAGCAGGCATTACCGACTGGCAAACACGTTATCCGCAAAACCCGGGGGCCAAAATGCTGCCCGGGCAACTGGTCAACGTGCAGAACTTTAAGCCAGCCTCCACCAGCAAGATTGCCCTGCTCCTGCCGTTGAACGGTCAGGCGGCGGTGTTTGGCCGCGCGATCCAGCAAGGTTTTGAAGCCGCGAAGAACGGCACAACGACAGTGTCAGGCAGCGCGGTGCCGGATCAGGCAGCCCAGGCGGCGAACGTCAGTGACGTGATCAGCCCGTCCGCGGCAGAGACCAGCGACCTGACCACAGCGCAAGCTCCGGCTCAGGGGACCCTGCAAAACCCGGTTACGGCACCGACGACGCCACCGGCTGAGACAGCGGCACCGGCCCCGGCGGCCCAGCCCCCTGTTGAAACGCCAGCCGCGCCAGCGACCGAGGCGACAACTACGGCGCAACCGCAGGCCACTCAGCCAGAGCAACAGCCTGCCGCGCAGCAGCAGACCGTAGCAACGCCCGGCGCTAACCCGGGCGCAGAGCTGAAAATCTACGATACCAGCGCCCAGCCGCTCGACCAGGTTCTGGCGCAGGTGCAGCAGGACGGCGCGAGCATCGTTGTCGGCCCGCTGTTGAAAAACAACGTAGAAGAGCTGATGAAGAGCAACACCCCGCTGAATGTGCTGGCGCTTAACCAGCCGGAGCAGGTGCAAAACCGTGCCAATATCTGCTATTTCGCCCTCTCACCGGAAGACGAAGCACGCGATGCGGCGCGGCATATTCACGAGCAGGGCAAACAGGCCCCGCTGCTGTTGATCCCGCGTAGCGCGCTGGGCGACCGTGTCGCTACCGCCTTTGCCGACGAGTGGCAAAAACTGGGCGGCGGCGTCGTGCTGCAGCAGAAATTTGGCTCAGCCGGTGAATTGCGAGCTGGGGTAAACGGCGGCGCAGGCATCGCGCTGAACGGCAGCCCGGTCGCCTCCAGCCTGCCACAGCAGCAGGGTGTGACCATCGGCGGCCTGACCATTCCGGCACCGCCAACGGACGCACAAATCAGCGGTGGCGGTAAGGTCGATGCGGCTTACATCGTTGCCACGCCGGAAGAGATTGCCTTCATCAAGCCGATGATCGCCATGCGTAACGGCAGCCAGAGCGGGGCGACGCTCTACGCCAGCTCCCGCAGCGCGCAGGGCACCGCAGGCCCGGATTTCCGTCTGGAGATGGACGGCCTGCAGTACAGCGAAATCCCGATGCTGGCAGGCAGCAACCCTGCGCTGATGCAGCAGGCGCTCGGCGCAGTACGTAACGACTACTCCCTGGCACGTCTGTATGCCATGGGCGTTGATGCGTGGGCGCTGGCCAACAACTTTACCCAGATGCGTCAGGTACCGGGCTTTGAGCTGAACGGTAACACCGGCGATCTGACGGCAACGCAGGACTGCGTGATTAACAGGAAGTTATCATGGCTCAAATACCAGCAGGGGCAAATCGTCCCGGCCAGTTAAGCCGTAAAGAGACCGGCGACGCGTGGGAGGTAAAAGCGCGTCGCTGGCTTGAAGGCAAAGGACTGCGCTTCATCGCCGCCAACGTTCGCGGACGCGGCGGCGAAATCGACCTGATTATGAAAGACGGCCCGGTCACCGTGTTTGTTGAAGTGCGCTATCGACAGTCGTCCCGTTTTGGCGGTGCTGCCGCCAGCGTGACGCTCGCCAAACAACATAAATTATTACAGACTGCCCACTTGTGGCTCGCCCGCCATAATGGGAGTTTTGATACTGTGGATTGCCGGTTTGATGTGGTAGCCTTCACCGGAAATGAGATCGACTGGCTTAAAAACGCTTTTGGCGAAGACGCATAATTACGATTTAAAGGGATAACGTGCTCGATAGAATTAAAGTGTGCTTCACAGAAAGCATTCAAACGCAGATTGCCGCGGCGGAAGCTCTCCCGGACGCGATTTCCCGCGCCGCGATGACGCTGGTGCAGTCCTTGCTCAACGGCAACAAAATCCTCTGTTGTGGTAATGGAACCTCGGCCGCCAACGCACAGCATTTTGCTGCCAGCATGATCAATCGTTTTGAAACCGAACGCCCAAGTTTACCCGCCATTGCACTAAATACCGATAATGTGGTCTTAACTGCGATTGCAAACGACCGTCTGCATGACGAAATTTACGCAAAGCAGGTGCGCGCCTTAGGCCATGCCGGAGATGTGCTGCTGGCGATTTCAACCCGCGGCAACAGCCGTGACATCGTCAAAGCCGTTGAAGCGGCCGTCACCCGTGACATGACCATCGTGGCATTAACCGGCTATGACGGCGGCGAACTGGCCGGTCTCCTTGGGCCGCAGGATGTGGAAATCCGCATTCCTTCTCACCGCAGCGCCCGCATTCAGGAAATGCACATGCTGACGGTGAACTGCTTATGCGATCTGATCGATAACACGCTTTTCCCTCACCAGGATGATTAAGGAGTTTTCATGAAGGCTTTATCGACCCTTGCAGTCCTTATGTCTGCACTGCTACTCCAGGGTTGTATCGCGGCGGCCGTCGTCGGTACCGCCGCCGTGGGTACCAAAGCGGCGACCGATCCGCGCACCGTCGGCACACAGGTTGATGACGGCACGCTGGAGCTGCGCGTCAACAGTGCGCTGTCCAAAGACGAACAGATTAAGAAAGAAGCGCGCATCAACGTGACGGCCTATCAGGGCAAAGTCCTGCTGGCAGGACAGGCGCCAACCACTGAACTCGCTTCACGTGCTAAACAGATTGCGATGGGCGTAGAAGGGACAACCGAAGTGTTTAACGAAGTGCGTCAGGGGCAGCCAATCAGCCTTGGTACCGCATCGTCAGATACCTGGATCACCACCAAAGTGCGTTCCCAGTTGTTGGGCTCTGACCAGGTGAAATCCTCTAACGTGAAAGTGACCACCGAGAACGGCGAAGTGTTCCTGCTGGGTCTCGTGACCGAACGTGAAGGGAAAGCGGCAGCGGATATCGCCAGCCGGGTGAGCGGCGTGAAACACGTCACCACCGCGTTTACTTACATCAAGTAACCTAAACCTGACCCCAGGCCCGGTAAGCGCTAGCGCCACCGGGCTTTTTTTTTACAGCAGCGCAATACTTCCCACAATTATCCCACTCAAGGCCACCAGCCCCGCCGTCAGCCACAGCGCTTTCGCAGGGAATGACTTACGCAGCATAACGAACGAGGGCAGGCTTACCGCAGGTAGCGTGATAAGCAGCGCCAGCGCGGGCGCGGTGCCCATTCCGGCCAGCATCATGGTCTGGACAATCGGAATTTCTGCCGCCGTTGGGATCACAAACAGGCACCCTGCCACCGCCATCGCAATCACCCACATCAGCGTGTTGTCGATAGCCCCATCCGCATGGGGGAACAGCCAGACGCGCGCCGCGCCGAGAACCAGTACCGCCAGGATATAAACCGGGATAGTGCTCCAGAAGAGCTGCCACAGCGCTTTGCCCCAGCGAGCGAAGAACCCGCCCTGCGGCTCGCGCATCTCCAGTTCAACGGACGCCGTTTCCACCGTCTTGTCCTTCACCAGGTGCTGCACCAGCGTGGCGACCACCAGCACGGTCAAAAGCCCGGCTACGAGGCGGATAAAGGCAAAATGCCAGCCGAGGACAAAGCCCATGAACACCAGCGTGGCCGGATTAAGCAGCGGGTTTCCCATCCAGAACGCGAGCGCCCCGCCCATTGAGACGCGCTGGCGACGCAGACCAGCGGTAACCGGCGCAGCGCAGCAGGAGCACATCATGCCCGGCAGGGAGAAAATCGTCCCCAACAGCGTGCCCTGAAAGCGCGGCTGGCCTAAGGTTTTCACCAGCCAGTTACGCGGGATAAGGACCTGAACCAGCGAGCCGAGGAGCACCCCTAATACCGCCGCTTTCCAGACGGCAAGGAAATAGACCATGGCGTAGTCCCACGCCGCCCGTAGCGGGCTGGCATCGGCCTGCGCGAGGATGGATTTACCAATACTGTGCGTGTCGGCAGCGGTGAAGGCTTTACCGTAGTAAGGCTGCCACTTCACGTACCAAAGGCCAACGATGACCACAAGAAAGAAGAGTGCGGGCTTCCACCATTGAACAGGTGTTGCCGCCTGAGATGAAGACTGACCAGTCATAGCATTCCCCGGAGAGTGTTATTGAATAAGCCGGGGGAGTTTACGCCTCGCCCTGCGTGATTTCACGCAGTTTTGCTGAGGGGATAATATTCACACCTTTCTTAGAGGGCGACAGGCCTTCTTTTAACATGGCGCGGGCGACGTCTCTTGCCTCGATGGATTTCCAGTTTCCGGGCAGGATTTTAAACAGCGGGGCAAAAAAGGATTCGTTGAACCGTCGCTCGTCACGGTGCCCGAGCAGCATCGAAGGCCGGACAATGGTCAGATACTCCCACTCCTGAGCGATCAGCGCCTCCTCCATTTTGCCTTTTACCTTGCTGTAGAAAAAAGGCGAGCTGGCGTTGGCACCCATTGAGCTGACCACCACAAAATGCTTCGCCCCCAGCTTTTTGGCCGTCAGGGCCGTATCGACAATCAGCGTGTAGTCGGCATGCACGAACGCCTCTTTGCTGCCCGCCTCGCGCCGCGTGGTGCCGAGACAGCAAAAGGCGATATCTATGGGGTCCTGCACCTGCCCCAGCGCATCGGTAAGCTGCGGATCGTGAGGATTAAACACGCCTGAGATATCGGCCAGCGGGCGACGCGTAGGCGCGGCGATATAGTTTACCCTTCGCTCCTGAATCAACAGCCGCAGCAGATGATCACCCACCAGCCCGGTTGCGCCTGTTATCAATACCTGGCTCATCCACTTCCCCTTTACAGAATAGTCCGTTTGCGATTCTGGCCTGCTCGACCACACTTAAAAGTCTGTACGGTAAGTATTTACCACAAACGGGAAAAAAACAGTCTGAAGCGATAACAACGGAGGAACCATGGGTAAAAAAATCGCAGTCTTGATTACCGACGAGTTTGAAGATTCAGAATTCACGTCACCAGCAGAGGCATTCCGCAAGGCGGGCCACGAGGTCGTTACCATCGAGAAAGAAGCGGGTAAAACCGTGAAGGGCCACAAGGGCGAAGCCAGCGTGACCATTGACGAATCCATTGATAACGTCAGCCCGTCAGATTTCGATGCCCTGCTGTTACCAGGCGGCCATTCACCGGACTCCCTGCGCGGAGACGATCGTTTCGTCACGTTCACCCGCGATTTCGTCGCCACCGGCAAGCCGGTCTTTGCCATTTGCCACGGGCCTCAGCTGCTGATCAGCGCTGACGTCGTGCGCGGGCGTAAGCTCACCGCCGTGAAACCGATCGTTATCGATCTGAAAAACGCGGGTGCCGAGTTCTACGATCAGGAGGTGGTCAACGATAAAGATCAGCTGATCACCAGCCGTACGCCGGACGATCTGCCAGCGTTTAACCGCGAAGCGTTACGCCTGCTCGGCGCGTAACCAGTGCAGCTTTTTGCCAAAGCCCAGCGTGTTGTCGGTAAATTTCAGCTCATCAAGGCGGATTTCCCACACCGGGGCTTTTAGCGCAGCGGCAACCGGGAAGCGTCGCGTGTAGCGTTTACGCTGCGCGTCGCTTTCCTCTCCTTCCAGACGGCGAATTTCCCCTTTGAACTGAAGCCCGCGGATCAGTGCCACCGTTTTCGGCTGGCCGTTTACCGTGCCGGCCACCTTCGCCTGCTGGCCCGTCATTTGGGCATGACGCGTTTTGTCTTCGCTGAGGACGTAAAACGCCACCCGCTCCGGGTCGTAATAGTAGAACGCGTTCGCGCACCACATCTCCCCTTCGTCGCAGACACACCAGGTGACAACATGCTGCTTCGCAAGCCAGCGGTTTATGGCGGCCAGTGTTTCCATTTTTACTCTCTCTCATGCTAAGGTGCGTTTCACCTTAACATACTGAATCTGAATACCGTGTGCTGGTTTCTCTATCTTGTCCGAACCGCTGATAACGCGCTCTACACCGGGATCACCACCGATGTGGCGCGGCGTTTTATCCAACATCAGACGGGGAAAGGGGCTAAAGCCCTGCGGGGAAAAGGGGAACTGCGGCTCGCGTTTTCTGCCGCCGTTGGCGACCGTTCGCTGGCACTCAGGCTGGAGTACCGCATTAAGCAGCTGACGAAGCGCCAGAAAGAGCGTCTCGTCAGTGGAGACGGCTCCTTCGAGGCGCTACGCGAAAGCCTGATTAAAAGCGATTGAAATGGTCGTGATACTCCACCAGACCATTAACGCCGTTCAGCGCGTCATCCGCCAGACGATGTACCTGGAAGGCGGATTCGGTGCCCGGCCAGCGGCAGCGCAGATCGTAATGCGCCGCCTGCTCAAAGCCTAAACGGCCATAGAACGCCGGATCGCCAAGCGTCACCACCGCCGCGTAGCCGAACTCATTCAGCGAATCCAGCCCTTCATAGACCATCTGGCGCGCCAGCCCCTGGCCGCGATAACGCTCATCGACCGCCAGCGGGGCCATTCCTACCCACTGTAGCTCTTCGCCCTGAACTACCACCGGACTGAATGCGACATAGCCCACCACCTGACCTTCGTCATCGGTGGCGACCAGCCCCAGCGTAATCAGGCCGTCTTCACGGAGATCCTGAACCAGTTGGGCTTCGGCATCGCTCTCAAAGGAGCGGCGCAGCAGCGCGTCAATACCCGGAGCATCAATCCCAATTTCGACTCGAATCAGCATGGCTCACCTACTGAAGTGTGTTTACCGTCCGGCGGGGTTTTCAGCCCGGCCTCAACGAAATCTGCCATTTGCATCAACATCATGCGCAGCGCTTTGGGCATCTGCTCCAGCTCAATGGCATCCATTAAATTTTTGACGTACAGACCCAGTTCCGTGTCACCTTCAATCACCAGACGGCGCTGGAAGAACAGCGTATCCGGATCCTGTTTACGCGCGGCGATCATCAGCAGATCGCTGGCACAGGCGCTAAAGCTCACATCCGCTTCGGCAGATTCACGCACGATCAGCTGGTCGTTCTCCACGGAGGTAAACCAGCGCAGCCCGATATCGCGGACCTCAATACTTAACCAGCGGCCTTCAAGGAACGCCAGCTCGCCGTCCTGCAGCGCCTGGCGGAATTGCCAGCTCAGGACCTGCTCCAGCACCTGGCGCTTGAGCGCGAACGGGGCCAGTTTGACCGGCACGCTCAGCATTGATGGGCCAAATTGTACGAGACGCGAACGCAGTTTATCCAGCACGAGCATTACTCCCTGATGTCTATAATCCTGTTATTTTGCCATATCCCGACGAGAACATAGCGGCGTAAATCAACAAACCGTCGTCCGCCTTACCTCATTATTGGTGTCATCAATACGCCATTAGCTGCCTTAAATCAAAAATTGTCGCGTATAGGTTAATTAAAATCCCAGCTCGTTAACAATTTTGCGATCGCTGCGATCGTCAACATCGGGATAATTTATGGAGCTGCTCTGCCCTGCCGGAAACCTTCCGGCGCTTAAGGCGGCCATCGAAAATGGGGCCGACGCGGTCTACATTGGGCTTAAGGATGATACCAACGCCCGTCATTTCGCTGGCCTAAACTTTACGGAGAAAAAGCTTCAGGAAGCCGTCAACTTCGTCCACCAGCACCGCCGCAAGCTGCATATCGCCATCAACACCTTTGCGCATCCGGATGGCTACGCCCGCTGGCAGCGCGCGGTGGACATGGCTGCCCAACTGGGCGCCGATGCCTTAATCCTGGCCGATCTCGCCATGCTTGAGTATGCGGCAGAACGCTATCCGCATATTGAGCGCCACGTCTCTGTTCAGGCATCTGCCACCAACGAGGAGGCGGTGCGTTTCTACCATCGTCACTTTGACGTTGCCCGCGTGGTTCTGCCGCGCGTGCTCTCTATCCATCAGGTGAAGCAACTCGCACGCGTCACGCCGGTGCCGCTGGAAGTGTTTGCCTTCGGCAGCCTTTGCATCATGGCTGAAGGGCGTTGTTATCTCTCGTCCTATTTAACCGGTGAGTCTCCGAATACCGTCGGAGCCTGTTCCCCTGCCCGCTTCGTTCGCTGGCAGCAAACGCCGCAGGGGCTGGAATCTCGTCTCAACGAGGTGCTGATCGACCGTTATCAGGACGGTGAAAACGCGGGCTACCCGACGCTGTGCAAAGGACGCTATCTGGTAGACGGCGAGCGTTATCACTCGCTTGAAGAGCCGACCAGCCTCAACACGCTGGAGCTGCTGCCGGAACTGCTGGCGGCGAATATCGCCTCGGTAAAAATTGAAGGTCGCCAGCGCAGCCCGGCCTACGTGAGCCAGGTAGCGAAAGTGTGGCGGCAGGCGATTGACCGCTGCATGGCCGATCCGCAGAACTACACCGCCCAGCCCGCCTGGATGGAGACGCTCGGATCGATGTCCGAAGGCACGCAGACCACGCTTGGCGCCTATCACCGTAAATGGCAGTGAGATAACCATGAAATATTCATTAGGGCCGGTGCTTTATTACTGGCCAAAAGAGACGCTGGAAGATTTCTACCAGCAGGCGGCAAACAGCAGCGCCGATGTGATTTACCTCGGCGAAGCGGTGTGCAGCAAGCGCCGGGCCACCAAAGTGGGCGACTGGCTGGATATGGCGAAAAGCCTCGCAGGAAGCGGTAAACAGGTTGTGCTGTCAACCCTCGCGCTGGTGCAGGCCTCGTCGGAGTTAGGCGAGCTGAAGCGCTACGTTGAAAACGGCGAGTTTCTGGTGGAGGCCAGTGACCTGGGCGTGGTGAACCTGTGCGCCGAGCGTAAGCTGCCGTTTGTCGCCGGCCATGCGCTGAACTGCTATAACGCGGTGACGCTGCGCCTGCTGCTTAAACAGGGGATGACGCGCTGGTGCATGCCGGTTGAGCTTTCCCGCGACTGGCTGGACAATCTGCTGAAACAGTGCGACGAGCTGGGTATTCGCCATCAGTTTGAAGTAGAGGTACTGAGCTACGGCCATCTGCCGCTGGCCTACTCGGCCCGCTGCTTTACCGCCCGTTCGGAAGATCGTCCGAAAGATGAGTGCGAAACCTGCTGCATTAAATACCCGAACGGGCGCAGCATGCTGTCCCAGGAAAATCAGCAGGTCTTTGTCCTCAACGGCATTCAGACCATGAGCGGCTATGTGTAT
This sequence comes from Enterobacter sp. V87_3, assembly GCF_029967835.1. Classification (NCBI taxonomy): domain Bacteria; kingdom Pseudomonadati; phylum Pseudomonadota; class Gammaproteobacteria; order Enterobacterales; family Enterobacteriaceae; genus Enterobacter; species Enterobacter sp. V87_3. Next base: position 146,010 of record NZ_JASCAM010000024.1, on the reverse strand, counting down.
AACCTCGGCAACGAGCTGGCATCGATGAACGGACTGGTGGATATGGTGCGCCTGTCACCGCTGGATACCGGCGTCTTTGGGATGCTCGACGCGTTCCGCGCCAACGAAAACGGTGCCTCGCCGCTGCCGCTTACGTCCAACAGCGACTGTAACGGCTACTGGAAACGTCTGGCCGGGCTGGAACTTCAGGCCTAAAAAAGGCTCACTTTGTTAACAACGGTTAGTAAACTTTAATGCAGTATGAAAGATTCACCGTCGACAAAGTGAGCTGCTATGACTGACAAAACCATTCCGTTCTCGGTGCTGGATCTCGCGCCGATCCCACAAGGCTCCTCGGCACGAGAAGCCTTTTCGCATTCGCTCGCGCTCGCTCAGCTGGCCGAAAAGCGCGGCTATCACCGCTACTGGCTGGCCGAACATCACAATATGGTCGGCATCGCCAGCGCCGCCACGTCCGTGCTGATTGGCTATCTGGCGGCCAATACGACGACGCTGCACCTCGGCTCGGGCGGCGTGATGCTGCCTAACCATGCCCCGCTGGTGATTGCTGAGCAGTTTGGCACCCTGAATACGCTCTATCCTGGCCGTATTGATCTGGGGCTTGGCCGCGCGCCGGGAAGCGATCAGCCAACGATGCGCGCGCTGCGCCGCCACATGAGCGGTGATATCGACAACTTCCCGCGCGATGTCGCCGAACTGGTGGACTGGTTCGACGCGCGCGATCCGAACCCGCACGTGCGTCCAGTGCCGGGCTACGGCGAAAAAATCCCGGTCTGGCTCCTGGGCTCCAGCCTGTATAGCGCCCAGCTCGCAGCACAGCTTGGGCTGCCGTTTGCGTTCGCCTCGCATTTCGCGCCAGATATGCTGCACCAGGCGTTGCATCTGTACCGCACCCACTTCAAACCGTCCGTGCGTCTGGAGAAACCGTACGCGATGGTGTGTATCAACATCATTGCCGCCGACAGTACCCGCGATGCGGAATTCCTGTTCACCTCCATGCAGCAGGCCTTCATGAAGCTGCGTCGCGGCGAAACCGGCCAGCTACCGCCGCCGGTGGAGAACATGCATCAGCTGTGGTCCGCCTCCGAGCAGTATGGCGTTCAGCAGGCGCTGAGTATGTCTCTGGTGGGGGATAAGGCGAAAGTGCGTCACGGGCTGGAAGCGGTGCTGCGTGAAACCCAGGCGGATGAGATTATGGTTAACGGCCAGATCTTCGATCACCAGGCGCGTTTGCATTCGTTTGACCTGGCGATGCAGGTAAAAGAAGAGTTGGTGGGGTAGCCTTTTCGCCCGGTGGCGCGTCGCTTACCGGGCCTACGGGATCGCATAGGCCGGATAAGGCGTAGCCGCCATCCAGCACAAAAAACTTACTGATACACCGGCAACAAATTGAAGCTCGACAATACGTGTACCACCGCGTTGCCTACCCCGAATACCAGAATCAACGCAATCATCGGCTTACCGCCCCAGACGCGGAACGTCGGGCTACCAAAGCGCTTACGGGATTTGCGTGCCAGCAGCGCCGGAACGATTGCCGCCCAGATGGTTGCTGCCAGCCCTGCATAGCCAATGGCGTACAGGAAACCGTTCGGCCACAGCAGACCACCGACAACCGGCGGCAGGAAAGTCAGTAGCGCGGTTTTGAAGCGCCCCATCGCCGAATCGTCAAAGCCAAACAGATCCGCCAGGTAGTCAAACAGACCCAGGGTGACGCCCAGGAAGGAGCTGGCCACCGCAAAGTTGGAGAACACAACCAACAGCAGATCCAGGCTGCGGCTGTTCAGTACACCGCTCAGCGCCTGGACCAGCACATCAATATTACCGCCCTTCTGCGCAATGCCGATAAATTCCGGACGCGGGATGTTACCCATCGTCCCCAACAGCCAAATCACATACAGCCCCAGCGCCAGCAGCGTGCCATAAATCAGGCACTTCACAATGGTGCACGGATCTTTACCGTAGTATTTCATCAGGCTCGGCACGTTGCCGTGATAGCCAAACGAGGCCAGACAGAACGGCAGCGTCATCAGCAGGTATGGCGTATAGGAGGTGTTCACTTCCGCCACGTTAAACAGCGTCGCGGGGGTGACATGGCCGAGCAGGCTGCCGAAAGTCAGGAAGAAGGTAATCACCTTCGCGCCCAGCACGATCGCCGTCATGCGGCTCACCGCTTTGGTGCTTAACCAGACGATAAACGCCACGACCAGCGCAAAGCTAAATCCGGCCACGCGCGCCGGAACGTTCAGCGACATCTCTGAAAACGTATGGTGCAGAATTGAACCACTCGCGGAGATGTACGCGTAGGTCAGGATATAGAGCACGAACGCAATCGAGAGGCCGTTGATCAGGTTCCAGCCCTTGCCCAGCAGGTCTTTGGTGATGGTGTCGAAGCTGGAGCCCACGCGATAGTTCAGGTTAGCCTCCAGGATCATCAGCCCGGAATGCAGCATGCAGAACCAGGTGAAGACCAGCGCCGCCAGCGACCAGAAAAACCACGCACCGGACATGACCACCGGCAGGGAGAACATCCCAGCACCAATGATGGTTCCGCCGATGATCACCACGCCGCCAAGCAGCGAAGGTGACGTTTGGGTGGTGGTTAGTGTCGCCATACAGCCTTTACTCCAGTCAAAAATGTGGTTCGCAGTTTAATGTGCAGCACTGTACCAGTACAAGAGTACAAAAGAAATAAAAAAAGCCCCGATCGCGTTGATCGGGGCTGTATATTTTACTTTACGTCTGAAACGTAAGGCTTACGCGTCACGGCGGCGGCTGGCGCCTTCGTCACGACGTGGGCCACGGTTTTCACGGCGTTCGCCAGAGAAACGACGACCTTCACCACCGCGACCTTCTGGACGACCGCCTTCACGACGCTCGCCACCGAAGCTGCGGCCACCGCCACGACGTTCGCCGCCGCGGTCAGTGCGAGGCTGTGCATCGCCCATCAGCTGCATGTTCATCGGCTTGTTCAGGATGCGAGTACGAGTAAAGTGCTGCAATACTTCGCCCGGCATGCCTTTAGGCAGTTCGATGGTAGAGTGGGTACCGAACAGCTTAATGTTACCGATGTAACGGCTGCTGATGTCGCCTTCGTTAGCGATCGCGCCAACGATGTGACGCACTTCAACGCCATCATCACGGCCCACTTCAATGCGATACAGCTCCATATCACCCGCATCACGACGCTCACGACGTGGACGGTCTTCACCACCACGCTCTGGACGGTCGCCACGTGGGCCACGGTCATTGCGGTCGTTACGGTCGCCACGACGTTCGAAACGGTCGTCACGGTCACGGAACTCACGCTTAGGACGCATAGGCGCATCTGGTGGAACGATCAGGGTACGTTCGCCCTGTGCCATTTTCAGCAGTGCTGCAGCCAGGGTTTCGATATCCAGCTCTTCGCCTTCAGCGGTAGGCTGGATCTGCGACAGCAGCGCACGGTACTGATCCAGATCGCTGCTTTCCAGCTGCTGCTGAACTTTGGCGGCGAATTTTTCCAGGCGGCGTTTGCCCAGCAGCTCTGCGTTTGGCAGCTCAGCTTCTGGAATGGTCAGCTTCATGGTGCGTTCAATGTTACGCAGCAGACGACGCTCGCGGTTCTCAACGAACAGCAGTGCACGGCCAGCACGACCCGCACGACCGGTACGGCCGATACGGTGAACGTAAGACTCAGAGTCCATCGGGATGTCGTAGTTTACAACCAGGCTGATACGCTCAACGTCCAGACCACGTGCTGCCACGTCGGTTGCAATCAGGATATCCAGACGACCGTCTTTCAGACGCTCCAGAGTCTGCTCACGCAGGGCCTGGTTCATGTCACCGTTCAGCGCTGCGCTGTTGTAGCCGCTACGTTCCAGGGCTTCAGCCACTTCCAGGGTCGCGTTTTTGGTACGAACGAAGATAATCGCCGCATCAAAATCTTCTGCTTCCAGGAAGCGAACCAGCGCTTCATTTTTACGCATGCCGTATACAGACCAGTAGCTCTGGCTGATGTCCGGACGAGTGGTTACGCTGGACTGAATGCGTACTTCCTGCGGATCTTTCATGAAGCGACGGGTAATACGACGGATAGCTTCTGGCATGGTGGCAGAGAACAGAGCGGTCTGATGACCTTCCGGAATCTGCGCCATAATGGTTTCTACGTCTTCGATGAAGCCCATACGCAGCATTTCATCTGCTTCATCCAGTACCAGACCGGTCAGTTTAGAGAGATCAAGGGTACCGCGCTTCAGGTGATCCAGCAGACGGCCCGGCGTACCGACAACAATCTGTGGGCCCTGGCGCAGGGCGCGTAACTGCACGTCATAACGCTGGCCGCCGTACAGGGCTACCACGTTTACGCCGCGCATATGTTTAGAGAATTCAGTCATCGCTTCAGCAACCTGGACAGCCAGTTCACGGGTTGGAGCAAGGACGAGGATCTGCGGTGCACGCAGGTCCGGATCAATGTTGTGCAGCAGCGGCAGCGAGAATGCTGCGGTTTTACCGCTACCAGTCTGGGCCATGCCCAGCACGTCACGACCAGAGAGCAGATGCGGAATACATTCTGCCTGGATCGGAGATGGTTTTTCGTAACCCAGATCGGTAAGGGCTTCAAGGATAGGAGCCTTCAGGCCCAGATCTGCAAAAGTGGTTTCGAATTCAGCCATGTAGTACAAGTGCCTCGATATTAATGGCGGCCAGTCTACTTAGCTCATCGTGAAAATGATTAGCAATTTTCATTGAAAAGTGTGAACCGGCTCAAAGTAGGTGTATTGACGAACAACAACGCCCTCACCAGTTAAGGTGATGGCAATCAAAAAGATTACGGGCTGATGTTTATGTCGTCAGCTATTGCTGGTCCGATTCTGCCAGGTCGTCTTGCTCCTGGCCCAAGAGCGATAATTCCAACAATGCATAACGGTGCTCAACGAAGTTGTGTACGTTGTTAGCAACCGCTAATTTGAACAGTGCCGTAGCGCTGTCCTTTTCCCCCAGACTTAGGTAGTACTTACCTAAATAGAAGTTGGTTTCACTGAGATGCTCAGCGAGCGAGGTGTTATCCGTTGCGTCCGCCTTGAGGCGTTCCATCAGCGTTGCTTCGCTAATGTTGCCCAGGTAGAACTCGACAATGTTCCATCCCCACTGTTCCTTGTCCGATTTATCGAAGCGCTGTTTCAGTGCTTCTTTTGCCTGCTTCTCATCGAGCTTCTGCTCAACGATGTAAAGCCACAGGCTGCGGAAAGGATCATTAGGATCGTCTTGATAAAACGCCAGCAGATCATCTTGCGCTAACTTGTCACGACCGCCGTAATACAATGCGATACCGCGATTCAAGTGCGCGTAGTTGTAAGTTGGATCAAGCTCAAGTACAGAATCAAACGCTTCATAGGCAGCATCAAAATTGCCTGCCTGCGTTAAATAAATGCCTAAGTAATTGAATACTTCAGGCATATCAGGTCGGATTGCCAGCGCTTGTGAAAAATCATTTCGCGCTAATGCCCTCAGACCGAGACTATCATACAACACTCCGCGCTCATATAAAAGCTGTGCGCGTTCGTCATCGGTTAAAGCCCGACTGGCAAGAATTTGTTCCATGCGTGCCAGAATCACTTCCTGCTGCAAAGTCGGTTGCAATGGCACTGCGAGGACTTCGCTCTTACGCCAGGCAGAGTTGCTGCATCCTGCCAGCGTTAAAGCTGTCGCAACGAAACACCAGCGCAAAAAAGGCTTCATTTCCCACTCCCGAAGACAACTATTGGATGACGTCCTGTCCCCCGGCTGCTAACAAGGCGTCCTGCCTGGTAATAGGCCCTCCGCAACGCGGAGGGCAAATGGCAACCTTACTCGCCTTGCTGTTCTGCTGCCGGTGCTTCTGGCGCAGCAGGCTGAGACTGCTCGGTTGCTTCTTTAATGCTCAGACGGATACGGCCCTGGCGGTCAACTTCCAGAACTTTGACCGGAACTTCCTGGCCCATCTGCAGGTAATCGGTCACTTTCTCAACACGCTTGTCAGCGATTTGAGAGATGTGTACAAGACCTTCTTTACCGCCACCGATGGCAACGAATGCGCCAAAGTCAACGATACGGGTCACTTTACCTGCATAGACGCGGCCCACTTCGATTTCTGCCGTGATTTCTTCGATGCGACGGATAGCGAATTTCGCTTTTTCGCCGTCGGTCGCTGCGATCTTCACAGTACCGTCATCTTCGATTTCGATAGTGGTGCCAGTCTCTTCGGTCAGGGCACGGATAACGGAACCGCCTTTACCGATAACGTCTTTGATCTTGTCTGGATTGATCTTGATGGTGTGGATACGTGGCGCGAACTGAGAAATATCGCCACGCGGCGCGTTGATCGCCTGTTCCATCACGCCCAGGATGTGCAGACGCGCACCTTTAGCCTGGTTCAGAGCAACCTGCATGATCTCTTTGGTGATGCCTTCAATTTTGATATCCATCTGCAGTGCAGAGATACCTTCGCGGGAACCCGCGACTTTGAAGTCCATATCGCCCAGGTGATCTTCATCACCCAGAATGTCAGACAGAACAACGAAGTTGTCGCCTTCTTTCACCAGACCCATTGCGATACCCGCAACAGCGGCTTTGATCGGCACGCCTGCATCCATCAGCGCCAGAGAGGCACCACACACGGAAGCCATAGAAGAGGAACCGTTAGATTCGGTGATTTCTGACACTACGCGAACGGTGTACGGGAATTTGTCAGCTTCTGGCATCACTGCCAGCACGCCGCGCTTCGCCAGACGACCGTGACCAATTTCACGACGCTTCGGTGAGCCCACCATACCGGTTTCGCCTACGGAGTACGGAGGGAAGTTGTAGTGGAACAGGAAGCTGTCGGTACGTTCGCCCATCAGTTCGTCGATGTTCTGTGCATCACGCGCAGTACCCAGCGTGGCGGTAACCAGTGCCTGAGTTTCGCCACGGGTGAACAGTGCGGAACCGTGGGTACGCGGCAGAACGCCAGTACGCACGTCCAGACCACGGATCATGTCTTTTTCACGACCATCGATACGCGGTTCGCCTGCCAGTACGCGGCTACGAACAACGTTTTTCTCGATTGCGTGCAGGATTTCGCCAATTTCGTTAGCGTCCAGCGTTTCGTCTTCAGCAACCAGGGTCGCGGTCACTTCAGATTTGATCACATCAACCTGAGCATAGCGCTCCTGTTTGTCGGTGATGCGGTATGCGTCGCTCAGACGAGACTCTGCCAGTGCTGCTACGCGCGCATTCAGCGCGTCGTTAACCGCTTCTGGCTGCCAGTCCCAACGTGGTTTACCGGCTTCTTTCACCAGGTCGTTGATAGTCTGGATAACGATCTGCTGCTGGTCGTGGCCGAAGACTACAGCGCCCAGCATCTGGTCTTCGCTCAGCAGTTCTGCTTCGGATTCAACCATCAGAACAGCGGCTTCGGTACCAGCAACCACCAGGTCCAGCTTACTTTCTTTCAGCTCTTCCTGCGTTGGGTTCAGCACGTACTGGTCATTGATGTAACCTACGCGTGCCGCACCGATTGGGCCGTTGAATGGGATACCAGACAGTGACAGGGCAGCGGATGCGCCGATCATCGCAACGATGTCCGGGTTAACCTGTGGGTTAACGGAAACAACGGTGGCGATAACCTGAACTTCGTTAACGAAGCCTTCCGGGAACAGCGGACGAACCGGGCGGTCAATCAGACGCGCAATCAGGGTTTCGCCTTCGCTTGGACGGCCTTCACGACGGAAGAAACCACCCGGGATTTTACCGGCAGCGTAGGTACGCTCCTGGTAGTTTACGGTCAGTGGGAAAAAGTCCTGACCTGGTTTAGCTTTTTTCTGGCCCACAACGGTAACGAACACCGCGGTGTCATCCATGCTTACCATTACGGCAGCAGTAGCCTGACGCGCCATCATGCCGGTTTCCAGCGTGACGGTGTGCTGACCATACTGGAACTTACGAACGATCGGATTCAGCAAAATTCTATCCTTTCTTAAATGTGTGACAGCACACCACCGGTGTGCTGACGATTTAACCCGACCTTCTTCGCATCCTCGCGACTAATGACAACCGACACCCCCATGGGTGAAGCCTCTCATTAGCCGCGCGAACCTCTGCAATGAAGATCATTTATAGCAACAATACAATAGTTTCCATTGAATTGCTGCCGTCTGGTTGAAAAAAGGGGCCATCAGGCCCCCTTTTCTGAAACTCGCAAGACTTAGCGACGCAGACCCAGACGCTCGATCAGCGAGGTGTAGCGTGCAACATCTTTACGCTTCAGGTAGTCGAGCAGTTTACGACGCTGAGAAACCATGCGCAGCAGACCACGACGGCTGTGGTGATCTTTTTTGTGCTCTGCAAAGTGACCCTGCAGGTGGTTAATCTGTGCAGTCAGCAGTGCAACCTGAACTTCGGTAGAACCGCTGTCGTTAGTACCACGACCAAACTCAGAAACGATTTTAGCTTTAGCTTCAACGCTTAGAGACATTTTCAAACTCCAACATATAAAGAATTTAAGGATGCCGATCTCTAATTCAGCAATCCCAGTGTACGACCCGCAGATTGTTAAACAATTTGCAGACCGTTAAGCGGCGATATTCTACTCGTCTCCCCTGCTTATCGCAAGGTGAGCCGTTATCGCCGTTAGCCTTCGACCGGGTATTCAACCACCAGACGGCGCGGCGCAACGCGCCCTTCGCCATCCATTTCACCCATGCCGATAAACTTCCCTTCCTCACCTTCGGTCACGCGAACCAGGCCTTCAGCCGGCGCGTCCGTTGTACGAACCGGGTTGCCGTTCTTAAAGTACACGGAAGACGTTAAAGGAAGGTTAACGACAGGGAAATCGGCCGCCGGGCTATCCATCGGCATCAGCAGCGGATCGAGCAGCTCGGCAGGGGAAATCTCCTGCGCGTGCGCCTGCTCAACCAGCGCATGAAGATGCTCAAGGGTCACCATGCGTTCAACCGGATATTTACTGACGGCCAGACGACGCAGGTAAATCACGTGCGCACCGCAGCCCAGCTTTTCACCGAGATCGTCAATGATGGTCCGAATATAGGTTCCTTTCGAACAGTGGACTTCCAGCTCCAGCTCATCGCCCTCGTGGCGGATAAACAGCAGCTCATACACCGTGATTGGGCGTGCCTCGCGCGGCACCTCAATGCCCTGACGCGCGTATTCGTAGAGCTTCTTGCCCTGATATTTCAGCGCCGAATACATCGACGGCACCTGCATGGTGTCGCCGCGGAAGCTCTCCAGCGCGGCATCCAGCTGTTCGGCGCTAAAGGTTACGGGACGCTCTTCCACCACCTGACCATCGGCATCGGAGGTATCCGTGCGCTGGCCGAGCTTCGCGATAACGCGATAACGCTTATCGGAATCCAGCAGGTACTGAGAAAATTTTGTCGCCTCCCCCAGGCAAACCGGCAGCATACCGGTTGCCAGCGGATCCAGCGCGCCAGTGTGGCCCGCACGGTTGGCGTTAAAAAGACGCTTCACTTTTTGCAGCACGTCGTTGCTGGATGCGCCCTGGGGTTTATCCAGCAGCAGCACGCCATGCACGTCGCGACCACGACGACGAGGACGACTCATCAGTCCTCCTTGTTGTCGTCCGCTGGGTTAACACGACGTTCATCGTCATGTTTCACCACGCTGGTCACCAGGTTCGACATACGCATACCTTCGACCAGCGAGTTGTCGTAGAAGAAGGTCAGCTCAGGCACGATACGCAGACGCATCGCTTTGCCGAGCAGAGAGCGGATGAAACCAGAGGCTTCCTGCAGGGCTTTAATGCCGTTTTTCACTGCCGCTTCGTCCTGATCGTTCAGGAAGGTCACGAACACTTTGGCATAGGCCAGGTCACGTGACATTTCAACGCCGGACACGGTGGTCATCATGCCCACGCGTGGGTCTTTAATTTCGCGTTGCAGAATGAGCGCGATCTCTTTCTGCATTTCCTGCGCTACGCGCTGAGGGCGACCAAATTCTTTCGCCATAATAAATTCTCCAGACAAAAAAGGGGCTAAAAGCCCCTTTTGAAATTATTGCCGGGTGGCGCTTCGCTTACCCGGCCTACGCGAATTAATCGTCTAAGGATTTTGGGTTGCCGCCAACACCGTGGCGGCCCAAAAGCCGATGACGATTACGCGATGGTACGTTGGATTTCGATGATCTCGAACACTTCGATCATATCGCCAACGCGAACGTCGTTGTAGTTCTTCACGCCGATACCACATTCCATGCCGTTACGCACTTCGTTAACGTCATCTTTGAAGCGGCGCAGGGATTCCAGCTCGCCTTCATAGATAACCACGTTGTCGCGCAGTACACGGATTGGGTTGTGACGTTTGATGTTACCTTCGGTAACCATACAGCCCGCGATCGCACCGAATTTCGGTGATTTGAACACGTCACGCACTTCAGCCAGACCGATGATCTGCTGTTTCAGCTCAGGAGACAGCATGCCGCTCATTGCCGCTTTCACTTCGTCGATCAGGTTATAGATGACGGAGTAGTAACGCAGATCCAGGCTTTCCGCATCGATAACTTTACGCGCAGAGGCGTCAGCACGAACGTTGAAGCCAACCAGGATAGCGTTGGACGCTGCAGCCAGGGTCGCGTCGGTTTCGGTGATACCACCTACGCCAGAACCGATGATCTTCACTTTCACTTCGTCGGTAGACAGTTTCAGCAAGGAGTCGGAGATCGCTTCCACAGAACCCTGAACGTCGGCTTTCAGTACGATGTTCACTTCGTGAACTTCGCCTTCTGTCATGTTCGCGAACATGTTCTCAAGTTTAGATTTCTGCTGACGAGCCAGTTTCACTTCACGGAATTTACCCTGACGGTACAAAGCCACTTCACGCGCTTTCTTCTCGTCACGTACAACGGTCACTTCGTCACCCGCGGCCGGAACACCGGACAGACCCAGGATTTCCACTGGAATGGATGGACCCGCTTCCAGCACTTCCTGACCCAGTTCGTTACGCATCGCACGAACGCGACCGTATTCGAAACCACACAGTACGATGTCACCCTTGTTCAGGGTACCTTCGCGAACCAGAACGGTCGCTACCGGACCACGACCTTTATCCAGGAAGGATTCGATAACCGCGCCGCTCGCCATACCTTTACGAACCGCTTTCAGCTCCAGAACTTCAGCCTGCAGCAGGATGGCATTCAGCAGGTCGTCGATACCGGTACCGGCTTTTGCAGAAACAGGGATGAACTGCGCTTCGCCGCCCCACTCTTCCGGCATAACGCCGTACTGGGAGAGCTCGTTCTTAACGCGATCCATATCGGCTTCTGGCTTATCGATTTTGTTGACCGCAACAACCAGAGGCACCTGCGCCGCTTTCGCGTGCTGGATAGCTTCAATGGTCTGTGGCATCACGCCATCGTCTGCTGCGACAACCAGTACAACGATATCCGTTGCCTGAGCACCACGAGCACGCATTGAGGTAAACGCTGCGTGGCCCGGGGTATCCAGGAAGGTGATCATGCCGTTTTCGGTTTCTACGTGGTAAGCACCGATGTGCTGGGTAATACCACCCGCTTCGCCGGAGGCAACCTTAGTAGAACGAATGTAGTCAAGCAGAGAGGTTTTACCGTGGTCAACGTGACCCATGATGGTCACAACCGGCGCGCGCGGTTCAGCGGCTGCACCCGTGTCACGGTCGCTCATGACTGCTTCTTCCAGCTCGTTTTCACGACGCAGGATAACTTTGTGGCCCATCTCTTCGGCAACCAGCTGTGCGGTTTCCTGGTCGATGACCTGGTTGATGGTCGCCATTGCGCCCAGTTTCATCATCGCTTTGATGACCTGAGAGCCTTTAACCGCCATCTTGTTCGCCAGATCGCCAACGGTGATGGTTTCGCCGATCACAACGTCACGGTTAACGGCCTGCGCTGGCTTCTGGAAGCCCTGCTGCAGAGCGGAACCTTTACGCTTACCGCCTTTACCGCCGCGAACCGCTGCACGCGCTTCTTCACGGTCAGCTTTAGATTCGGCGTGCTTGTTGCCTTTTTTCGCTGGACGCGCGGCTTTGGTGCTGCGAGTACGGCCACGACCACCTTCAACTTCGCGGTCGTTGTCATCTTCAGCCTGGCGTGCGTGCTGGGAAGTGGTTACGTGATAATCGCTGTTGTCTTCTGACGGCTCAGCGGTATTCACACCGTTTTTCTCGTTTTCTTCTGCCATACGGCGTGCTTCTTCTGCCACACGACGCGCTTCTTCTTCCAGCTTGCGGCGTGCTTCTTCTTCCGCTTTACGCTTCAGTTCGGCAGCTTCATTTTCACGGCGGGCTTTTTCAGCCTGGGCGGTTTTTGTCATATCGTCGGTCTGTTGATTGCTCACTTTGTCTTTTTCCGCAGCTTCACGCTTCACTTTATCACTTGCGTCGCGTTTCGCTTTTTCTGCGGCCTCACGTTCAGCTTTTAATTCTGCTTCGCGTTTGGCAGTTGCTTCTGCCTCACGCTGAGCTTGTTCTTCCGCTTCACGCTGTGCCTGCTCTTCCGCAGCAAGGCGTTCGGCCTCTTGCGGATCACGTTTTACAAAGGTGCGCGTCTTGCGGACTTCGATTTGTACCGATTTGCTTTTGCCACCGGTACCAGGGATATTCAACGTGCTACGCGTTTTGCGCTGCAGCGTTAACTTGTCAGGCGTAGAACCGTGTTCACGGTTCAGGTGCGCTAACAAGGTTTGTTTTTCTTGCGCGGTCACCGAGTCATCAGCGGACTTCGGGATCCCTGCATCAGCAAATTGCTGTACCAGGCGGTCCACGGAGGTCTGAATCTCGGCAGCCAGCGATTTTACAGTTACATCAGTCATGCTGTTCCTTCCTGCTACAGTTTATTACGCTTCGTCGCCGAACCAGCAAATATTACGTGCGGCCATGATGAGTTCGCCGGCTTTCTCGTCGGTTAAACCTTCGATATCGGCCAGGTCATCAACGCCTTGCTCAGCGAGATCTTCCAGCGTACAAACACCACGGGCAGCCAGCTTGAACGCAATCGCACGATCAAGACCTTCCAGATTCAGCAGGTCATCAGCCGGCTTGTTATCGCCAAGGCTTTCTTCCTGAGCCAGCGCCAGGGTGGTCAGTGCGTTTTTAGCGCGTTCACGCAGGGCTTCAACGGTCGCTTCATCCAGACCGTCAATTTCCAGCAGCTCTTTCATTGGCACATAGGCCAGTTCTTCCAGCGTAGAGAAACCTTCTTCAACCAGAACGGTGGCGAAATCTTCGTCAATGTCCAGGTATTTGGTGAAGGTATCGATCGCCGCGTGGGCTTCAGCCTGATGCTTGGCCTGCAGGTCATCAACGGTCATCACGTTGAGTTCCCAGCCGCTCAGCTGTGACGCCAGACGCACGTTCTGACCGTTACGGCCAATCGCCTGCGCCAGGTTGCCCGCTTCTACCGCGATATCCATGGTGTGCTTGTCTTCGTCAACCACGATAGACGCCACATCAGCCGGAGCCATTGCGTTGATCACGAACTGCGCCGGGTTATCGTCCCACAGAACGATATCGATACGCTCGCCGCCCAGTTCGGTAGAAACCGCCTGAACACGTGCGCCGCGCATACCCACACACGCGCCTACTGGATCGATACGCTTATCGTTGGTTTTCACCGCGATTTTCGCACGTGAACCAGGATCGCGAGCCGCTGCTTTGATTTCGATAACTTCTTCGCCGATTTCCGGCACTTCGATACGGAACAGTTCTACCAGCATTTCTGGTTTAGAACGGGTCACGAACAGCTGTGCGCCACGCGCTTCAGGGCGAACGGCATACAGCACACCGCGGATACGATCGCCTGGGCGGAAGTTTTCACGCGGCAGCATGTCTTCACGCAGGATAACGGCTTCAGCGTTACCCGGCATCCCTTCGGATTTGATCTCCAGAGAGATGTTGTCGCGGTTCACTTTCTTCACCACACCCGTGATGATTTCGCCTTCCTGATCGCGGAACTGATCGACAACCAGTGCGCGCTCGGCTTCGCGTACTTTCTGTACGATAACCTGCTTCGCGGTCTGCGTGGTGATACGGTCGAAGGTAACAGATTCAATCTGATCTTCAACGTATTCGCCCACGTTCAGGCTTTCGTCTTCGTAACGCGCCGCTTCCAGGGTGATCTCTTTAGTCGGCTGGGTAACTTCTTCAACAATCACCCAACGACGGAATGTATCGAAGTCACCGCTTTTACGATCGATTTCTACGCGAACATCGATCTCTTGTTCGTATTTTTTCTTGGTTGCTGTAGCCAGTGCACTTTCCAGCGCTTCGAAAATCTTCTCACGCGGCAGTGATTTCTCGTTGGAGACGGCTTCAACAACAGCCAAAATTTCTTTGTTCATCGCGGGCTTTTCACCTCAATCCAGACTGTTAAAAGTGGGGAACCAGGTTCGCCTTCTGGATATTACTCAGCGCGAACACTTCATCTTTGCCTTCGACTGTAACCGTGATCATTTCACCATCAACAGCTTTGATAATTCCCTGCCATTTACGGCGGTTCTGTACGGCCATACGCAGAACGAGAGCCACTTCTTCACCGGTAAAGCGCACATAGTGCTCGGCCGTGAACATCGGACGATCGAGGCCGGGTGAGGAAACTTCCAGGTTGTACGCAACGGTAATTGGGTCTTCCACATCAAGAACCGCACTCACCTGGTGGCTAACATCAGCACAATCATCAACATTGATGCCATCTTCACTATCAATATAGATGCGCAGCGTCGATGTGCGGCCGCGAACGAATTCGATGCCGACCAGTTCGTAGCCCAGTGCTTCGACCGGTGCAGTAATCATCTCTGTTAATTTTTGCTCTAATGTGGACAAGCCCACCCCCAAGACATAAAAAAAGGGCGTAAAGCCCAGTTATTCTGTAGTCAGATAACAAAAAACCCCGAAAAATCGGGGCTTTAGATAACTGAACCCTATAGCCACAACTGTGGCCTGGAGCACTCTCCGAAAGAATTTTTTCAAATCCAGCTACGAAGGCTCTGAGTCTTCACAGTATATTTGAAAAAGAACTTTATGGGAAAGTGGTTGCGGGGGCCGGATTTGAACCGACGACCTTCGGGTTATGAGCCCGACGAGCTACCAGGCTGCTCCACCCCGCGCCTGAAACGTGGCAAATTCTACGCGTTTTGAGGAGAATTTGCAAATAATGCTGGGATTTGGTACCGAAGACGGGACGTAAAATCGGCGTTCAGTATATTGATAGTGACCCCCACCTGTCAACCCAACATAACGTAGCGTAAAGAGAGGGAAATTTTTACAAAAAATGCACACGTCTCTTCCGGTCATCGTCAAAAGATGATTAAATGAATACTCACTTATTTTGCATAAACATGCATCGAGAGCGAAACCGATCTCTTCTCAGTCAATCAAGCAGGGTTTTATTTTATGACGACGATTCTCAAGCATCTCCCGGTAGGACAACGTATTGGCATCGCTTTTTCGGGCGGCCTGGATACCAGTGCTGCGCTGCTGTGGATGCGACAAAAGGGAGCGGTTCCGTATGCATATACTGCGAACCTGGGTCAGCCGGACGAGGAAGATTATGATGCTATTCCACGTCGTGCCATGGAGTACGGTGCAGAGAATGCCCGTCTGATTGACTGCCGTAAGCAACTGGTGGCGGAAGGCATTGCTGCCATTCAGTGTGGCGCGTTCCACAATACCACTGGCGGCCTGACCTATTTTAACACCACCCCGCTGGGCCGTGCCGTCACCGGCACCATGCTGGTTGCCGCCATGAAAGAAGATGGTGTGAACATCTGGGGTGACGGCAGTACCTATAAAGGCAACGATATCGAACGTTTCTATCGTTATGGCCTGCTGACCAACGCCGAGCTGCAGATCTACAAGCCATGGCTGGACACTGATTTTATCGATGAACTGGGCGGCCGTCATGAAATGTCAGAATTCATGATCGCCTGCGGCTTTGACTACAAAATGTCGGTCGAAAAAGCGTACTCCACCGATTCCAACATGCTGGGTGCCACGCACGAAGCAAAAGATCTGGAGTTCCTGAACTCCAGCGTGAAAATCGTCAACCCAATCATGGGTGTGAAGTTCTGGGACGAAAACGTCAAAATCCAGGCAGAAGAAGTCACGGTGCGTTTCGAGCGCGGCCATCCGGTTGCCCTGAACGGCAAAACCTTCTCTGACGATGTCGAGCTGATGCTGGAAGCGAACCGTATCGGCGGACGTCACGGTCTGGGCATGAGCGACCAGATTGAGAACCGTATTATCGAAGCGAAAAGCCGTGGCATCTATGAAGCTCCGGGGATGGCGCTGCTGCACATTGCCTATGAGCGTCTGCTGACCGGCATTCATAACGAAGACACCATCGAGCAGTATCACTCTCATGGCCGTCAGCTGGGTAAATTGCTGTATCAGGGCCGCTGGTTCGATCCGCAGGCGCTGATGCTGCGTGATGCCCTGCAGCGTTGGGTGGCGAGTGCAATCACCGGGGAAGTGACGCTGGAACTGCGTCGCGGTAACGACTACTCGATCCTCAACACCGTCTCTGACAACCTGACCTATAAAGCAGAGCGTCTGACCATGGAGAAAGGTGATTCAGTATTTTCTCCGGACGATCGTATTGGTCAGCTGACCATGCGTAACCTGGACATCACCGATACGCGTGAGAAGCTGTTTAACTACGTTGAGAACGGTTTGCTCTCAGCCAACTCTGGCAACGGCCTGCCGCAGGTTGAAAACCTGGAACACAGCGATAAGAAGTAACGCTGAAAAAAGATGCAAAAGGCGCCCAACGGGCGCCTTTTTTTATTTGGGTTTTCGTAGGCCCGGTAAGCGCAGCGCCACCAGGCAATATAGCGGGTGGCGCCAGGCTTTCCCGCCCTACGAAAAATCGAAGAATCACGATCTACAGACGAAAAAAAAGACGTCTTTCGACGTCTTTCTTCTGGAATATTGGTACCGAGGATGGGACTCGAACCCACAAGCCCGTTAGGGCACTACCACCTCAAGGTAGCGTGTCTACCAATTCCACCACCTCGGTACTGAGTACTTACTGCGGGATATCGCTGGTTGGCTTAGCCGGTGCAGCTGGCTGAGTCTGCTCAGTTTTAGACGGAGCACTCAGATTTTCCCACTCGCTTCCTTTACTGGTCTTGTTGCTGTTGATATTGCCCAGCACCAGACTGATGATGAAGAACAGCGTAGCCAGAACCGCAGTTGTACGGGTCATGAAGTTCGCAGAACCACTTGAACCAAACAGCGTACCGGAAGCGCCTGCTCCGAAGGAGGCTCCCATATCAGCGCCTTTACCTTGCTGCAGCATGATCAGCGCTACAAGAGCGATGGCTACAATAAGGAAAATAACTAAAAGAGCTTCGTACATAATCAACCTGTTCCTTGCGGATTTGCCGCATACCAATGCTTCGACCAATTAGCAGGATTTCGTGTTTCCCACTGAAGCGGGTGTGAATACTAACCAAAGCGAATGACCTTCGCAAGGGCAATTTTGGCACATTTTATCAAGTGAGGAAAAAACCATCAAAATGAATTTAAAGTGACCATAAAACTCAGAAATCCAATCGAAAAATGTTATTTAGTTGCCTTCGAAAGGGCTTGATCCATTTTTTGCAGCTTGTATTTGCCAAATTTACTCACGATACGCCAGTTACCTTCATCCGTTTCGACGATTTCCTGTGGAGAATACATCGTCATCTTACGCCCAGTCCGCACGCCGATTTGTAACGATTCGCCTTCGCCAGCGATTACCGCAATTTTCGGCGTCATATCGACAGGTTCTGGTTCTGATGCTGGCGTCGGTAACGATTCGGATACGACCTGTAATGCCGGATGCGTGTCTTTTTCCCCGGCAGGCTCAAAAAGGAGTGTCATGGGATCGAGCAGCTTGTCATCATGAATAATTTCAAGATGCAGATGAGGCCCATCTGTACGGCCAGTATTCCCCGACAGCGCAATCACATCGCCCTTTTGTACATACTGATTTTTGACCAACAGTAGTTTATTCAGATGCAGATAACGACTACTCCAGCCGTCAGGATGGCGAATCGTCATATATAGACCAGTGACCGGCCCATAGCCAGTTTCTGTCACCATGCCGTCTGCAATAGACATGACCTCACTGTTTAGCGCCGCGCGAAGATCAACCCCCTCATGACGCATGAAAGTATGAATGATGGGGTGATAACGCATACCAAAGGGAGAGGTCACCACGGGCTCGGCGCGTAACGGGAAGACGAAATGCTGCCCCCGCGCTTTTTGGCTGAGCAACGGCCTCCAGACGGGAGCCGGGGCACTCGTGGTCGGGATTGTCGCGTTCATTACCGAGAAAACGCTGCTCGTTGCCTCCCCACCATCTACGGGCAGGTTCTCCTCATCAGAAGCGTCATCAGATATTACTTCCGCCGACAGGTCTTCCTGAGGCTCCACCAGCAGAGATGCCGGTTCAAAAGGCGCGCTGATGAGTGTCGTCGCAACGCCTGCTGAATCATATTCTTGCGACGGTGGTATATGAGATGCCAGCCAGATCCTGATATCGGATACGCTCAGATAACTCTCTTCTTTAAAATCATTCCAGCACAGTTCTGGCTCTGATGACTTAAACGGCTGAAAGTCTGGGTTATATTCCTTTGATAGCAGAATTTGCGACAGGTGATGAGACACCGGATAATAGCACTCAGCACCGTGCGTAGAAGCAGGATGCATCGTTAACAGCAGACCGGATAAAAGCATATAAGACATTAATTTAGCACCTCCATGTGCATAATGATGATAGCGGTAATGGCAATTGCAGGGCCGAACGGGATATATCCCCCCGCATCATCTGCTTTTCGGGAACGGAAACGGATACCCCAGCGCACTAAAAAGAACAATGCCCCCAGCGAGGCCGAACCCAGCATTAATTGCCCGATATGCTCGCTGCCAATCCACGCCGCACAGGCCGCAAAGAGTTTTACGTCGCCATTACCAAATCCTTCCCGCCGGGTGACCCACGTAAATCCTTTTGCCATCACCCAACTGAATACCCAAATGAAAGCGGCACCTGTCACGCTATCGCGCGGTGAAACGGGAATGATATTTCTGACAGAGGCGATCAGACCTGCCCACAGAAGCATATAGACGAGGCTATCTGGCAGAAGAAAGGTCTTGATATCGATCATCGCCAGGGTATAGAGCAGGCTAAAAAATAACGCCACGAACGCAATCTGGATGAGGCTGTGCTGTGGGTAGTAGCAAAAGACCAGTAAAAAGTATCCAATCCCGATCAACCCTTCACTTAAAGGGTACTGGAAAGGGATAGCGCTTTTGCAGCAGCGACATTTACCACGCAGCAGTACCCAGCTCAATACGGGGATGTTATCCCAGGGTTTAATCAATGTTTGACACAATGGGCAGTGTGACGGCGGCCACCAGAGATTGACATTGGGTAAGGTTTTCAGCGTTTCATCATCCGCCGACTCCCGAAAGAGCATGACGGGCAGACGATAAATCACAACGTTAAGAAAACTGCCAATCAGTAGCCCTAACCCTAAGGCAAGCCAAGGGAACCAGGGGGCGAAAAACGCTTCCAGGCGCATTAAACATATCCTTTAACTAAAATGCATCTTCACGACGAAATAGCGAGACGTCAGTTGAAGTAAGTATTTTCCGCAACATCCATCATTCAAATCAACAATGCCAAATAGCTACTTTTCTCTGTAAAACCATTTGACATTGTTTATCTCTTAACCCCCCGCCGTTTTGGAGAGCGTATCCATTAATGCAAATAACGCGATGAAGACCCACACAACGCACCCCCCCAGGACGACCGTGGCCAGGTTTTTCAATAAACCCGCAAGTTTTTTAATGTATTCCTGAATATGATCGCGTGAACGATCTGAGACCGAACGCAATACCTCATTGAAGGAGGGGAGTTCCGCATACAGGCTAATGTTCAGTAACTCTTCTTTGCCGAGTAAGCCCGTCGAGAGTGCCTTACTATAGTGGACCCCCTGAGCCATTTTGTCATTCATGGAATCAATGTGCCAACGCAACCAGCGGTTTGCATTTAGACGTACAATATGTAAAGAGTCAGTCAGCGGAATGCTGTTACTGAGCATCAGCGCCAGGTTATTCAAAAATACGGAAGACGCAAGCTGCCTGTAGGTTGAAAACGGTAGAACTTTATCAAATATTTTATTACGAACATTGCCACTGAGGTTTGCCATAGCAAACCTGGATAAGAAAACAAAAATAATAAAACCAACCAGGATCTTAATCCACAACCCTTGATATAACGCTGTACCAAATTTATATAAATTCTGGGTAACACCCGGCCATTTTTCCACCGGAACTACCGAGGCGAAGGCAGGGAATACTTTTTGTGAATAACCCGCAATAACAATCAGCGACAAAGAGATCATGATCAGAGGGAAGATCATTGCGCCGACGATTTTTTTACGCAGTTCATCATTGTATTTAATCACGGCGACCAGTGTTAAAAAACCCTCAGCGAGGCTTCCGCTTTTTTCTGCCGCGGTAATCACACTCAGTTCAGAGTTAGGGACTACGTCAGAAAATACTGCTGACACCGACACCTCCTGCTTCATCTGCAGGATAACCGCGCCCAGTTTATCACTAAACCCTTTACCAAGGAGCGTGCGTCCTTCGGTTTGCAACTTTTGCAGCGAATCGAAAAGCGGTAAGCCTGCGCTAATCATATCGGCACAAAACTGATAGAGGTACAAACGCTGTTTTTTACCGAATTTTTTCAACGATCATCTCCAGATCTTCATCCTTCATTGCGCCAAATTCCATGGCAAACCATGCTGCATCAATACGTCCCTTGAGGACATGTGCCATGACCTTTTCACGAATTTCAAACCCTTCAGCTAACCCCTGCGCCGCAGTACGTTTTTTACGCCAAAGCGTGTACACGTTCAGCCATTCCTGCTTAGAAATTGCGGCTAACTCTTCGTAGGTTGGCAGGAAGTATTCCATCGCCAGCTGACGTCCTTTGATACCGCTCTGACGACACTGTTCGCACCCACCCTCCCCTGCGGTATAGAGAGTAAACTCTCGCCCGGAAATGGTTTTGGTACCCATGACGGTTTTGCAGTTTTCGCACAGCACGGGAACCAACTTTTGGCACTGCAAGCCGGCAATAAAGCCCGGAGTGGACATTTTGTCGCTGCCGATCCCTAACGCAGACATACGCTGCAGCAATGAGACGATGTTACCGGCATGAACCGTGGTGAAGCAGTAGTGACCACTTTCGACCGCACCCGCCAGGGCATTAGCGGAAATGTTGTCACGGATCTCCCCCACCATCAGCACATCCGGATCGCGACGCAGAGCGGATTTAATTGCGGCATGGAACCCACCACCCGAGACATCCACCACGGAACTCTGCTTCGCTCCGTAAATCTGATATTCCACCGGATCTTCTACCGTCAGGAAGCAGCCGCGATCGTCATAGCGGTTGATCTGCAACCACTCCATCAAATTTTTAAGCGTGGTGGATTTCCCTGAACCTGTCGTACCGGCGATAACGTATGCACCATAGGGATTACTAAGGATCTTTTTCAGATCCGCAACTTCTTCATCCGATATACCGATCTTATCCAAGGAGCCAATATTCCCCTTCTGGAGACCTGATGGAATAATACGCAATACCGCATGGTAACAATCCGCCGTTTCACCAAAGATTGGGAAGTGCGCGTAACGGAAGCGGTAAGGCTTACCGGACAGGTTATAAAGAATGTTAGCGTTTTGCGGAATTGCACGGTTCCAGGTCGTATCGCGAGTCGTCGCTTCTACGTTGTAGAGAACGAACACCAGCTCATCGCAAAGCTGAGATTTGATCTGCATAAAGGGCATCAACACGCCATTCACGCGAGCCTCAAAGAGCGCCAGCACATCATTGCGCGTAATATGTAAGTCGCTCGCGCCCATACTCACGACGCGCTGGAGGATAGCCGCCAGCCGCTTCTGAGTGTCGGTAATATCAATGTTTTTACTCGCGTCATTAAGCTGTTTTAATGAAACATGCTCAATAATCCGGTAATAATCTTCCTCGGCGACAAGCGCCAGGCCTTCGACCTGACGCTTGTGCTGAGAAGTCAGCCTTGATACCTGGATCTGATATTCAAACAGGTTTTCAATGCCGAGCGTATTCACCACCAGGTAATCGCGCTCTTCAGCTGTTGCCGTAAAGCCAATTCCCTCAAATTCCTGGTAAGTCCATTTCCCAGCGAGTAATTCGTCGGCTGAAATACGCGTAAAGTCCATTTTCACTGCACAGCATCCTCTGCCATAACGACTGACTTCCTGTCTTTCGACAGCCTGTACTTGGTATCGCCCACGGTGAACGTTTCACCCGGACGAACATAGCTGAGCTTATTTCCACTCATTACGGCAACGCGATTCGCACCACCGATATCCGCTTCAAGAACAACGCGCGGCGTTTCTGACCTTGCAGATGTTGATATTTGCCCCTTAGACGCTGAGGCAGAAGTCGCTGGCGTGGCTTTGATTTTATCTTCGCCACGGAGCTTGACAATTTCACTACGCAATTTTTCAAGTTCTACCAGATTTGCAAGCTTGCGACGCATTTGTTCAAAGGCATAATCATCTTCGGCCATTGACGCCAGTCGATCCTGGACACTCGCCGTGTTATCCGCCTTGTCTTGTTCGGCGTCTCCCGATGGCACCAATGGATCCTTGTCTTCCAAAGAGGACGGGAATGTTTCCTGTTTGGCAGCTACAGAGCCAGAGGCATCCGTTTGTGCTTTTGGCGTGGCGGCTACCGCGCTCTGTGTGTTTTGGCCTTTTTCACTCTTCCCTGAGACAACATCATCAACAACCTTCTGCATTTTTTTTGACAGCACCGGCGGTTTTTCGGTTGCGGGAGCCGCTTCTGCAGCACCAATAAATAACGTTAGCGCACCGGCCATTACCACTGATTTTACTTTTTGCATACCAGTCCTCCTGAAACTATCAGTCCCTTGTCTTTCGTCTCAACTTTATTAACGATAAAAGCATCGCGATACGCCTGCTTATAAAGTAATAATTGCATATTCGTCATATCATCAATTGATAATGAACTTTCATCTTTCTTAATTTCCAGCTCCCATTTACCCACCTGCAAGCCGTATGCTTTTACTTTTCCTGAAAGTGTTGACTCAAGGTCATTCACGGAGGAAGTTGGCATTTTTTTTATCACAACCTGGTCAAGATTTTTATTCCCCCCCCCCCCACTTTTTTCACCATCGAATTGAAGGTCATGATATAAGAAACCACATCGCTACAAGGATAAAGTTCCAGCGGCTTTTTGCTGTCATACTCTTTCAGATACTTATTACTATTAAGTCTCGACTCAATCTTATCGTACTGAAAATCCATTTTATCCTTACCGCCGGTATTCTTTTTCCCCGTAGCTAAAGCGGTGGGGTTGTAAGTCTTATCCCAGAATGACTTTTGCGGAAGTACCCAAAGCGCCCCCTTTTTCAGGGCATATGAGAATTTGCAGCTTTTGGGATCACATACAAATGAATATTTTTCCAAAGGAATGATCAACAGTTTCTCATTACTTTTCTTAACTTCATCAAGCAGTAATACGGTTTCATCGATACCGCCTCCCGTCAGAGAACTGAAATAGAATTTCTTAACGGCTTCAATATCATCCCTTAACTTCTGAGCTGCCTGCTGTTGCCTTGCAATAGCTTCTTCTTTCGCTTTTTCATCGGGAAGCATCACGAAATAATACCAACCACCCGCGCAACCGCCGAGAATCAATATCGCAACCAAAAGAAAACCCAGCACCAGCTTCGCTTTTGAAACTGAGCCATTTTTATCTTTCCAGAAATACATTCCTTCCAGCATACGTTATCCCGTCACAAAAAAATGAAGCAACAATGCCAAAACCGTCAAAAACGCAACCCCACCAGAAAAAATAGAACCGATAATGATGTGGCGACGGCGCTTCAGGCGTGCCTGCCTGGCACAACAGCGCTCAACAACAGCATTAATCTGGATCTCTTCCAGAGGGGTGACTTCCAAATGATTGTATGTATCCTGGTGTTTCATAAGTTCGTCAAACAGCTCTTTACTCACGAAACAGTCCGTACCGCTGACAATACGCCCTTCATTAATTATTAAAAAATATGTCGTTAGATCGTTCTCGTGAGAGAAGTAGATGCCATCGCCATAAAGCTCTTTAATATAAAGTGCAAAAGGTTCGTAAAGGGTGGATATCTTGGTACTGTAACCAATTGCCATCTGCCCCGCGCCATCTTTATATACTAGTCTACGATAGGCCTTCATCATCCCACGAAATGACGCCTGCTCGGCCGGTTGCAGATTTTCCAGGCTTTCGGGCTCCCAGTAGAGCCCGGTTAATATGTTATTTTTAAATAAAATATCGTTCATAACTAAGCCATTCACTCATCGTGCGAAGTGATTGGCTGGCGATAATAATCAACCCCGACCACCATTAAGACTGTCGCTACGCCGCTGGAGTCATTGTCGCTGGCACCTAACACTTCATACTGCAAGCCGTTTTTACTGGTCTTCACTTCAAATTTTCCTACTACCAGCAGGTCACCCGGCTTAATGATGGAAGAGTTGAACGACTCTGTGGTACTCACGTTTGGCAGCTGCACTTCATCATACTCATCCAGAGAGTTCAGGAAGCGTTTAGTAAACCCACTCACCACCTCAATACGCCCATCGGACAACACGCGTGGAGTAATGATAAAGCTGGTGCCGGTAACAATCTCATCGGTGTTTACTTCTACGTTCACTTCACCCGTATCATCCGTTGTACGCGTTCTGCTGGAAACGTAGTACTGAGACTGGGTCATGTTGACCGGAATTGCCATATTATTGCGGGTAATAAATGAACCACTTTGCAGCGACTCGCTCCCCGTTAATTTGTACAGCGCATCCAGACCGGTGCTGATATCAACATGGCTGTTCTTCCACCCTGCCGTGATCCCACCGGCCAGGTTATTCAGGACGCTGCCGCTGATATTGACGGTGTTATGCAAATCAGAGAAATTGAAGTTCAACCCACCCGCCAGCGTTTTTTCTTTCTCTTTATCAAGGATATAAATACGGTACGTCACGATAAACTGGCGACTGTTATCCGATTTGTATTTATCCAGCGCTTTACTCAGTGACTCATGTTCGGACGGACGTGAATTGACCATCAAAATAGATGAATCTTTGAACAAGGTATAATTGCCTGACGTAACGTAGTTTTTTGCCATCGTCTCTACGTCATCCCAGAAAGAGGACTCGAATTTGGTTTCGGATTTCCCGGTCAGGCCACCGCCTGACGTCGCCTCGTTTCCAGATAGATCAAGCGTGGTTTCAGTTTTGTTATTTTCGCCATAAAAATCGAGGCGCATGACATAGGTGTCAAAAACGTTAATTTTGAGCACATTGTTGGTATCCAGCGTAGGGCTAACATCATAGAGCGAGCCGATGTACTTCATAAAGTCTTCGAAGTTACCGTCAAACTGTACCGAACGCGGGACATCCCAGGAGTCATCATCCGTACTGGCTTTTTTGTCACCGGTTGCAGAGGCGTTGATGCGGTAACTCGTGCCAGTCTGTGCTGCCACAATTTCCATCAGTGCTGATAACGTTGTTGGCTCATATGAAGTAATCTTCACATGCTTACCCATTATCTTTTGCTGCTCAACGCTATACTGCACTTTTTTGCCTAAATAGGCAGAGTCGTATTTTACGTAAGGCTTTGTCTTCGCTTCATCGAGTGTGGTCGAATCTGAAGTTTGTTCATTTAGTTTTTTAGGCACGTCATAATTTTTCTCAAAATCACTCATGCATCCTTGCGCAAGGAAAGCTAACAGCAATACACCTGTTTTCAGTTTCATGGGTTCCATCCACTTACATTTCATCGACAACAATCACGTGGTTTTTTTCGTACTTTTTAACGACCAAACCATAATTCTCGGAGAAAAAGAGATCTCCCAATGATTGCAGAATATCATCATCCGTTTTCCCACTAAGGGTTATGGTGTTGTAAATCAAATAATCCTTTTTACTGTTCCAGAACAGCTTATAGTGATTGTTTTCAGCCCACTGCTTGATAGCCTGACTTAACAACACGTTTTCCTGCAATATCAGCGAAGCGACTGAAGGTGAATATGCTGGTGAAACGACACTCTCCGTTGTAAAGGGATTGCGCGGCGTTTTTTCCACTACAGGCGCTGCTGCATTAGTAGAGGATTCCACCGCAGGTGATGTATTCATCGATGCATGGGCATAGCTCATGCTACACAACAATATGCCTGCCATTGTCCATTTATTACATTTAATAATATTCATATTATTTATATTCCATTATCATAATACATACTTATTGATATTGCTGAGTATCTAGTATATCTGCAGGCGTACCATCCTGAGGAATGGTGCTACACCACGTATGAAAAACGTAAGAAGCGGTACCCGGGTTCAGTACGTCATAAGTGGTTTCTGTTTTTTCGTCATACATTCTCATAATGCCTGAGATAACCCATACATATTTTGACTTGTTATAATAATGGTGTCCTCCCGCGTTTAAAACATATTTGTTTCTTGACCGCGGCCCCTGTTCAGCAAGCTCAACCTGCACCGCAAGTCCCGTAAGCGAGCCCACCTCGTTATTTTCGTCATGTTCGCTCAGGCCCCGCCTGGTTTTATCTGACTCATAGAAGCCTTTGGGAATAACACCATTAATTGTTGCTGTTGCCCGATACGCTGCAACGGATGAAATAGAGGCAGTCATTCTCGGGTATAATTTTCTGGTGTATTTATAGGTTTTTACCTTTCCGTTTTCATCGAGCAGTGGATTTCCCGTCGCGTCACGAAGCACAATGTCTTGCTCTACCTGAGGGCAGGTTTGTACCGCATACCGATACCCCCCGCCATTGGAGTCGTAATATCCTTGTGGAGTATGTATATTATCCAAAATAACGGCAGGATTATGTGCACTGTCATCATAATCCGTAACATTAATGTCATTGTCATTACTAAAGTTCTGCTCATAACCAGTTCGATGGTTAAGGTTTAACCCTTGTTGACCGTTTGATATGTGCCCTTGTTCACTGTAAGCCGTGACGGCAGGCGTCACTAATTCATAGGCATCAAAAGCTAAGTCTGGATAGTTAGGGGCATCTAATTCGAAACCACCATCCGCACCTCCATCTGCGTTGTAGTAGCCGCCTTCCGAGTCACTGCCTGAAAGTTCAACCGTATAACGGTCGCCGTTCTTATCTTCACGATGCAAAGGCAACGGATTACCGTCCGAGCCATATTTCAAACTGCCCGTTGAACGTTGAAAAATATTCACCCGTGTAGCGGTATTTTCCATGACAACGTTCGCCTTTAAGGTACCCGTCATGACTTTTTCACCACGCGGATTGTCCGGGTCGGTCATATTGAGCGCCAGCACCGTGTCTTCGCCACGCTCACCGGTGCCTGGATTATCATCGTAACAAAGCTTCACGCCGCTATCGCCGCGGGTCCAGCATACCTTACCGCCCATATTGCTGCTGTTGCTGGAGTTATCGTTGGTATCGATGGTAAAGCGCACGCCGAATTCGTCTTTTTTGTACTGATCCAGCGCATCAAGGTTGCTGCCTAAGCTGCTCAACTCGACAGGCGTTGTATTGTCCTTCTTCTTCAGTACCAGCTGCCAGTCAGATGAACTGTTCTTGCGGTGTACGACAATCGAATGCGATACCGCGAAACCCGCTTTTGCAAAGGCCTCGTTAAAATGCGGTGTTAAATCAGCAAAGTGATAGTCGCTGTTTGTCTCTTCTTTTTTGAAGCGGACGATCACGTCGATGCGGTTGATATCATATTTACGATCGGAGTCTTCATCGTTATTACCGGTCGCAAAACCCACGCGGTCAATGACAGCCGTGGAGTTAGTTGCCACATTGCGCATAAAGCATGGCAAATACTCTTTTTCAAATTGGAATTCTGATTTTAAAGAGGTTTTACAGGCGCTGCTTATAAACAGATAGCGCTGCTGCTGGTTTTTACTACTGCTGTTACCCCACAAATAGTAGTTGTCTTCAGTATCTGTATCGTTTTCATTTATCTCATTGGTGATTCGATGGTGATAATCGTCATAAAAAGGTTCCACATCGCTGTAAAGCGGATTATCTCTTTCGTTTTTCTTTCCGATGAGGGCGATAGTGTCGTCATCAATGAAGTTGAGAACTCCTTTCATCTCTTCAGCAATGGCGTCCGTAACATTTTGCTGGGCTATGTTTTCAGCTTTATTCCGCGCATAGTGCGTGTACATCACCATAACGCCGCCGGCGATAGCCATCACAATAATGATTTCCAGCAAGCTGAAGCCTGAATCCTTTCTGCTACGCATTAACTGATACCCTTTCCATCGCACCATTAACAAAGCACCCGCCCCATAGGGCGGGTGCTAAACACGTTACTAAATTATTTGCTACCGAAGATCACACCGTTAACTGCACCAGCGCCATCACAGATACCTGCTTTAGTGATGTCTGCTGCTGCGATCTCACCAGAGGTCAGAGTTTTCAGAATCGCACCAGTTTTGGCCGCGCTCATGTTACGACCACTTACGCCTGAAACAGTTTTACCGGCACTAGCATCAGCTTTCAGTGCTTCTACGTAATCCCACTGGTTGCCCATTTCGGAGATCAGGTTACGACATTCTTCGGTTTCCAGGCCGTTTACCACCAGCACAAAGGCTTTGTCCTGGGAAGAAAGATTGTCCAGTTTTGCACTGGTGATCTGGAATGCATCGTTAGAAATGCCGTTGAAGGATTCGTCTGGAGAGATTTTACCCAGTTTAACCAGTGTTACGATTGGCGTATCCAGAGGAGATGCAGCAATAGAAGACTTGGTCAGACCAACGATACCGCCTTTATCTTCAGGATAGCTGCCTTCATCTTTAAATGCTTCAGTCATGGATGTACGGATGCTGTTCGCATTGTTCTGAATGTCTGACAGATCCTGTGCGGTAAATGCACGCTGTGCCAGAATAACCACGCCTGCGGCGATAACGCCGATAATGCCCAGTACGATAATGATTTCAAGCAGGGTTACACCGCGCTGCTTTCTCATTTCTTGTAATTTCGCTGCCTTGCGATTCATATTCCCTTTCATTTTCCAAACCAGACTATTCATTCTATTTCCCTTAAAATATTTAACTTCCCAAGACCCTTCCTGAGAACGGAGCGAATTATAAGAGCTATAATTAAAATTTTATATGGCGACAGGAAACATTAGGAATAAATTTAGATTTATGGACAGACTCCATAAAAAACAAATAAACAAATTAAATCAAGCCATATTAATTTAAAAGGCAATTAAGAATTAATTAAAACAAGAAATATCAACAGGAAGCAATAAGATATGAAATATATTGTAATAGTATAATGCCACTTTCACAAAAGCAGTTACATTATTACATGATCATGCCATTATTTGTGTCTTATCGATCGCATTTTAAAAAAAATATTTAAACTACTGATATATAAAAAAGGGCGATTAGAATCGCCCCCTTAACAAAAAAATGACATTACTGGCTTATGCAGATTTCACCGCATCCGCAATGCGATGGGCTAATTCCGTGACCTGCGCCTCATCTTCGCCTTCCACCATAACGCGAATCAACGGTTCGGTGCCGGACTTACGCAGCAGCACGCGGCCCCGCGAGCCGAGCGTAGCTTCAACCTCCGCCGTCACCGCTTTCACCTGTTCATTTTCGAGCGGATCGCCTTTACCGACGGTAAAACGCACGTTGACGAGGATCTGCGGGAACAACTTCATGCCGCTGCACAGATCGTGCAGGCTCATGTGGTTGCGCGCCATCGCCGCAACCACCTGAAGCCCCGCAACGATGCCGTCACCGGTAGTGGTTTTGTCGAGCAGGATCACGTGACCTGAGTTTTCTGCGCCAATGCGCCAGCCTTTCTCCTGCAGTTTCTCCAGCACGTAGCGGTCACCCACTTTCGCGCGAACAAACGGGATACCCAGCTGTTTCAGCGCCAGCTCAAGACCCATGTTGCTCATCAGCGTGCCGACCGCACCGCCGCGCAGCTGGCCCTGACGCAACCCTTCGCGGGCAATGATGTAGAGGATCTGATCGCCATCGACCTTGTTGCCTTCGTGGTCGACCATGATCACGCGATCGCCGTCACCATCCAGCGCAATTCCGAGGTCAGCTTTTTCAGCCAGCACGCGCGCCTGCAGCGCACGCACGTCCGTCGCGCCGACTTCTTCGTTAATGTTCAGGCCATCCGGCTCGCAGCCGATGGTGATGACTTTTGCACCCAGCTCGCGGAAAACGTTTGGCGCAATGTGATAGGTCGCACCGTTGGCGCAGTCCACCACGATTTTAAGGTGGGCAAGGCTCAGTTCATTCGGGAAGGTGCCTTTGCAAAACTCAATATAGCGTCCAGCGGCATCGACAATGCGGTTCGCTTTACCCAGCTCTGCGGAGTCCACGCAGGTGATCTCTTTTTCCATTTCGGCTTCAATGGCTTCTTCAACTTCATCCGGCAGCTTAGTGCCATCGATGGAGAAGAACTTGATGCCGTTGTCATAGAATGGGTTGTGCGAAGCTGAAATGACAATCCCCGCTTCCGCGCGGAAGGTGCGAGTCAGATAGGCTACGGCAGGCGTCGGCATTGGGCCTGTAAAGGAGGCGGAAAGCCCCGCAGCCGACAGACCTGCTTCCAGCGCTGATTCCAGCATATAGCCTGAAATGCGGGTATCTTTACCGATGATGATCTTACGCGAACCGTGACGCGCCAGCACCTTACCTGCCGCCCAACCCAGCTTCAGAACAAAATCAGGAGTGATTGGAGCATCGCCAACGCGCCCACGGATACCATCGGTACCAAAATATTTACGATTACTCATAGCGTTTGTTTTCCTTGGCTGCCAGGGTGGCTTCTACCACGCGCATGGCTTCTACTGTTTCTTTTACGTCATGGACGCGAATAATGTGTGCTCCCTGCATCGCTGCAATTACCGCACAAGCGAGGCTGCCGCTGAGACGCTCACTCGGTCCGATATTCAGCAATTGTCCGATCATCGACTTTCTCGACATACCCACCAGCAGCGGAAGGCCGAAATGATGGAATTCGGACAAGCGTGCAAGCAGTGCATAGTTGTGTGAGAGATTTTTACCGAAACCGAACCCCGGGTCGAGCAGCAATTTCTCTTTTGGGATGCCGGCACGTTCACAGCGTGCGATATGGTCAATAAAGAAGCGATTTACATCGGCAAAGACATCGTCGTACTTAGGCGCTTCCTGCATCGTTTTCGGCTGCCCCTGCATATGCATCAGGCACACCGGTAAACCGGTTTCTGCCGCCGCCTCCAGCGCGCCCGGCTCGGACAGCGAGCGAATGTCATTGATGATGTGAGCACCCACTCTCGCCACTTCGCGAATCACTTCAGGCTTTGATGTATCGACAGAAATCCATACCTCAAAACGCTGAGCAATCGCCTCAACCACCGGCACCACACGCGCTAACTCTTCGTCTAATGAAACATCCGCCGCCCCCGGACGCGTGGACTCCCCGCCAACATCAATGATGGTGGCACCCGCATTGATCATCAAATTCGCGTGCTTAACCGCCTCAATAAGCGTGTTGTGCGTACCGCCGTCGGAGAAGGAGTCAGGGGTAACATTCAGGATACCCATCACATGAGGATGTGAGAGTTCAAGATGCGAATCCTGGGCGAAAAGTTTCATGGCAAAAATCCCTGGTATCTATATGGTTTAGCGAAAAAGAAAAACCCCGGAGCAAGCTCCAGGGTTTGAAGTTAAGACAAACGCATCAACAGCAGTGACTTACTTGTCACCCAACTGTTCTGACATGGTGTTACCCGGGTTTGGCGTACGCGGTTCATCGACCGGACGCGGTGCACGCGGGGTGCCATTGTTGTCAGAATTGTTGGAAGCGCCTGGGTCTTCCCAGCCCGCTGGCGGACGCACTTCGCGACGTGCCATCAGGTCGTCAATCTGCGGAGCATCGATAGTCTCATATTTCATGAGCGCATCTTTCATCGAATGCAGAATGTCCATATTGTCGTTCAGGATCTGACGTGCGCGAGCGTAGTTACGTTCGATCAGCGCTTTCACTTCCTGGTCGATGATACGTGCAGTTTCATCGGACATATGTTTGGCTTTCGCGACGGAACGGCCCAGGAATACTTCACCCTCTTCCTCTGCATACAGCAGCGGACCGAGTTTGTCGGAGAAGCCCCACTGGGTCACCATGTTACGCGCCAGGTTTGTCGCCACTTTAATATCGTTGGACGCACCGGTCGAAACATGTTCCACACCGTAGATAATCTCTTCCGCCAGACGACCACCGTACAGGGTCGAAATCTGGCTTTCCAGCTTCTGACGGCTGGCGCTGATTGCATCGCCTTCCGGCAGGAAGAACGTCACGCCCAGCGCACGACCGCGCGGAATAATCGTCACTTTATGCACCGGATCGTGTTCCGGTACCAGGCGACCAATAATCGCGTGGCCTGCTTCGTGATATGCCGTGGACTCTTTCTGCGCTTCCGTCATCACCATGGAGCGACGTTCCGCACCCATCATGATTTTGTCTTTCGCTTTTTCGAACTCGACCATGGACACGACGCGCTTGTTGCCGCGAGCAGCAAACAGCGCCGCTTCGTTGACCAGGTTCGCCAGGTCCGCACCGGAGAAGCCCGGGGTACCACGCGCGATAATTGCCGCGTCGATATCAGGTGCCAGCGGTACGCGACGCATGTGAACTTTCAGAATCTGTTCACGACCGCGAACATCCGGCAGACCGACCACAACCTGACGGTCGAAACGACCTGGACGCAGAAGCGCAGGGTCAAGAACGTCCGGACGGTTAGTTGCCGCGATAACGATGATACCTTCGTTACCTTCAAAGCCGTCCATCTCAACCAGCATCTGGTTCAGCGTCTGTTCACGTTCATCGTGACCGCCGCCCAGGCCTGCGCCACGCTGGCGGCCTACGGCATCGATTTCATCGATGAAGATAATGCACGGTGCTGCTTTCTTGGCCTGCTCGAACATGTCACGCACACGAGATGCACCGACACCCACGAACATTTCAACGAAGTCAGAACCTGAAATAGTAAAGAACGGCACCTTCGCTTCGCCTGCGATGGCTTTCGCCAGCAGGGTTTTACCGGTACCCGGAGGGCCAACCATCAGCACGCCTTTCGGGATCTTACCGCCCAGCTTCTGGAAACGGCTCGGCTCGCGCAGGTATTCAACCAGCTCGCCCACCTCTTCTTTCGCTTCGTCACAACCTGCAACGTCGGCAAAGGTGGTCTTGATCTGGTCTTCCGTTAGCATACGCGCCTTGCTCTTACCGAACGACATGGCACCTTTGCCACCGCCGCCCTGCATCTGACGCATAAAGAAGATCCAGACGCCAATAAGAAGCAGCATCGGGAACCAGGAGATGAAGATAGAAGCCAGCAGGCTTGGTTCTTCTGGCGGCTCACCAACCACTTTGACGTTTTTAGTCAGAAGGTTATCAAGCAGCTTAGGATCGTTCACCGGGATGTAGGTCGTGTAACGGTTACTATCTTTCTTGGTAACGTTGATCTCACGTCCGTTGATACGCGCTTCGCGAACCTGGTCCTGATTGACCTCCTGCAGGAAGGTAGAATAATCCACCTTGCGGCCATTCGACTCGCTGGGCCCAAAGCTCTGGAATACTGACATCAGCACAACGGCAATGACCAGCCAGAGTATTAGGTTTTTCGCCATGTCACTCAAGGGATTAACCTCATATTACAACTGTGTTAAAAACAGCGTCAGGATACTCTATATCCAGTGTCATTCAAACTTTCGTTTGAAATCCACCGGTTATCATTTTCGCCCGGTCGCTACAATATACACTTCTCGAGAACGAGCCCGGGAAGAGTCCGGCTTACGAACTTTGACCTTCGCAAACAGGGAGCGAATTTCCTTAAGATACTCCTCGAAACCTTCGCCCTGAAACACCTTCACAACAAAACTACCACCAGGCGCTAGTACATCACGACTCATTTCTAACGCTAGCTCCACCAGATACATGGCGCGGGGGATATCCACCGCCGGTGTTCCACACATATTTGGTGCCATATCAGACATGACAACCTGGACCTTACTGTCACCTACACGATCAAGTAACGCTTTCAGTACTAATTCATCACGAAAGTCGCCCTGAAGGAAGTCCACACCAACGATAGGATCCATTGGTAAAAGATCGCATGCGATGATTCGGCCCGTTCCGCCGATTTGCGTAACCGCATACTGAGACCATCCGCCAGGTGCTGCACCGAGATCGACAACCGTCATTCCCGGCTTAAAAAGTTTGTCACTTTGCTGTATTTCATCAAGTTTAAACCAGGCGCGGGAACGCAACCCCTTTTTCTGCGCCTGTTGAACATATTTATCGCTAAAGTGTTCCTGTAGCCAGCGGCTGGAGCTGGCAGAACGCTTTTTACCTGTCATTTAACATTTCCGTCCTGGTTCATCGTTGCTTGCCTGTGACGTAAATTTCTACGCAGCTATTTGGCGATATTAGGGAGATGGCGGTAGAATGAACCGTTTTCAATCCCAACGTAAGCAAAAATATACGATGAATCTGAGTACTAAACAAAAACAGCACCTTAAAGGTCTGGCACATCCGCTCAAGCCGGTAGTTATGCTTGGCAACAATGGTTTGACCGAAGGGGTGCTTGCCGAGATTGAACAAGCGCTGGAACACCACGAGCTGATCAAGGTGAAAATCGCCTCTGAAGACAGAGACACTAAAAACCTGATCGTGGAAGCCATCGTGCGCGAAACCGGCGCCTGTAATGTACAGGTCATCGGTAAAACGCTGGTGCTCTATCGCCCATCTAAAGAGCGTAAAATCTCGCTGCCACGCTAAGGATATCCTGAATCGAACACATTTTCTGTGTAAAACGAGGGATTTCTGTCAGCAGGTGAGCAAAATGCCACGCTACTTAAGTTGATAAAAGGCCGCTATGCGGCCTTTTTCTTATCTTTACAATGTATCAACATCTTATTGGAGATGCGAATTACAGGTATTCAACCTTAATAATTTCGTATTCCACTTCACCACCCGGGGTGCGGATGACGACAACATCGTCCTGCTCTTTGCCAATCAGGCCGCGCGCAATCGGCGAGTTTACCGAGATGAGGTTCTGCTTAAAGTCAGCTTCGTCATCCCCAACGATGCGGTATTTCTGCTCTTCGTCGTTGTCCAGGTTCAGCACGGTAACGGTAGCACCGAAAATTACGCGACCATTGTTTGGCATTTTGGTGATATCGATAACCTGCGCATTAGACAGCTTTGCTTCGATATCTTTAATACGGCCTTCGCAAAAGCCCTGCTGCTCACGCGCGGCGTGGTATTCAGCATTTTCTTTCAGGTCGCCGTGCTCACGCGCATCCGCGATAGCAGCAATGATTTCAGGGCGACGTACGGATTTAAGGAAATCCAGCTCTTCGCGCAGTTTTTCTGCGCCACGTAAGGTCATCGGAATAGCTTGCATTTGTTATACCTCTTGAACATTCCTGTTGGGAGCAGCGTCACCTGCTCCGGCCCCTGCGCCCATGTACATCCAACCATGGGCGGGCCAGAAGCAAAAAGAAAACCGACCCGGGAACAAAATCCCAGGTCAGCAGCAATTTTTCAATTTGATACGCATTTTACCGCGAAGTTCACTATGGGTCATCGTTTACTTTGCAGTGCCATGCACCGTAGTATGACGGTTTGTTTTCGGGTTGTTAGCGCGAGACTATGCGATTTTCCAGATTTATCATCGGATTGACTACCAGTATCACGTTCACCGTTCAGGCCGCGAATGTTGATGAGTACATTAACCAGCTGCCCGCAGGGGCTAACCTTGCGCTGATGGTGCAGAAGGTTGGAGCCCAGGCACCCGATATTGACTATCACAGTCAACAGATGGCGCTGCCTGCCAGTACCCAAAAGGTGATCACCGCCCTCGCCGCGCTGCTTCAGCTTGGTCCTGACTTCCGCTTTACCACCACCCTTGAGACCAAAGGTAACATCGACGGTGGCGAGCTGAAAGGCGATCTTATCGCCCGATTCGGCGGTGACCCCACGTTCAAGCGCCAGGATATTCGCAACATGGTGGCGGTGCTGAAAAAATCTGGCGTGCAAAAGATCGATGGCAACGTACTGATCGACACCTCTATTTTTGCCAGCCATGATAAAGCCCCAGGCTGGCCGTGGAACGACATGACGCAGTGCTTTAGCGCCCCGCCGGCCGCGGCTATCGTTGACCGTAACTGCTTCTCCGTGTCGCTTTACAGTGCACCAAAGCCGAATGATTTAGCCTTTATTCGTGTCGCCTCTTACTACCCGGTCACGATGTTCAGCCAGGTGCGTACGCTGGCGAAAGGATCGCCGGATGCGCAGTACTGCGAGCTGGACGTCGTCCCGGGTGATTTAAACCGCTACACGCTCACCGGCTGCCTCACGCAGCGTGCCGACCCGCTACCGCTGGCCTTTGCTATTCAGGACGGTGCGGGTTACGCAGGCGCCATTCTTAAAGACGAACTCAAACAGGCCGGAATTACCTATTCTGGCACCCTGCTGCGCCAGACGCAGGTTAATCAGCCGGGTAACGTCATCGCCAGCAAACAGTCCGCGCCGCTGCACGATCTGCTTAGGATTATGCTGAAAAAATCGGACAATATGATCGCGGATACGGTGTTCCGCATGATTGGCCATGCGCGTTTCGGCGTGCCGGGTACCTGGCGTGCGGGGTCTGACGCTGTACGGCAGATCCTGCGTCAGCAGGCGGGGATCGACCTTGGCAATACGATTGCCGTCGATGGATCAGGGCTGTCACGCCATAACCTGATCTCCCCCGCGACCATGATGCAGGTGCTGCAGTACATTGCACAGCACGACACTGAACTAAACTTTATTACGATGCTGCCGCTTGCCGGGCACGATGGCTCCCTTCAGTACCGCGCCGGGCTTCATGCTGCGGGAGTGGATGGAAAGGTCTCGGCTAAAACAGGCTCGCTGCAGGGCGTGTATAACCTGGCAGGTTTTATCACGACCGCCAGTGGACAACGCATGGCGTTCGTACAGTATCTTTCCGGCTATGCCGTCGAACCAGCAGACCAGCGTAATCGTCGTATTCCCCTGGTGCGCTTCGAAAGCAGGCTATACAAAGACATTTATCAAAATAATTGACGATAACGGTGGCCTGTATCGCGTGCAGGCCACCGCTATACTTCATTTCCGCTCAGCCGTTCCTGCTACTGGCACAATTTTTATTTCAACCAGCCCTATACCTATCTTCCTGACGGGTGAGGTGAAACTTTGCCCTAATATGCTGCCTTCACGGCTTAGTGTTGGCTCAGGCGGAGTAAGGGTGATCAAACGTGAGTACATATCACCCGTGTAATGAAGGGTTACGCGAGTCGGATTTTCCCCGAATTTAGCGTATTGCGTCTGATCTCCGATGGTAATTGCTACCGGAGCATTGATATTTTTGCCATAGGCTTTCGCTTCAATTTCTACATCAAATTTCTGAGGAAAAGGCGATTTATATAACAGCATCACCATAGGAGAAGTAAGCGCATCCGACCAGCGCCCCCAGGGTTCTTGTCGACCAATCCCCATTATGTTTTCGATGAAAGTAGGTCTGCCATCCAGACCAAATTTGAAGGTATCAGAGACATAACGAATATCTTCAGGATTCACTTTCAACAGCGCCTGCTCACGCTGATAGCGCGCGGTATTTGTCGGCGTATCATCAGTATTCACTTTGCCGTCATATTTCTCACCATCGATTTTTTTGACTACGATATTTCCACCGGCTCTCCCCTGAGTCACGCACCACGCTTCAGAAAGCACCAGACTGTTCATCCAGACGGTTCCTGGATGGAAACATTTATCAACCCATATAAATTTTTCGCCTTCGGATAAATACGCCAGCGATTGCCTTAATGAGATGTCTCGACTGTCATCATCAATGACAGGCAATACTTGATCCTTTTTGATATCAATGACTATCGGCAAGGGGTAGGTACGGCCGCTAAACGAAAA
Organism: Enterobacter sp. V87_3; assembly: GCF_029967835.1. Classification (NCBI taxonomy): domain Bacteria; kingdom Pseudomonadati; phylum Pseudomonadota; class Gammaproteobacteria; order Enterobacterales; family Enterobacteriaceae; genus Enterobacter; species Enterobacter sp. V87_3. Next base: position 107,915 of record NZ_JASCAM010000024.1, on the reverse strand, counting down.
TGTCTTTTCTCGAGTATTAACGGTAAAACGATCAATATGGTTCGGCGTCCCCCAGAGGTTACGTATGCTATCGCCCCATGCGTAAAGCTTATTCTTGAAGTCGGGTACGCTTTCCGCGAGAGATTTTTCGCTGGCGGAACTCCTTCCCAGACCTATTTTTGTTCCCCCCCCCAACAGATCAAGAACGGTCGCACCGTTATCCAGGGTGGTTCTGGGCTGCGCTTTTACACCAGGTTTCACCTGGGGCCCAAGGACGAAAAACAGATCCCGACGCTCGAGTTTGTTCAGATAGTCGACTGAAACCGCCGTGCTGGGCATAGCCAGATGATCTGATGAAAGAACTATAATCGTGTTACGGGCCCAGGGAGAGGATTGGATGCGTTCAACAAACCGGGCAATATCTTCCTGACTGCACAGCACAGCGCTTAACGCTTCAACCGAGCGCCCATCAATCTGGTAATTTTTCTTGCTGCAACCGGGTGAAATATAGCCTCTAGGAGGATGCGTATCGACTGTCAGCGTGAACAGTGCGAAACGCTGGCCTGAGGCGGATAATTCGCTAAATTTTTCCCAGGCTTTATCAAACACCACATTGTCATAAAGCCCCCAGTTATTTTGTACGTCAAAATTATCCTGCAGGCCCGACTCAGTAAGACCCCATACATGCTTTATGCCGTGAACCTTAAAAAAAGCATCTTTATCAGCGAAGTGTAAGTTGGCACCTTGATAAAAATACGTCTCATAACCTGATGCGCTGAGTATATCGCCAAGGCAATGACTTTCAGGATAAAAACTACTGGCCGTGTTTTGGCCATTAAACGCCGTGGGTTTAAATAATGGTAGCCCACATTGCGAAGCAACAATACCGGCGATGGTAAAATCGGTGGCTGGCATTTGTAATGTTTCGGAAAAATCCATACTTTTTTCACGGAACGTATTCAAATCGGGCAGCAAGTCAGGAAACACGTCATTATTAAAATAAGTGCGTTCCAGACTTTCACCATAGATATAGACCAGATTGAATTTTGGTTTGTCTATCTGACTGGCCTCATTAACAAAATATTCATTAAAATCAGATCCATCTATTTTTTCTGCCAGTAATGTATTTCTGCTAATTTGTGAAAATGCTGGTGATATCAGCAATGCAAGGACACTGCAGCACGTCGCTAAAAACGCGTAACTCCAACTTTGTTTTTTACCCGAGTCACCATAAAATAAGATTCTATGAATGACAATAATGGTTAAAACACAAAACAGAATTGCTAATATTGATGGCAAAATGTAATCATTAATTTCACCGCCTTCCATTGTTGTCGTCAGCGTGTAAAGAACGGACTCGTTGACCCCATCACCGGTAAAGTACTGACATACGACCCAGAAACCATCCAGGAAGACAGAGACAACGGTCAGTACAAAAATGAATACTGAAATGTAAGCATTTTGTTGAGTTTTATATCGGTAAACAGCCGTTGCACAGAAAATACAGCATGCAGAAAGCATTAATAAACTAAAAGATTCCATTCTATTACTCGTTAATTGCTGGACGCTACTGACAATGACAGTTTATGAAAAAGATTATTAGTATATCTTTTGAGTCACAGCCTCACTATTCATTTAAAATAAATTAGGATTTTATTAAGATTAAAGGCAGAATGCAGCAAGGCACGAGTCTTCCTTTCTGCCATAATCATGAAATTGAAAGGATAAAAGGCAGAACAAACTGAGATGAAACTCCTGATAGTTGAAGACGATCTGTTATTGCAGGAAGGGCTGGCGCTTGCGCTGACCAATGAGGGTTATGCGCTCGATTGTGCCGCGACGGCAGCAGAAGCGGACGCCCTGATCCAGAGCGGCGAGTACAGCCTGGTAATCCTTGATTTGGGCCTGCCAGATAAAGACGGTGCCACGCTGTTAAGCCAGTGGCGTCGCCGGGGCGTTGAAAACCCGGTGCTGATCCTCACGGCGCGCGATGCCATTGAAGACCGCATTAACGGCCTCGACTCGGGCGCAGATGACTATCTGGTGAAACCCTTTGCGCTCGCAGAGCTTCAGGCCCGCGTGCGGGCGCTTATCCGCCGCTATCAGGGGCACAGCGATAATCTGCTGACGGACGGAGACATCACGCTCAATCTGCAAACCCAGCAGGTGCTGCGCCAGTCTCAGCCCGTTGAAGTCACGCCAAAAGAGTTCGCCCTCCTGACCCGCCTGATTATGCGCAGCGGGCAGACAGTGCACCGTGAAACGCTGCAGCAGGACATTTACTCCTGGCAGGACGATCCAGGTTCTAACACCCTTGAAGTTCACATCCATAACCTGCGGCGCAAGCTCGGCAAGGACAGAATTAAAACTGTACGCGGCGTAGGCTATCGCCTTGAGAGTCAGAAATGAACAGCATGCGTCGGCGATTAATGGTGTTGCTGGCGGTTATCCTGTTATTTTTCCAGTTGATCAGCGTGATTTGGCTGTGGCATGAGAGCCGCGAGCAGATTGGCTTTCTGGTCAGTGAAACCCTGTCGGCGAAAGCGCGTAACAGCCACGTCGAAAAAGAGATCCGCGAGGCCATTGCTTCGCTGCTGGTCCCCTCGCTGGTCATGGTCGGCTTTACCCTTCTGTTTTCGTTCTGGGCGGTGACCTGGATAACCCGACCGCTCAATAAGCTGCGCGTCAGCCTCGCCAACCGCTCGGCGGATAATCTCACCCCTCTGCCCATGTATTCTGATATGGAAGAGATTGGCGCGGTCACGACCTCATTAAATCAGCTGCTGGCGCGTCTGGATCACACTATCCAGCAGGAGCGCCTGTTCACCGCTGACGCGGCCCACGAACTGCGAACGCCGCTTGCCGGTATCCGGCTGCATCTGGAGCTGATGGCGCAATCCGGCTCGCCTCAGGCGGCCCCGCTGATAAGCCGCATCGACCAGCTCATGCATACCGTAGAACAACTGCTGATGCTGGCCCGTGCAGGGCAGGCGATGGCCAGCGGGCATTACGATACCGTCAACTGGACTGAAACCATCATCGCCCCGCTGGGCCTTGAGCATGAAGCCAAAGAGCACAAGGTGATATGGCCCGCTGACAGCGCACTTACGGTGCAGGGAGACCCTGTCCTGCTGCGTCTGATGCTAAGGAACCTGCTTGAGAACGCCGCCCGCTACAGCCCTGTGGGGACAACTATCGAGGTGACGCTCACCGAGCGGGACGGGGGAACGCAGGTCAGCGTAATTGATGAGGGGCCGGGCATCGAGGAAGCGCATCGGCAGTCAATCACCGAACCGTTCAGACGTCTTGACCAGCGTTACGGTGGAAGCGGCCTGGGGCTGAGCATCGTGCAGCGTATCGTTCAGCTCCACCACGGTCATTTAACGCTGGAGAACGGCCCACAAGGCGGCTTAATTGCCAGTTGCTGGCTGCCTTCGAGGTTAGGATAAAAAAAAGCCCCTTAACAGGGGCTTCTTGCAGGAATCAATGCTTGTAGATGAACTCGACGCCTTCTTCGTCATCTTCATCCCAGTCATCGTCCCAGTCTTCATCATCTTCTTCCGCTTCCTGCTCTTCGAGCTGCTGGCGGTGGTAGTCATCCCACATGAATTCGACTTTTTCTGGCTGTTTCACTTCTTCAGCCTGAACGATTGGGTTTTCGATGATAAAGTTCATCACATCCCAGCAGAGATCTTTCACGCCAATCTGGCTTGCCGCAGAGATCAGATAGTATTTATCTTCCCAACCCATCGCTTCAGCAATGGCTTTCGCTTTGGCTTCAGCTTCCGCTTTGTCCATCAGGTCGATCTTGTTAAAGACCAGCCAGCGCGGCTTACCTGCCAGTTTTTCGCTGTATTTTTCCAGCTCGCCAATAATGATACGGGCGTTATCCACCGGATCGGATTCATCAATAGGGTTAATATCGATGATATGCAGCAGGACACGGCAACGCTCAAGGTGCTTCAGGAAGCGAATCCCCAGACCCGCGCCCTCTGCCGCGCCTTCGATCAGGCCCGGAATATCTGCTACCACGAAGCTCTTTTCGTGGTCCATGCGGACAACGCCCAGGCTTGGTACCAGCGTGGTGAAGGGATAATCTGCCACTTTCGGCTTCGCGGCAGACACGGCACGAATGAAGGTTGATTTACCTGCATTTGGCATACCCAGCATACCCACGTCAGCCAGCAGCATCAGTTCAAGCTGCAGATCGCGCGTGTCACCCGGCGTACCCATGGTTTTCTGACGAGGAGCACGGTTCACGGAGGATTTAAAACGGCTGTTGCCCAGACCGTGCCATCCGCCTTTTGCCACCATCAGGCGCTGACCGTGTTTGGTCATGTCACCCATGGTTTCACCGGTACCCTGATCGATAACGCGGGTCCCGACAGGCACTTTAATGACCACGTCTTTACCGCGTTTACCGGTACAGTCACGGCTCTGGCCGTTTTGACCACGTTCAGCGCGGAAAGATTTTTCGAAACGGTAGTCGATCAGCGTGTTGAGGTTTTCATCCGCCTCAAGCCACACATCGCCGCCATCTCCGCCGTCGCCGCCGTCAGGGCCGCCACGTGGAATATATTTTTCACGGCGGAAGCTGACACAACCGTTACCGCCATCACCTGCAACGACCAGAATCGTCGCTTCATCAACAAACTTCATTTTACTTCTCCGTAAATCATTCGCCTGAGCGGGGGATCGTTACAACCGCTTCATTTTTGCGCCAGCGCCCCCAGAGACGATGACCAATGGCGGAATACATCGCGCCCGCAACCACGACAAACGCACCGAGATAGCCCAACAGGTTGAGCATCGGTCTGACGAAAACATCGGGCCAGGCCATTGATAACAAATCTGAAAATAACAGCGTAAACAGCGGAGTCAGCGTGATTAATGCGCTCACCTGCGCTGCCTGCCAGCGCGCCATTGCTTCGGCCAGCGCGCCATAACCGACCAGCGTGTTTAGCCCACAAAAAATGAGACACGCCAGCTGCCAGTCGCTCAGTTGGGTAATCACACCCGGTTTTGCTAACGGCAACAGTGCTATTGTACACAAAGTGTACAACAAAAGGAGGATCTGCTGTGAGGCCAGGCGACGCAATAACACCTTTTGCGCGACGCCGTAACTCACCCAGACCGTTGCTGCACCCACGCCAAAAATCACACCCCAGGTGTAATCCGTCAGCCGGGTGAAAATCTCAATCAGGCTGGTGTTGAAGAACATCACCAGCCCGCAGAGCAACATACTCGCCCCCACAATCTGCGTCCCGCGCATCTTCTCTTTGAGGATGAAGACGCTGGCGACCATCATGCCCACCGGTGAAAGTTGACCAATCACCTGCGACGCCGTGGGGCTAAGATACTGCAGGGAAGAGCTGAACAGAATGAAGTTCCCGAACAGCCCGCCCGTCGCGATAGCCAGTAATACCAGCCAGCGCGGTTTACGGAAGAGGCGCAGCGGCGGAAGCTTGCCCTTGATCGCCAGAATGGCACCGAGGCCAATACTCGCCATCAAAAAGCGATAAAACACCACCGTCGGCGGCTCCATCACTTCCAGAACCTGCTTCATTGCAATTGGCAATGCACCCCAACACATCGCGGTGGTCAGCGCCAAAAGAATACCAATGCCGGCCTGCTGCTTCATGCCCGTTTTCCCTACAGAAAATTTTCCGGGTTTCCAATGTAAAAAGCCCCGCAACACGTTGCGGGGCTTTAATCCGTTACCGGACCGAGAAAACCTTACTCAGCAACGATGCTGATGTATTTACGGTTGTTCGGGCCTTTAACTTCAAATTTCACTTTACCGTCTGCTTTAGCAAACAGAGTGTGGTCACGACCGCAACCTACGTTGTTGCCAGCGTGGAATTTGGTACCACGTTGACGAACGATGATGCTACCCGCCAGAACGGATTCGCCACCGAAACGCTTAACGCCAAGGCGTTTAGCTTCTGAATCGCGACCGTTACGTGTGGAGCCGCCAGCCTTTTTATGTGCCATTTAAATCTCTCCTCAGGTCTTAGGCGCTGATGCCAGTAATTTTCACATCAGTGAACCACTGACGGTGGCCCTGCTGCTTACGGTAGTGCTTACGACGACGAAACTTAACGATTTTAACTTTCTCGCCACGACCGTGTGCAACAACTTCAGCTTTGATAACGCCGCCATCAACGAAAGGAACGCCGATTTTGACTTCTTCACCGTTTGCGATCATCAGAACTTCAGCGAATTCAACAGATTCGCCAGTTGCGATGTCCAGCTTTTCCAGGCGAACGGTCTGACCTTCGCTTACTCGGTGTTGTTTACCACCACTTTGGAAAACCGCGTACATATAAACTCCGCTTCCGCGCACATCCTCGTATGATTCAGAGTGCGCTATAAATATTCACAATAGGGCGCGAATATTACGCAAAACGCGAGCCTTTGACAAGTGCTACCATCAATAGATGAAGAAAAAAAACACAACACGTACGGTAACGTTTATCTGCGCCGTTTTTTCAGTACAATCAGCGATACTATTGATAAACCGAAACCCTTTGTGAACCCACATCCCGTGGGTTAAACAGGATAAAAAGCCCGGCTTTTGCGATGAATTTAGATAAAATCAACGAGTTAACCGCGCAAGATATGGCGGGTGTGAATGCAGCAATCCTGGAACAACTCAACTCTGACGTTCAACTGATCAATCAGTTGGGCTATTACATCGTCAGCGGCGGCGGTAAACGCATTCGCCCGATGATTGCCATTTTGGCCGCTAGAGCCGTTGGCTATCAGGGAAATGCCCATGTGACGATCGCGGCGCTGATCGAGTTTATCCACACCGCCACGCTCCTTCATGATGACGTTGTGGATGAATCTGACATGCGTCGCGGCAAAGCCACGGCTAACGCCGCGTTTGGCAATGCGGCAAGCGTACTGGTGGGTGATTTTATCTATACCCGTGCTTTCCAGATGATGACCAGCCTCGGCTCGCTAAAGGTGCTGGAAGTGATGTCTGAAGCGGTGAACGTGATCGCCGAAGGCGAAGTGCTGCAGTTGATGAACGTCAACGATCCGGACATTACCGAAGAGAGCTACATGCGCGTGATATACAGCAAGACCGCGCGTCTGTTTGAAGCCGCGGCTCAGTGTTCCGGCATCCTCGGCGGCTGCACCGATGTCCAGGAAAAAGGGCTGCAGGACTATGGCCGTTATCTTGGCACCGCGTTCCAGCTGATTGACGATCTACTGGACTACAGTGCCGATGGCGAGACGCTGGGCAAAAACGTCGGCGACGACCTGAACGAAGGCAAACCGACCCTCCCGCTGCTACACGCCATGCGCAACGGTACACCCGAGCAGGAAAAAATGATCCGTGAAGCGATCGAGCAGGGAAATGGTCGACATCTTCTGGAACCTGTCCTGGAAGCCATGGCGATCAGCGGTTCACTTGAATGGACGCGTCAGCGTGCCGAAGAAGAAGCCGATAAAGCCATTGCAGCACTTAAGGTGATCCCGGACAGCCCATGGCGCGATGCGCTTATTGGCCTTGCCCACATTGCCGTTCAGCGCGATCGTTAATCCTCTTCCCCGGGCTCCCTGCCGCCGCGCAGGGAGCTTCCAGTACGTTCTTAAAAACTCCATTTTCACGTTAAATCATCGGTTTACAGGCCGCATGAATAAAGTCATGTCTTATTCTGAATATTGCTTCCAGTAACTCGAACTTTTTAGAACCGCTGTTCGAAGACGGTATAGTAACCCCGTCATTTCAGGAGAAATGGCATGGGTGAACATGAACACAAGGACAGCTTCAATGGATACGAAATTTATCGACTGGCATTCGGCTGATATTATTGCAGCACTTCGCAAAAAAGGGACATCTCTGGCTGCAGAGTCGCGTCGCAACGGGCTCAGTTCTTCCACACTGGCGAACGCACTGACCCGACCATGGCCTAAGGGTGAATTGATTATCGCCACCGCGCTGGACACCCAGCCGTGGGTAATCTGGCCTTCACGCTACCACGATCCCGTTACCCATGAGTTTATCGACAGAACGCGCATGATGCGCCAGAAAAAAACGACGTGAAGCGCTGTTGAGGTAACACGCGCATTTTGACAGGAACAGCAATCCCCCGACCATCTCTGGCAGGGGGCTGCCGGAACGATTACTCGCCCTTCACACGCTCGATATTTGCACCCAGCGCGCGCAGTTTATCTTCAATACGCTCATAGCCGCGATCGATATGGTAGATACGATCGACAACGGTAGTCCCTTCCGCAATACAACCTGCCAGCACCAGGCTTGCAGACGCACGCAGATCGGTTGCCATCACCTGCGCACCAGACAGTTTTTCAACGCCGTGGCAGATCACCGTATTGCTTTCGATTTCCGCATGCGCGCCCATACGGATCAGTTCCGGTACGTGCATAAAGCGGTTTTCAAAGATGGTCTCGGTAATAAAGCCCGTCCCTTCGGCCACCAGGTTCAGCAGGGTGAACTGCGCCTGCATATCGGTCGGGAAAGCCGGGTGCGGAGCGGTACGCACGTTGACCGCTTTAGGGCGATTGCCGTGCATGTCCAGGCTGATCCAGTCTTCACCAATTTCGATATCGGCGCCCGCATCACGCAGTTTCGCCAGCACGGCGTCCAGAGTATCTGGCTGTGCATTGCGGCAGGTGATTTTCCCGCCGGAAATCGCAGCGGCCACCAGGAAGGTACCGGTTTCGATACGGTCCGGCAGCACGCGGTACACGCCGCCGCCCAGGCGCTCTACGCCCTCAATGGTGATGCGATCGGTGCCCTGACCTGAAATTTTCGCGCCCAGCGCCACGAGGAAGTTTGCGGTATCCACAATTTCCGGCTCGCGTGCGGCGTTTTCGATGATGGTGGTGCCTTCCGCCAGCGTTGCCGCAGACATAATGGTCACCGTTGCGCCCACGCTCACTTTGTCCATGACGATGTGCGCGCCTTTCAGACGACCGTTCACGGATGCCTTAACGTAACCTTCTTCAAGCTTGATCTCTGCGCCCAGCTTCTCTAAGCCAAAGATGTGCAGATCGACCGGACGAGCACCAATCGCGCAGCCGCCCGGCAGGGAAACCTGTCCCTGGCCAAAACGCGCCACCAGCGGACCAAGCGCCCAGATGGAGGCACGCATGGTTTTCACCAGATCATAGGGCGCGGAGAAGTTGTTAACCTGGCTGGCGTCGATCCAGACGGAACCATTGCGCTCCACCTTAGTACCCAGTTGAGCAAGCAACTTCATGGTCGTGTCGATATCTTTCAGCTTCGGTACGTTCTGGATCTCTACCGGCTCTTCGGCGAGCAGCGCCGCAAAGAGGATAGGCAGCGCGGCGTTTTTGGCGCCGGAAATAGTGACTTCGCCCTGGAGACGCGTTGGCCCCTGTACACGAAATTTGTCCATTGTTTGCTCTCTTATAAATTCAACCGTGCTGCGGGCTGTCGCCCGCAGCTTAGAAACCGTTTAGTTTGCGATCGCGTGCCCACTCTTGCGGGGTGAACGCTTTAATCGACAGGGCGTGGATGCGGTTGTCCGCAATGTATTCCATCAGCGGCGCATACACAGCCTGCTGTTTCTTCACACGACTCATACCGTCGAAGATCTCACCCACAGCAATAACCTGGAAGTGACTGCCATCGCCAGAGACGTGGGCTTCCTGAAGGGAGAGTGCATTCATCAGCACAGTCTGGATTTCATTATTTTCCATGGGGTCTTTATCATCTGATTGTGAAAACAAGCCCAACATCTTAGAGCAAAGTGGCGTTGTCTTAAACAAGCAAAAAGCCCCGACGGTGAAACTGTCGGGGCTTTCGGAAGTAACGCACTGAAAATGTTAGCGAGGTAAAACGTCGTCGGGCAAATTGTAGAGCTGCGCAAGGGTCACAACATTGTCGCTCGCGCCAGCAAGCCGGACTTGCGTTCCGTGCTTTTTCCCTACGGCGACAAGATGTGCCAGCATCGCAACACCGGCGGTATCCACGCGGGTGACGCTGTTCAAATCAATCAGCGTCACGCCCTTCATCGCGTCATCGCGCGCGTCCCAAAGCGGGTTGAGCAGATCCTGGTCCAGCTCACCCTTAAGCTTCAACGTTTCACCTTCACGCGACCAGCTAAGTTGCTGCGTCATTACTTCTTCTCGTCCAGGGAAATTTTCTGACGAGAGATAGACTGAAGCTGTGCAGTCAGGCCATCAATGCCCTTGGTGCGCAGCAGATCGCTCCACTCGTTCTGTTTAGTGGTGATCATGCTTACGCCTTCGGCGATCATGTCATAGGCCTGCCAGTTACCGGTCTGGCTGTTTTTACGCCACTGGAAATCCAGGCGAACCGGCGGACGGCCATTGGGATCGATGATAGTGACACGAATAGGCACAATCGTGGCATCACCCAGCGGTTGCTCCGGGGCGATCTGGTACGTCTGGCCGTGGTACATCGCCAGCGCCTGACCATATGCCTGCTTCAGGTATTCACGGAATGCGGCAAAGTAGGCTTCACGCTGCGCAGGGGTAGCATCTTTGTAATAGCGACCCAGCACCAGCGCACCCGCGTATTTGATCTGCACGTACGGCAGCAGTTCCTGATCGACCACATCGCGAAGATAGTCAGGGTTGGCGCGAATTTTTGGCTGTTCGTTTTTAAGACGATCGAAGGTTTTCTTCGCGGCCTCATCCATCAGTTTGTACGGGTTGCTCTGATCCGCCGCGTGGGCTGCGGTAAGAGGGGCGATGACCAGCATGGCAACCATTAATAGTCGTTTAAACATGAATGACTTCTCCTGATATTAATTCGCTGCACCAGGCGTCGGTGCGACATTGGTAGGGTCCTCACTCTGCGCAGGGGCAGCGTCAGACTTTTTATCATCCCCTTTACTGTTGTAAAGGAATTGACCAATCATATCCTCCAGCACCATGGCGGATTTCGTATCCTGAATCACGCTGCCATCTTTAAGGATAGTCGTTCCCAGCTCGGGATCTTCGAAACCAACGTTAAGTGCCAGATATTGTTCACCCAGCAGCCCCGAGGTACGAATGGAAAGCGAACTGGTATCGGGAATGTGGTTGTAACGCTCTTCGATATCCATCGCGACGCGCGGCAGATAGGTTTTCTCGTCAAGCGTGATATCCGCCACGCGGCCAATCACCACGCCACCGATGCGGATCGGTGAACGCGCTTTCAGGCCGCCGATGTTATCGAAGGTGGCATAAACACGGTAAGTCGGTTCAGTCCGGATAGAGGTGATATCCGCCGCTCGCAGGCAGATGAAGAGTGCTGCCAGAAGCGCCAGAAGCAGAAATACGCCGACCCAAATTTCATTTTTTCTCGTTTGCATGAACTCAATTCCCAAACATCAGTGCGGTGAGCACAAAATCCAGACCCAGTACGGCCAGCGACGAATGAACGACAGTACGTGTTGTCGCGCGGCTAATGCCCGCCGACGTAGGGATTGCGTCGTAACCATTGAACAACGCAATCCAGGTAACCGTAACGGCAAATACCAGGCTCTTAATCAGGCAGTTGATCAGATCCATCCGCAGGTCGATGGCGTCCTGCATCGCGGACCAGAAGAACCCGGCGTCGATCCCTTTCCAGTGCACGCCGACCAGCGAACCGCCCCAAATCCCGACGGCGACAAAAAGAATAGTCAGCAGCGGTAACGAAATGACTCCCGCCCAGAAGCGGGGAGAGATCACGCGGCGCAGCGGATCGACCGCCATCATCTCCATGCTGGAGAGCTGCTCGGTGGCGCGCATCAGGCCAATTTCGGCGGTTAATGCCGAGCCGGCACGTCCGGCAAACAGCAACGCGGCCACCACCGGCCCGAGCTCACGCAGCAGGGACAGGGCCACCAGCATCCCGAGGCTCGTTTCCGCACTGTAGGTCGTCAAAACCAGGTAACCCTGCAGCCCAAGCACCATGCCGATAAACAGACCGGAAACGATGATGATAACCATCGACAGTACGCCGACGTTATAGAGCTGCCGCACCAGCAGCGGCGCATGCTTGCGGAATTCCGGTTTGCCGACCAGCGCGTTGAATAACATCAATCCGGCACGCCCGAACGTCCTGATGGTTTTTATGCCACGGTGTCCAAGAGCGGCCAACGCATTTAACAGCATGAGTGGCTTAACTCCCTATTCCCAGTAAATCGTCACGATAATCACCCGCCGGATAGTGGAACGGGACAGGCCCGTCCGCAATACCGTCGAGGAACTGCCGCACGCGCGGATCGCAATTTTCCTGCAGCGCCTGAGCGCTGCCGTGCGCGACGATCCTTTTGTCTGCCACTATGTAGGCGTAATCAGCAATGCTCAGCACTTCCGGCACGTCGTGTGACACCACGATGCAGGTTACACCGAGCGCGCTGTTTAACTCAGAAATTAACTTCACCAGCACGCCCATGGTAATGGGGTCCTGTCCGACAAACGGCTCGTCGAACATGATCAAATCAGGCTCTAAGGCGATAGCGCGCGCTAATGCGGCACGGCGGGCCATCCCACCAGACAGCTCCGACGGCATTAATTTGGCGGCTCCGCGAAGCCCAACGGCCTCAAGCTTCATCATCACCGTGCTTTTCAGCAACTCAGGCGGCAGGCTCGTATGCTCACGCAGCGGATAGGCTACGTTATCAAAGACGTTCATATCGGTGAACAGCGCCCCGGACTGAAAAAGCATGCTCATCCGTTTGCGGACAGTATACAAACGCGAACGTGACATTGCCGGGACGTTTTCACCGTCGAAGAGGATTTCGCCGCCGTCAGGTGGAATTTGCCCACCGATCAACCGCAGCAGCGTCGTTTTACCGATCCCGGATGGCCCCATGATGGCAGTGATCTTGCCTCGCGGGACAGTCAGAGAAATATCTTCAAATATCAATCGGTTGCCGCGAGAGAAACTGACGCCACGGACATCGACTAAATTCGCCATCGTTTGGCTCATTTATGGTTCCTTTCTTACCGTGCTTCACGTTTGCATGAAGCCTAAATCAGCCCTAAACCCCACATTTTTACAGAATATTAGCCGTGGAGGTTAGCGAAAGCTGGCATTTGTTTTACTTTTCCGGCGCATAAAGTCAAAATTAGGAATTCGTTACGCCTCAGACTGTATGCAGCGCCCACAATAATTTTTGCGCGGTGGACCGGCGAGTATACCTGAAGAAAGGACTTTTGATGCTTTTAGCAACAGCACTGTTAATTATTGGTTTACTTTTGGTGGTCTACAGTGCTGACCGTTTGGTGTTTGCCGCATCAATCCTGTGCCGGTTGATGGGCGTCCCGCCTATCGTCATTGGGATGACGGTGGTTAGCGTCGGAACCTCTCTTCCGGAAATCATCGTTTCGGTCTCGGCATCGCTGCATGGCCAGGTTGATCTGGCGATTGGCACGGCGATTGGCTCAAACATCGTCAACATTTTACTCATTTTAGGCTTAGCCGCCCTGCTGCATCCATTTCGCGTACATTCTGATGTTCTGCGCCGCGAACTGCCGCTAATGTTAGTCGTAAGCCTGCTGGCTGGCTACGTGCTGCACGACGGTGTGTTGAGCATTGATGACGGCATTTTCCTGCTCGCGCTGGCCGCGATTTGGCTGCTGTATAGCGTTAAAATTGCCCGTAACGCCGAGAAACAAGGAAATGACACCCTCACGCGTGAGCACATCGCTGAACTGCCGCGTGAGGGGACGTTACCCGTCGCCCTGCTGTGGCTGGGCGTCGCGCTGATCATCATGCCAATGGCCACGCGTATGGTGGTGGATAACGCGACCGTGCTGGCAAATTACTTCGCGATGAGCGAACTGACAATTGGCCTGACGGTGATCGCCATCGGGACCAGCTTGCCGGAACTCGCCACCGCCATTGCGGGCGCGCGTAAAGGCGAAGATGATATCGCGATAGGCAATATCATCGGCTCGAACATTTTCAATATCGCGATTGTCACGGGTTTGCCGGCGCTGATTGCGCCGGGGCCGTTTAACCCGATGGTCTTCTCGCGCGATTACGGCGTGATGCTGCTGGTGAGCGTGATATTTGCCCTGCTCTGCTGGCGCAAGCAACGACAGATTGGTAAAGGCGCAGGCGCGCTGCTGACGGGTGGTTTTATCGTATGGATGGCGATGCTGTACTGGCTTTCGCCTCTTCTCTCTGGGTAAACGGAAACGCATTATGTCGCAAATAGAATTGCAGCCGGGTTTTGACTTTCAGAAAGCAGGTAAAGACGTTCTGGAGATTGAACGTGAAGGCCTGGCGCAGTTAGATCAGTACATTAATCAGGATTTTAGTCTGGCCTGTGAGAAGATGTTCTACTGTGCCGGTAAAGTCGTGGTGATGGGTATGGGCAAATCCGGCCACATTGGGCGCAAAATGGCGGCGACCTTTGCCAGCACCGGCACCTCGTCCTTTTTTGTCCATCCTGGTGAGGCCGCACACGGCGACCTGGGTATGGTCACGCCGCAGGACGTCGTGATCGCCCTGTCGAACTCGGGCGAGTCCAACGAGATTTTAGCGCTGATCCCGGTTCTGAAGCGGCTGCAGGTGCCCCTGATTTGCATGACCAGCCGTCCGGAGAGCAGCATGGCGCGCGCCGCCGATATCCACCTGTGCGTGAAAGTGCCGAAAGAAGCCTGCCCGCTGGGTCTGGCACCGACCTCCAGCACCACCGCGGCGTTAGTCATGGGCGACGCGCTTGCCGTTGCGCTACTGGAAGCACGCGGCTTTACGCCCGAAGATTTCGCCCTTTCTCATCCCGGAGGCGCGCTGGGGCGTAAGCTGCTGCTGCGGGTAAACGATATTATGCACACCGGCGATGAGATCCCTCACGTAAGCAAAGAGGCCTCACTGCGCGATGCGTTACTGGAAATCACGCGAAAAAATCTGGGGATGACGGTTATCTGCGATGACCTGATGAAAATCCAGGGGATCTTCACCGATGGAGACTTGCGCCGCGTGTTTGATATGGGTGTGGATGTCCGCACGCTGGGCATTGCCGACGTCATGACGTCAGGCGGCATCCGCGTGCGTCCCGGCACGCTGGCGGTTGAAGTGCTCAACCTGATGCAGTCCCGTCATATTACCTCAGTGATGGTTGCCGATGGCGACCAACTGCTGGGTGTGGTACATATGCATGATCTGCTGCGCGCGGGCGTAGTGTAATGAAGGATAAGACAATGAGTAATGCGGGTGCATCCCTTGCAACCTGTTATGGCCCGGTCAGTACCCACATGATGGCAAAGGCGAAAAATATTCGCCTGTTGATCCTCGATGTGGACGGTGTGCTCTCCGACGGCCTGATTTATATGGGCAATAACGGCGAAGAGCTGAAAGCATTTAACGTACGCGACGGCTACGGCATTCGCTGTGCCCTCACGTCGGGCATTGAAGTTGCTATCATCACAGGACGGAAAGCTAAACTGGTAGAAGATCGCTGCGAAACGCTGGGGATTACCCACCTCTATCAGGGGCAGTCTGACAAAATGATGGCCTTCAGGGATTTACTTGGGAAACTGGCTGTCGCGCCGGAAAACGTTGCCTACGTGGGCGACGATTTGATTGACTGGCCGGTCATGTCAGAGGTGGGGCTGAGTATCGCCGTTGCCGACGCCCATCCGCTGCTTATTCCGCGCGCTGACTATGTTACTCACATTAACGGTGGCCGCGGTGCCGTACGTGAAGTCTGCGATCTGCTTCTGCTGGCGCAGGACAAGCTTGATGAGGCCAAAGGG
Source organism: Enterobacter sp. V87_3 (assembly GCF_029967835.1). NCBI lineage: Bacteria > Pseudomonadati > Pseudomonadota > Gammaproteobacteria > Enterobacterales > Enterobacteriaceae > Enterobacter > Enterobacter sp. V87_3. Next base: position 92,228 of record NZ_JASCAM010000024.1, on the reverse strand, counting down.
CAATCGATATGAGTAAAACCAGACGTTGGGTTATCATTCTGCTGACGCTTGTCGTACTGGTACTGATTGGCGTGAATCTCGCTGACCGTGACGATACGCAACCGGATACGGTCAACACAAGCGATCCAACCTACAAAAGCGATCACAGCGATACCGTGGTATATAGCCCGGAAGGTGCGCTGAACTATCGCCTGATTGCCCAGCACGTTGAATATTTCTCAGATGATGGGGTCTCGTGGTTTACCAAACCGGTGATGACCACCTTTGATACGGATAAAGTCCCGACGTGGTCAATCAAGTCTGACCGCGCAAAACTGACGAATGACCGTATGCTTTATCTGTATGGCCATGTTGAGGTCATCGCCCTGACCGCTGATGCTCAACTGCGCAGAATTACCACGGATAACGCCCAGATCAACCTGGTTACCCAGGACGTGACATCTCAGGATCTGGTCACATTGTACGGCACGACATTTAATTCCAGCGGTTTGAGAATGCGCGGGAACTTACGCAGCAAAAACGCCGAGCTGATTGAAAAGGTTAGAACCTCCTATGAAATTCAAAACAAACAAACTCAGCCTTAAAGTACTTATCGCCAGCGCACTGCTGGCCGCCAGTCTTCCCGCGCTCGCTGTGACTGGCGATACCGAACAGCCGATCCATATCGAGTCTGACGCCCAGTCGCTTGATATGCAGGGTAACGTCGTCACCTTTACGGGCAACGTCGTCATGACCCAGGGCACCATTAAAATTAACGCCGACAAAGTGGTGGTCACCCGCCCTGGCGGCGAGCAGGGTAAAGAGATCATTGATGGTTACGGTAACCCTGCCACCTTCTACCAGATGCAGGACAACGGCAAACCGGTAAAAGGCCGCGCCTCGCATATGCATTACGAGCTGGCGAAGGATCTGGTTATCCTGACCGGTAACGCCTATCTGGAACAGCTGGACAGCAACATTACCGGCGACAAGATCACCTACCTGGTGAAAGAGCAGAAAATGCAGGCCACCAGCGAGAAAGGGAAACGCGTCACCACCGTGCTTGTGCCTTCGCAGCTGCAGGATAAAGGCAAAGGCCAGGCCCCGGCACAGAAGAAGAGTAACTAATTCGTTATGGCAACATTAACTGCTAAAAACCTCGCGAAAGCGTATAAAGGCCGCCGCGTCGTCGAAGATGTCAGTCTGACCGTCAACTCCGGCGAAATTGTGGGCCTGCTTGGCCCTAACGGTGCAGGTAAAACCACCACCTTCTACATGGTGGTCGGTATTGTGCCGCGCGATGCAGGTAACATTATCATCGACGATGAAGACATCAGCCTGCTGCCGCTGCACGCGCGTGCGCGCCGTGGTATCGGCTACCTGCCGCAGGAAGCGTCAATCTTCCGTCGCTTAAGCGTCTTCGATAACCTGATGGCCGTGCTGCAGATCCGTGACGATCTGACCAGCGAGCAGCGCACCGACCGCGCGAACGAGCTGATGGAAGAGTTCCACATTGAACATCTTCGCGACAGCCTCGGTCAGGCGCTCTCTGGCGGTGAACGTCGCCGCGTTGAGATTGCACGTGCGCTGGCCGCTAACCCGAAATTCATCCTGCTTGATGAACCTTTCGCGGGCGTTGACCCCATTTCCGTTATTGATATCAAACGCATTATTGAGCACCTGCGCGATAGCGGGCTTGGCGTACTCATCACTGACCATAACGTCCGTGAAACGCTGGCCGTCTGCGAACGCGCCTACATTGTTAGCCAGGGCCATCTGATTGCCCACGGTACGCCGCAGCAAATCCTCCAGGATGAGCATGTTAAGCGCGTGTACCTTGGGGAAGACTTCAGACTCTGATAGGGTAGAGGCAACGTAGCGCCGAACCGGAGAAAAATGCTCTGAATATGAAGCAAGGTTTGCAATTAAGGCTGAGCCAGCAACTGGCGATGACGCCGCAGCTCCAGCAGGCGATCCGTCTGCTGCAGCTGTCCACGTTAGAACTTCAGCAGGAGCTCCAGCAGGCGCTGGACAGCAATCCGTTGCTGGAGCAAACCGATCTTCATGACGAGGTAGACACCCAGCAAACGCAAGACGCAGAAATGCTCGACACCGTTGAGGCGCTCGAACAAAAAGAGATGCCGGACGAGCTTCCGCTGGATGCCAGCTGGGATGAACTCTACACCGCCGGTACCCCTTCCGGAACGCGTGCAGACTACCAGGACGACGAGCTGCCGGTCTACCAGGGCGAAACCACCCAGTCTCTGCAGGATTACCTGATGTGGCAGGTGGAGCTTACGCCGTTCTCCGATACCGATCGCGCCATTGCGACCTCCATTGTCGATGCCGTGGATGACACAGGCTATCTGACCGTCACGCTGGACGACATTCTGGAAAGCATCGGCGACGAAGACGTTGAGCTGGAAGAAATTGAAGCCGTGTTAAAGCGCATCCAGCGCTTCGACCCGGTCGGTGTGGCGGCGAAAGATCTGCGCGACTGCCTGCTTATCCAGCTTTCGCAGTTCGCCAAAGAGACGCCGTGGATCGACGAAGCCCGCTTAATCATCAGCGATCATCTGGATCTGCTCGCCAACCATGACTTCCGTTCGCTGATGCGCGTCACGCGTCTGAAAGAAGAGGTGCTGAAAGAGGCGGTGAATGTCATTCAGTCCCTCGATCCGCGCCCCGGCCAGTCGATCCAGACCAGCGAACCGGAATACGTGATCCCTGATGTGCTGGTGCGAAAGCATAACGGTCGCTGGGTGGTTGAACTGAATTCAGACAGCATCCCTCGTTTGCAAATTAACCAGCAGTACGCCTCCATGTGCACCAGCGTTCGCAACGACTCCGACAATCAATATATTCGTAGCAACCTTCAGGAAGCGCGATGGTTAATCAAAAGTCTGGAGAGCCGAAATGATACGCTACTGCGCGTAAGCCGCTGTATTGTCGAGCAGCAGCAGGCGTTCTTCGAACAGGGCGAAGAATTTATGAAGCCGATGGTGCTGGCGGATATCGCCCAGGCCGTCGAGATGCATGAATCAACCATTTCCCGTGTGACCACGCAGAAGTATCTGCACAGCCCACGCGGTATTTTTGAGCTTAAGTATTTCTTCTCCAGCCATGTGAATACCGAAGGCGGCGGCGAAGCCTCGTCAACGGCAATCCGTGCACTGGTGAAGAAGTTGATCGCCGCGGAAAACCCCGCGAAGCCACTGAGCGACAGTAAGTTGACCACCCTTCTCTCCGATCAGGGTATTATGGTGGCTCGTCGTACCGTTGCGAAGTACCGAGAGTCTTTATCCATTCCGCCGTCTAACCAGCGTAAACAACTGGTCTGACTCAACCGATAAGGAAGACACTATGCAGCTCAACATCACTGGACAAAACGTCGAAATTACTGAGGCCCTGCGCGATTTCCTGAACACGAAGTTCGCGAAATTAGAGCAGTATTTCGAAAGGATCAACCAGGTCTATATTGTGTTGAAAGTGGAGAAAGTGACTCATATCTCGGATGCCACCCTGCACGTAAACGGGGGTGAACTGCATGCGAGTGCGGAAGGGCAAGACATGTACGCGGCTATCGACGGCTTGATTGATAAGCTTGCACGACAGCTCAATAAACATAAAGATAAACTGAAACAACACTAATTGTCCGGGCAGTTAACGGGTGCAGGAAGGCCTGTTGTGAAACACAACAGGCCATTTGTACAGTTAGCGCTTAGGTGAAATTATGATGAACAACGATTCCGCTCTTCAATTGAGCAATGTCCTGAACCAGGAATGTACCCGCAGTGGCGTTCACTGCCAGAGCAAGAAACGTGCGCTGGAGATTATCAGTGAGCTGGCCGCAAAGCAGTTGGGCCTGCCGCCGCAGCTGGTATTTGAAGCGATTCTGACCCGTGAAAAAATGGGCAGTACCGGTATCGGCAACGGCATCGCGATCCCGCACGGCAAGCTGGAAGAAGACACCCTGCGTGCCGTCGGCGTGTTTGTGCAGCTCGAAACGCCCATCGCGTTCGATGCCATTGATAATCAGCCGGTCGATCTCCTCTTCGCCCTGCTGGTGCCAGCCGATCAGACGAAAACCCATCTGCATACGCTGTCACTGGTTGCTAAGCGGCTGGCCGATAAAACCATTTGCCGTCGACTGCGCTCAGCCCAAAGTGATGAGGAGCTGTATCAAATTATCACTGAAGCAGAAGGCAATCAGGATGATGCATAACCGGGAGATGGCCTTCACATCTGTTGCCCTGAGGAGAAACGGAACATGGTGTTGATGATCGTCAGCGGTCGTTCAGGGTCGGGGAAATCCGTCGCCCTGCGCGCGCTGGAAGATATGGGCTTTTACTGCGTAGATAACCTGCCGGTGGTGCTCTTGCCCGAGCTGGCCCAAACGCTCGCGGACAGGCAGATCTCGGCGGCAGTGAGTATCGACGTCCGCAACATGCCAGAGTCACCGGAAGTGTTTGAGCAGGCGATGAGCAACCTGCCGGAGGCTTTCTCGCCTCAGCTGCTGTTCCTTGACGCCGACCGTAACACGCTGATCCGTCGCTACAGCGACACGCGTCGTTTGCACCCGCTCTCCAGTAAAAATCTCTCCCTGGAAAGCGCCATCGATCAGGAGAGCGACCTGCTGGAGCCGCTGCGCTCCCGCGCCGACCTGATTGTCGACACCTCCGAAATGTCCGTCCACGAGCTGGCAGAGATGCTGCGTACCCGTCTACTGGGCAAACGCGAGCGTGAACTGACAATGGTATTCGAATCCTTCGGCTTTAAGCACGGTATTCCGATCGACGCGGATTATGTCTTCGACGTGCGCTTCCTGCCGAACCCCCACTGGGATCCCAAACTGCGTCCAATGACCGGTCTGGATAAGCCCGTCGCGGCGTTCCTCGACAGACACACAGAAGTTCACAATTTTATCTACCAGACGCGAAGCTACCTTGAGCTATGGTTACCTATGCTGGAGACCAACAACCGTAGCTACCTGACGGTGGCGATTGGCTGTACCGGCGGTAAACATCGCTCGGTTTATATTGCCGAGCAGCTGGCCGATTACTTCCGCTCACGCGGCAAGAACGTTCAGTCCCGTCATCGCACGCTGGAAAAACGTAAAACATGACCGTAAAACAGACCGTTGAGATCACCAATAAGCTGGGTATGCACGCCCGTCCGGCGATGAAGCTGTTTGAACTGATGCAGGGCTTTGACGCAGAGGTGTTGCTGCGCAACGATGAGGGGACCGAGGCAGAAGCCAACAGCGTGATTGCGTTGCTGATGCTGGATTCTGCCAAAGGTCGTCAGATTGAGGTGGAGGCCACCGGCCCGCAGGAAGAAGAAGCGCTGGCCGCGGTGATTGCACTGTTTAACGCTGGGTTTGACGAAGACTAACCCTCAGCGCAAAGGCGGGTGGAGCGTTGCTGCCCCGCCCTACATAAGCTTGTTACGCTCCATAAACCCTTCCCCACCCAGCTGGCGCATCTGCCGCATGATCCACGCCTGACGGCTACGCACATACCCTGTCGGCGCGTTTGCTTTAAAGCGGATCGGATTCGGCAGGACGGCAGCCAGCAGCGCCGCTTCAGACATACTTAACCGGCTTGCGGGCTTATTGAAATAACGTTGTGAAGCGGCCTCCACGCCAAACACGCCGTCACCGAATTCTGCGATATTGAGATAGACGGTCAAAATACGCTTTTTACTCCAGACAGTTTCAATGCCCAGCGTCAGCCCAGCCTCCAGCCCTTTTCTCACCCAGCTACGGCCATCCCACAAAAAGAGATTTTTCGCGGTTTGCTGCGATATCGTCGATGCGCCGCGCACCCGGTTCTCATGGCGTTCGTTATGAGCAAGCGCCTTTTCGATCGCCGCCACGTCAAAACCCCAGTGCTCCGGGAATTTCTGATCTTCTGCCGCCATCACCGCCAGCCCCATCCACGGCGAAATCGCCTCCGTGCTCACCCAATCAGAGTGTGCAACGTAGCCAAAATCCCCGGTGAGCCAGGCACTCAGCTGCCGTTCGACCATGACGGCGGAGAAAGGTACCGGTACGATGCTGAACAGGGCAATCCCGCCGCCCCAGAAAACCGCCAGCACCACCACGATGCGCACCAGGATGCGTTTCACCCATGCGCCTGCTCCCCATTTACGCTTCATTCGCTCAGAACCAGCACCCGATCCACCAGCTTATCAATGCCCGTGGCGGCCTCAGCGATACTCTGCGCCAGCATGTACGCGGGCGTGGTGATAATCTTGTTCTCTTCATCGACCACGATGTCGTCCACCGGGCAAGGAACATGTTCGCCCCCCATCTCTTCGATAAGGTCGGCCGTATCGATATCGGTCCCGATGGTCAGACGCAGCGGGAAATCAAAGATTTTCGGCAGCATCGCGGGCGCAATACAGATAAAGCCCAGCGGTTTACCCGCCGCATGCATTGCCCTGGCGAGGGAGCGTAAATCGGGATCGACATGGCACTCCGCCCCCTGGGCAGCGAAGGTGCTGAGATTTTTGGCCGCACCAAAGCCTCCCGGCACGATTAACGCATCGAGCTGTGACGCGTCTGCCTGCCCCAGCGGATGAATATCCCCACGGGCGATGCGCGCCGCTTCAATCAGCACGTTACGGCTTTCCGCCATCGGTTCGCCGGTGAGATGATTGATCACATCCGCCTGGCTTTTATCCGGCGCAAAGCAGACCACCTCAGCGCCCTGGCGGGAGAGCGCCAGAAGGGTTAATACCGCTTCATGGATCTCCGAACCGTCGTAAACACCGCAGCCACTCAGCACAACACCTATTTTTTTCATCTTGAGGATCCTTCTTTGCAACGTACTGAAGCACATTAATAATTTTGATTAAAACGCTATGCTTCACACATTTCACTGATTCATGTAACAAATCATTTAAGATTTGCTATCTTATCTGCGTGCGGCCTAAATATTCAGGCGGCGTCCATGCGAAAACAACACAAAAAATCCGGCGCAGCCACGATTTCCCTGGTGTTGGCGCAGTATTCGCGCACCCCGGTTAAGCCGGGGTCATTTTTTTCTGGCGTCCACCCAGGCTTTCAGCACCGCCACATCGTTTTGCCACTCCTGTTTCATCTCTTCAACCCATTCAGCCACATTATCTTCCCAGGCAGGAAGATCCGGCGACTGGATCTGCTGGCCAAGCTGCTGCAGATGGCGCAGGCCGACCGAACCGGCGGCACCTTTGATTTTATGCCCTTCCTCGACAATGCCTTTTTGATCCCGCGCGGTCAGGTTGGACTCGAGCACGCTCAGATAGCCCGGCATCATTTTCTCAAATATGGCCAGGCCATCGGTAATCAGCTTAGGTCCGACCAAATCGATATACTGCTCCAGCATGGCAGTATCCAGTATCGTTTGGGCTTTCGCGCTATCAACAGACGTCATGGTGCTCTCCTCTTCATCTCGGGTATCCCAGAACTTCTTGATCATGGCGGTCAGGGCAGGCACCGCCAGCGGCTTGCTGAGCACATCATCCATACCGGCATCGAGGTACTCTTTTTTATCCTTCAGCACGTTCGCCGTCAGCGCAACCAGCGGCGGCAGATCTTCCGCCGCATAGGTGCGGGTCAGCTCGCGGGAGATGTCCAGGCCGGTCATGTCCGGCAGCTGGATATCCAGCAGAACGAGGTCATATTCCCCCGGTGTGAACATCTCCAGCGCGGCTTTACCGGTCATGGCGACGTCCACGCTGTTACCGAGTTTTTCCAGCACCGAGCGGGCGACAATCACGTTCAGCTCAATGTCTTCCACCAGCAAAACGTGCAGCGCCGGCAGCGGCATATCGTCACTTTCAAACGTGTCTTCGACCTCTTCGGCCACCGCTGGCGCATGGACCGTCAGGGTGAAGGTCGAGCCTTTACCCGGCTGGCTGGAGACGGTGATATCTCCTCCCATGCTCTTCGCCAGACGTTTTGAGACGGCCAGACCAATGCCGGTACCCGTCGCGGGCTTGCCGCCCTGGCTGTCTTTGACCTGATAATACATGGCAAAGATTTTATCCTGCTCCTCCTGCGGGATGCCGATCCCCGAGTCTTCTACCTCAAAGCGCAGCATGTCCCCTTCTTCATTGCGAATACGCACCGCGACGCGGCCCCCGTGCGGGGTAAATTTCACCGCGTTGCTGATGAGGTTCCACAGGATCTGCCGCAGGCGCGTGCCGTCCGTCACCACTTTGTGCGGCAACGGCAGGGTTGGCTCCATCACGAAGCTCAGCCCTTTTTGCTGCGCCTGAAGGCCGGAGAGGTTTTCCAGGTCTGCCAGGAAGCCGGTGAAGTCTACCGGCTGGTTATCGAGCTGTACCTTGCGGCGCTCCATCTTATCCATGTCGATAATATCGTTGAAGATATTGCCCAGCGTAACCGCAGAAACGTGGATCGTTTTAAGGTATTTTTCCTGCTCAGCGGTCAGGTCGGTGTCGAGCAAAATACGGCTCAGCCCCACAATACCGTTGAGCGGCGTACGCAGCTCGTGGCTGATGGTGGAGATAAAGGTGGTCTTATCGCGGCTGGCGCGTTCCAGCGCGTCCTGATAGCGCTTACGCTCGGTGATATCGCGACCAAACCCCATCAGACCGTGACGTTTACCCACGCGGTCGTAGTACGGCACCTTGCGGATCTCAAAGCAGGCCTTACGCCCGTCCGGGTAGTCCAGCCATTGTTCGTAGGTCAGTGAGACGTTGTGGCGGAACACCTTTTCGTCGGTCTCCATCACCTTGGCGGCCGCCTCCTCGGAGTAAACGTCCTGCGGCTTCAGGTTCACCAGCTGTTTTTCACTTTTCCCGGTCAGCAGCTCCATCGCGCGGTTACAGCCGGAGAACTCTTTATCTTCGTTTCGGTAGAACACCAGATCTGGCGAGGCATCAAGGAAAGAACGCAGGAAAGAGGATTGCTGCTCGAGCTGGATCTGCGTGACTTCGCGCTCCTTCATCTCAATTTTGAGCTGCTCAAGCGTGGTCTGACGCTCGGCTTCAGCCTTCTCGCGGTCAGTAATTTCCTGATTCAACTGGGCGATATTGTCTTTGAGCTGGACGTTGAGCTTAAGATCGCGCTCGCGCATCTCCTCCAGCTTATCAACCAGCTTTGACAGGCGCTGGCGAGACTCCTCCAGTTGTTCCACCACCACAGAGAGGAAATAGACCGCCCACGGCGTAATTAACAGGCCAAAGAAAATGGAGCGGATGACGTCGATGCTCTCGACCTGGCCATGCAGAACCATGGTCACGGCCATTTGCACCACAATTGCCAGGACGACCAGTGCCAAAGCCAGCAGCATGGAGAAACGCACCAGCCCGAGCTTCATCATCAGATCGACGTAATACTGGGCCAGCATTCGAATTTGCTTCATAGAGGATCCCTTCACGACGTTATCGCTCAATAATACTCAAATTCGCGGCGAGGCGTGGAAGGTTGTGAGAAAAAGTGCGGGGTGAAACAGGAGATTAGCCTCGCCCCCGGGGATCCGGGAGCGAGAAAGACGCGTTATCAGGAGCGTCTCAGCAACATCCAGAGACTGATCAGCAAGAAGCTGGCGCTTGGCAGCAGCGCACCGATGATGGGCGGGATGCCGTATACCAGCGTCAGCGGACCAAAGATCTGGTCAAGCACGTAGAACACGAAACCAAAGCTGATCCCGGTGACCACGCGCACGCCCATCGGCACGCTACGCAGCGGGCCAAAGATAAATGACAAGGCCATCAGCATCATTACCGCCACCGACAGCGGCTGGAAGATTTTGCTCCACATATTGAGCTGATAGCGCCCGGCATCCTGGCCGCTCGACTTCAGGTACTTGACGTAATTATGCAGGCCGCTGATGGAGAGCGCATCAGGATCAAGCGCCACCACGCCCAGCTTGTCCGGCGTCAGGTCGGTTTTCCAGGTGCCAGTGACCGTCTGCGTACCGGTGATTTGCTTCGGATCGGTCAGGTTTGATTCATCCACCTGCGAAAGACGCCACTGTTTGTGCTCGTGGTCGAACTTCGCCGACGAGGCGTGACGAACCGACTGCAGGCGGCGCTCGTTGTTGAACGCGTAAATACTCACCCCGCCCAGCTCGTCGTCACCTTTCACACGTTCGATATAGACGAAGTTGTTGCCGTCTTTCGCCCACAGCCCCTGCTGCGTTGAAAGCAGCGAGCCGCCGTACATGGCCTGCGCACGATAGTTACGCGCCATCTGTTCGCCCTGCGGCGCGACCCACTCGCCAATCGCCATGGTCAGCAGCACCAGCGGAATCGCGGTTTTCATCACCGACAGCGCAACCTGCATACGGGTGAAGCCTGACGCCTGCATCACGACCAACTCGCTGCGCTGTGCCAGCATCCCCAGACCCAGCAGCGCCCCCAACAGAGCCGCCATCGGGAAGAAGATCTGCACGTCTTTTGGCACGCTGAGCAGGGTATACATCCCCGCGCCCAACGCGTCATAGTTGCCCTGTCCGGCTTTTTTCAGCTGATCGACAAATTTGATAATGCCCGAGAGCGACACCAGCATGAAAAGCGTCATCATGATGGTGGTAAAAATCGTTTTACCGATATAGCGATCAAGAACGCCAAATGCCTGCATTAGATGGCTCCTTTACGCGTAAAACGGGCGCGGATCCTGCGCACAGGCACCGTATCCCATACATTAAGCCCCACTGCCAACAACAGATACAGCCCATTGACCACCCAGGTCCAGATGGCTGGATCAATCTTACCTTTGCCACCGTTAGACTTAATCGAGGTTTGTAACAGGAAGAACACCAGGTAAAGCAGCATGGCGGGCAGCATGGAGAGCACACGCCCCTGACGTGGGTTCACCACGCTCAGTGGCACCACCATCAGCGCCATCATAAACACCGTGAAGACCAGAGTGATACGCCAGTGCAGCTCAGCGCGCGCGCGGTCGCTGTCGGTCGCGATCAGAGTACGCATGTTCATCTGTTCGGTATCAGTGGGGTCGAGCGCAACGGTCTGATGACCGACAATCGCCTGATAGTTCTGGAAATCGGTAATGCGGAAGTCGCGCAGCATCGCCGTGCCTTCAAAACGTGTGCCTTTATTGAGCGTCACGACCTGAGAGCCATCTTTACGCTGCGACAGTTGACCTGAGTCCGCCACCACCACGGAGGGGCGAGCGTTACCTTTTGGGCGCAGCTGAGCAAGGAAGACATCGTTAAACCGGTTGCCATTCACGCTTTCGATAAACAGCACAGAGTTGCCGTCGCTGGCCTGCTGGAACTGCCCTTGCGCTAACGCGGCGAGTCCCGGGTTGGCTTTCGCTTCGGCCAGCACCTCATCCTGATGCCGGGAGGAGGCGGGCCCCGCCCACATCACATTCACGGCAGCAATAATACCGGTGAACAGTGCCAGCACCATGGCCGCCTTCACCAGCACAGCTTTACTCAAGCCGCAGGCGTGCATCACCGTAATTTCACTTTCGGTATAGAGCTTACCGAGCGTCATCAGCAGGCCGAGGAAAAGGCTTAACGGCAGGATCAGCTGCGCCATTTCCGGCACGCCTAACCCCAGCAGGGAAAGCACCAGATTCGTTGGGATTTCGCCGTCAACCGCCGCGCCGAGGATCTTGACCAGCTTCTGACAGAAAAAGATCAGAAGAAGGATAAAGAGGATCGCCAGTTGGCTCTTCAGCGTCTCCCGCACCAGATATCTTATGATTATCACTTTAAATACGCCCGTAAAAACTCGTCTTTTGCAGGAATTTAGCTTGTTTCATGGCTTAAACGTCATTTATTCTCTTGAGTCGTCGAAATCATCGCTAAGATTAAAAAACCCGGCGGAATCGCGATACAGCTCATTACATGACGTGTCGAAACCGTAGTAACGTAAGATTAACACGAAGTCACCACAACCGCGGACATGAGTTACGAAAGGTTTCAATTCTATCCGTAGCAGCCGTCGTTGTCTTTAAGATTCAGGAGCGTAGTGCATGGAGTTCAGTGTAAAAAGCGGTAGCCCGGAGAAACAGCGGAGTGCCTGCATCGTTGTGGGCGTCTTTGAACCACGCCGACTCTCCCCCATCGCCGAACAACTCGATAAGATCAGTGACGGCTATATCAGCGCCCTGCTGCGCCGTGGCGAACTGGAAGGCAAACCTGGGCAGACGCTGTTGCTGCACCATGTTCCGAACGTACTGTCTGAACGTATTCTGCTGATTGGCTGCGGTAAAGAACGCGAGCTGGATGAGCGTCAGTATAAGCAGGTCATTCAAAAAACGATAAATACGCTGAATGATACCGGCTCGATGGAAGCCGTTTGCTTCCTGACCGAACTGCACGTTAAAGGCCGCAACACCTACTGGAAAGTACGCCAGGCCGTCGAGACCGCAAAAGAGAGCCTCTACAGCTTTGATCAGCTGAAGACCAACAAAAGCGAGCCGCGTCGCCCGCTGCGTAAAATGGTCTTTAACGTCCCTACCCGCCGCGAGCTGACCAGCGGCGAGCGCGCTATCCAGCACGGTCTGGCGATTGCCGCCGGGATCAAAGCCGCAAAAGATCTGGGCAATATGCCGCCAAACATCTGCAACGCTGCATACCTTGCCTCTCAGGCTCGCCAGCTGGCTGATGCTTACAGTAAAAACGTTATTACCCGCGTCATCGGCGAGCAGCAGATGAAAGAGCTGGGCATGCATTCGTATCTGGCGGTCGGTAACGGCTCCCAGAATGAGTCCCTGATGTCGGTCATCGAATATAAAGGCAACCCGTCCGAGGACGCGCGTCCTGTGGTGCTGGTGGGTAAAGGCCTGACCTTTGACTCCGGCGGTATCTCCATCAAGCCTGCCGAAGGCATGGACGAGATGAAGTACGATATGTGCGGCGCGGCAGCGGTATACGGCGTCATGCGGATGGTCGCCGAGCTCCAGCTCCCGATTAACGTTATCGGCGTACTGGCGGGCTGTGAAAACATGCCTGGTGGCCGCGCCTATCGTCCGGGTGACGTGCTGACCACCATGTCCGGCCAGACCGTTGAAGTGCTAAACACCGACGCCGAAGGCCGTCTGGTGCTGTGCGACGTGCTGACCTACGTGGAACGCTTCGAACCTGAGGCGGTTATAGACGTGGCAACCCTGACCGGTGCCTGCGTCATCGCGCTGGGCCACCACATCACCGGCCTGATGTCGAACCATAACCCGCTGGCGCACGAGCTGATCGGAGCGTCCGAGCAGGCTGGCGACCGCGCATGGCGACTGCCGCTGGCCGACGAGTTCCAGGATCAGCTGGAATCCAACTTTGCCGATATGGCAAACATCGGCGGCCGTCCTGGCGGAGCGATTACCGCAGGCTGCTTCCTCTCGCGCTTCACCCGCAAGTACAACTGGGCGCACCTGGACATCGCAGGCACCGCGTGGCGCTCCGGTAAGGCCAAAGGCGCAACCGGTCGTCCGGTCGCGCTGCTGTCGCAGTTCCTGCTGAACCGCGCGGGTTTTAACGGCGACGAGTGATGTTAAACGCCGGGTGGCGGCTTCGCCTTACCCGGCCTACAACGTCGCTCAACCGTAGGCCGGGTAAGCGTAGCGCCACCCGGCTTTGCATTTAAATCCACGACAAGAAGCCCCATATATGAAGAATGCAACGTTCTACCTTCTGGACAATGCCACCCAACAGGACGGCCTCAGCGCCGTAGAACAACTGGTGTGTGACATTGCCGCAGAACGTTGGCGCGAAGGCAAACGCGTGTTGATTGCCTGTGAAGATGAGCAGCAGGCGATTCGCCTTGATGAAGCGCTGTGGGCACGCCCGCCGGAAAGTTTTGTCCCGCACAACTTATCGGGTGAAGGGCCACGCGGCGGTGCGCCGGTTGAAATTGCCTGGCCGCAAAAGCGCAACAGCAGCGCGCGCGATATTCTTATCAGCCTGCGGATAGACTTTGCAGATTTTGCCACCGCTTTCACAGAAGTGGTAGACTTTGTCCCTCACGAAGAATCTTTGAAACAACTGGCTCGCGAACGCTATAAAGCGTACCGCCTGGCCGGTTTTAACCTGAATACGGCAACCTGGAAATAATGGAAAAGACATATAACCCACGCGATATCGAACAGCCGCTTTACGAGCACTGGGAACAGCAGGGCTATTTCAAGCCTAACGGCGATGAAAGCAAAGAGTCCTTCTGCATCATGATCCCGCCGCCGAACGTCACCGGCAGTTTGCATATGGGTCATGCTTTCCAGCAAACCATCATGGACACCATGATCCGCTACCAGCGCATGCAGGGTAAAAACACCCTGTGGCAGGCGGGGACTGACCACGCGGGTATCGCGACCCAGATGGTGGTTGAACGTAAAATTGCCGCTGAAGAAGGTAAAACCCGCCACGACTACGGTCGCGACGCGTTCATCGACAAAATCTGGCAGTGGAAGGCAGAATCCGGCGGCACCATTACCCGCCAGATGCGTCGTCTCGGCAACTCCGTGGACTGGGAGCGCGAGCGCTTCACCATGGACGAAGGCCTCTCCAACGCCGTGAAAGAAGTGTTTGTCCGTCTGTATAAAGAGGACCTGATTTACCGTGGCAAACGCCTGGTGAACTGGGACCCGAAACTGCGCACCGCCATCTCTGACCTGGAAGTGGAAAACCGCGAGTCAAAAGGCTCGATGTGGCACATCCGCTATCCACTGGCCGACGGCGCAAAAACCGCAGACGGTAAAGATTACCTGGTGGTCGCTACCACCCGTCCGGAAACCCTGCTGGGCGATACCGGCGTGGCCGTTAACCCGGAAGATCCACGTTACAAAGATCTGATCGGTAAATTCGTGGTCCTGCCGCTGGTTAACCGCCGTATTCCGATTGTGGGCGACGAACACGCCGACATGGAAAAAGGCACCGGCTGCGTGAAAATCACCCCGGCGCACGACTTCAACGACTACGAAGTGGGCCGTCGTCACGCCCTGCCGATGATCAACATCCTGACCTTCGACGGTGACATCCGCGAAAGCGCGCAGGTCTTTGACACGAAAGGCGAAGAGTCTGACGTTTACGCAAGCGATATCCCGGCCGAGTTCCAGAAGCTGGAGCGTTTTGCCGCGCGTAAAGCCATCGTCGCTGCCGTTGACGCGCTGGGCCTGCTGGAAGAGATCAAGCCTCACGATCTGACCGTGCCGTACGGCGACCGTGGCGGCGTGGTAATCGAACCTATGCTGACCGACCAGTGGTACGTGCGTGCCGACGTGCTGGCGAAACCGGCCGTTGAGGCGGTTGAGAATGGCGACATTCAGTTCGTGCCGAAGCAGTACGAAAACATGTACTTCTCCTGGATGCGTGACATTCAGGACTGGTGTATCTCCCGTCAACTGTGGTGGGGCCACCGTATTCCGGCGTGGTATGACAACGACGGCAACGTCTACGTTGGCCGCACCGAAGACGAAGTGCGTCAGGAAAACAACCTGGGCGCTGACGTTGCCCTGCGTCAGGACGAAGACGTGCTGGATACCTGGTTCTCCTCCGCGCTCTGGACCTTCTCTACCCTCGGCTGGCCGGAAAATACCGACGCGCTGCGTCAGTTCCACCCAACCAGCGTGATGGTATCCGGCTTCGACATCATCTTCTTCTGGATCGCCCGCATGATCATGATGACCATGCACTTCATCAAAGATGAAAACGGCAAGCCGCAGGTTCCGTTCCATACCGTCTACATGACCGGCCTCATCCGTGATGACGAAGGCCAGAAGATGTCCAAATCCAAGGGTAACGTTATCGACCCGCTGGATATGGTCGACGGTATTTCGCTGGAAGAGCTGCTGGAAAAACGTACCGGCAACATGATGCAGCCGCAGCTGGCCGAGAAGATCCGCAAGCGCACCGAGAAACAGTTCCCGAACGGGATTGAGTCTCACGGTACCGATGCCCTGCGTTTCACCCTGGCGGCGCTGGCCTCTACCGGCCGCGACATCAACTGGGACATGAAGCGTCTGGAAGGTTACCGTAACTTCTGTAACAAGCTGTGGAACGCCAGCCGTTTCGTGCTGATGAATACCGAAGATCAGGATTGCGGCTTTAACGGCGGCGAGATGACGCTGTCGCTGGCTGACCGCTGGATCCTGGCGGAATTCAACCAGACGGTGAAAGCCTTCCGTGAGGCGCTGGACAGCTACCGCTTCGACATCGCGGCAGGCATCCTGTACGAATTCACCTGGAACCAGTTCTGTGACTGGTATCTGGAGCTGGCGAAGCCGGTGATGAACGGCGGATCCGAAGCCGAGCTGCGCGGCACGCGCAACACGCTGATCACCGTACTGGAAGGACTGCTGCGCCTGGCGCATCCGGTCATCCCGTTCAT
Organism: Enterobacter sp. V87_3; assembly: GCF_029967835.1. Taxonomy (NCBI): domain Bacteria; kingdom Pseudomonadati; phylum Pseudomonadota; class Gammaproteobacteria; order Enterobacterales; family Enterobacteriaceae; genus Enterobacter; species Enterobacter sp. V87_3. The sequence goes on along the minus strand of NZ_JASCAM010000024.1, from coordinate 75,944 downwards.
TACCGAAACCATCTGGCAGCGCGTGAAGCTGATTGCAGGCATTGATGCCGACACCATCATGCTGCAGCCGTTCCCGGAATTCGATGCTGAGCGCGTTGATGAAGCCGCCGCTGCCGATACTGAATGGCTGAAGCAGGCGATTGTTGCCGTACGTAACGTTCGTGCAGAAATGAACATCGCCCCGAGCAAACCGCTGGAACTGCTGCTGCGCGGCTGCAGCGAGGCTGCCGTTCGTCGCGTGAACGAAAACAGCACCTTCCTGAAAACCATGGCGCGTCTGGAAAGCATCACCGTGCTGCCTGCCGATGACAAAGGTCCGGTTTCCGTGACCAAAATCATCGACGGTGCCGAGCTGCTGATCCCGATGGCGGGTCTTATCGACAAAGACGCCGAGCTGGCGCGTCTGGCGAAGGAAGTGGCAAAAGTCGACGTGGAAATCGGCAAAATCGAAAGCAAACTGGCGAACGAAGGCTTTGTCGCCCGCGCGCCGGAAGCGGTCATCGCTAAAGAGCGTGAGCGTCTGGTCGCTTTCGCAGATGCGAAGTCCAAACTGATTGAGCAGCAGGCGGTTATTGCAGCCCTGTAATGCTTTACCCCTTACGCTTCAGGGCGTAAGGGGTTTCCTCCCTGAAAACTCCTCGCTTGCACTCCCCTTGCTCCAGTGCTATTAACAGCACCTGTGTGTCAATTTTGTCATGAGTAATGCTATGAGCGTGATTGCCCCCGTCGCGACGACGATGCGTCGTATCACTGAACAGGACAACCCGGCTATCGCCGCCGTTATCCGCACCGTTTCCGCCGAATATGGCCTTACGGCCGATAAAGGCTACACCGTAGCCGACCCCAATCTTGACGAACTGTTCCAGCTTTACAGCCAGCCGGGCCACGCCTACTGGATCATTGAGCAGGCAGGCAAAGTCGTGGGCGGTGGCGGCGTGGCGCCTTTGACCTGCAGCGAGCCGGATATCTGTGAGCTGCAGAAGATGTACTTTCTGCCCACCATTCGCGGCCAGGGGCTGGCGAAAAAGCTGGCGCTGGTTGCACTTGAACACGCCCGCGCAGAAGGCTTCACCCGCTGTTATCTTGAAACCACCGCGTTCCTCAAAGAGGCCATTGGCCTGTATGAACATCTGGGCTTCGAGCATATCGATGCGCCGCTGGGCTGCACCGGCCACGTTGATTGCGAAGTCAGAATGCTGAAAAGTCTGTAATTCCCGTTCCTGCCGCCTTCTGTTAAGCGACTGTAAACTGAATGCTCTACACTCTCAGTTCACACCATAACGGGGGAAACACGATGTCGAAGATAAAAAGCTACGCCGCACCGCAGGCGGGTGCAGAACTTGAACTGTACGAGTACGATGCGGGCGAACTGAAAGCTGAAGACGTCGAGGTACAGGTGGATTATTGCGGGATCTGCCACTCGGATCTCTCCATGATCGACAACGAATGGGGCTTCTCGCAGTATCCGCTGGTCGCCGGTCACGAAGTGATTGGCCGCGTGGTCGCGCTCGGTACCGCCGCGCAGGATAAAGGGCTGAAGGTTGGCCAGCGTGTTGGCATCGGCTGGACCGCACGCAGCTGCGGTCACTGTGATGCCTGTATCAGCGGCAACCAGATCAACTGCCTTGAAGGCGCTGTGCCAACCATCGTGAACAGAGGCGGTTTCGCCGATAAACTGCGCGCCGACTGGCAATGGGTGATCCCGCTGCCGGACAGCATTGATATCGAATCCGCAGGCCCGCTGCTGTGCGGCGGTATTACGGTATTTAAACCGCTGCTGATGCACCACATCACCGCCACCAGCCGCGTGGGCGTGATTGGTATCGGCGGTCTGGGCCATATCGCCATCAAGCTGCTGCACGCCATGGGCTGCGAAGTGACGGCGTTCAGCTCTAACCCGTCAAAAGAGCAAGAAGTGCTGGCGATGGGCGCGGATAAAGTCGTAAACAGCCGCGATCCGCAGGCGCTGAACGCGCTGGCGGGCCAGTTTGATCTGATCATTAACACCGTCAACGTCGATCTCGACTGGCAGCCGTACTTTGAAGCGCTGGCCTACGGCGGCAACTTCCACACCGTTGGCGCGGTGATGAAGCCGCTACCTGTCCCGGCGTTTACGCTGATTGGCGGCGATCGCAGCGTTTCAGGCTCCGCCACCGGTACGCCTTTTGAACTGCGCAAGCTGATGAAGTTTGCCGGACGCACTAAAGTGGCACCAACCACCGAGCTGTATCCGATGTCGAAAATCAACGAAGCCATTCAGCACGTGCGCGACGGCAAAGCCCGCTACCGCGTGGTGTTGAAAGCGGATTTTTAATGTAAACAGGCCGGGTGGCGGCATCGCCCTACCCGGCCTACACCCGGTTTTGTAGGCCCGGTAAGCGTCGCGCCACCGGGCTTTTTCGCTACTGCGCCAGGGCTTTAAACACCTCCGCCACCGCTACCGCTCCCGGGTCCATCACGCCATCCAGATTCTCTTGATTAACATACGACGAGCGCCCCGCGCCGGCTTTCGCCATTTTGGCCGTTGCCTCCGCGCCCTGCTGTGCGGCCTGCGCCGCGGCCTGAAGATCGCCTTTCAGCAGCGCCTCCAGCGCTGGTTGCAGCGCGTCGATCAGGGTGCGATCGCCCAGATCCGCACCACCATACTGCTTCATCTGCCCCAGGCCGCTCAGCAGCGCTTCCGGTAATGCCTGGCCTTCATCCAGCTTCTGCCCGGCAGCGGTAAAGAATATCGACATCAATACGCCGCTCGATCCGCCCATCACCGTGGCAAGGCGCTCGCCCACCAGCGAGAGCAGGGTCGGCAGGTCGTTCAGCGGAAGTGTGTTCTCTTCCAGACGTTGCGCAATATCCCGGGCGCCCTGCGCAAAGGTGGAGCCGGTATCACCGTCGCCCACTTTTGCATCCAGCGCATTGAGGTGGTTCTCCAGTTGTATCAGCGTGCTCGTGACCGAGGAGACAGCCTTCCCGACCTGCGGGTTCGCTGACGGGGTATATTCCACGCGATCGTGAAGGGCGCTGTGCGCAACGGTACGCACTGGCGCAAACGCCACCGGTTTCTGCCAGCCGAGCGTTTCAACATCGGCATCCAGCGCTTTTTCGAACAGATCGTTGAGCTTGAGCAGCGTCAGCGAAAATCCCTTCATATCCAGCGCACTCACCAGCGGCGCGGGCCCAATCAGACAGTCGATGCTTTCTTTAAGGGCTGAATGCGCCAGCTCTTTGGTTAATTGCGCCATCTCCAGCGCCGAGACGCCGCCAAGGTTGTTAATGAGCACCGCAAAGCGCCCCTCGCCCGCCTTCGCGATAAGCGGCGTCACCAGCGTCTCGATAATCGCTTTGCTGTTTTGCGTGTCGACAACGGTCGCCCCCGGCTCACCGTGAATACCCAGCCCCAGCTCCACATGGCCTTGCTTAATGCGCCCCTCTTCATCATCATCGCTGCCCGGCAGGTTGCAGGTTTGCATCGCCACACCCAGGCTCCAGAGGTTATCGCAAGCCTGCTGCGCAATCTTCCGGACTTCACTCAGCGGTTTACCCTGCTCCGCCGCATAGCCCGCAATTTTATGCACCAGCACCGTGCCCGCAATGCCGCGCGGCTGTTTGTTATCCGGCAGGGCGATATCGTCCGCCACAATGACCATCTCAACGTTCAGCCCGTAGCGTTTCGCTTTCTCCGCCGCCAGGCCAAAGTTCAGCCTGTCACCGGTATAGTTTTTTACGATCAGCAAACAGCCCTGCTCACCCGTCACCGCCACAATGGCATTCAGCACGGCATCCACGCTCGGCGAAGCAAACACGTCGCCGCACACTGCCGCCGTTAACATCCCCTTGCCGACAAACCCGGCGTGTGCCGGTTCATGGCCTGAGCCTCCACCGGAGATCACCGCCACGCGGCTTTTGTCCCAGTCGCCGCGAGCCACTATGCGAATAGCCGGATCGATATCCAGTTTGACGAGGTTAGCGTGCGGAGCCGAAAGCAGTATGCCTTCAATAGCGTCGTTGACCAGCTGTTTGCGGTCATTAAAAAAGAATCTGGACATAGCTTCCCAAAATTTTGTTTACCGTATGAAAAAGCATAGTCTGCGCTGGATAATGCGCCGCAAAGTCAGGAATTTGCGCAGACAATTTGCCGTCGGGTTGCCTATACTCCACTCATGAAAATGAGAGGATGTGGATCATGAGTACACCGCTGCTAATCGCCCGGACGCTGGAAAAAGAGCTGTTTTTACTCCCCGCTATGACCAACCGACACGGTTTGATCACCGGCGCGACGGGGACGGGAAAAACCGTTACCCTGCAGAAGCTGGCAGAGTCGCTTTCAGAGGCGGGCGTACCGGTATTTATGGCCGATGTGAAAGGCGATCTCACCGGGGTGGCTCAGGAAGGGACGGCTTCAGAAAAGCTGCTCGAACGTCTGAAAAATATTGGCATCACTGACTGGACCCCGCACAGCAACCCGGTCGTGGTGTGGGACATTTTCGGTGAGAAGGGGCATCCGGTGCGCGCCACCGTCTCCGATCTCGGTCCGTTGCTGCTGGCGCGTCTTCTCGATCTTAACGAGGTGCAAACCGGCGTCCTGAATATTATCTTCCGTATTGCGGACGACCAGGGGCTGCTGCTGCTTGATTTCAAAGATCTGCGCGCCATCACCCAGTATATCGGCGATAACGCTAAATCCTTCCAGAACCAGTACGGCAATATCAGCAGCGCCTCGGTGGGTGCCATCCAGCGCGGTTTGCTGACGCTGGAGCAACAGGGCGCCGAGCATTTCTTCGGTGAGCCGATGCTGGATATTAAAGACTGGATGCGTACCGACAGTCAGGGCAAAGGCATCATCAACATACTGAGTTCAGAAAAGCTCTATCAAATGCCGAAGCTCTATGCCGCCAGCCTGCTGTGGATGCTCTCTGAACTTTATGAGCAATTGCCTGAGGCAGGCGACCTTGATAAACCGAAGCTGGTGTTCTTCTTTGACGAAGCGCACCTGCTGTTCAACGATGCGCCGCAGGTGTTGCTGGATAAAATTGAGCAGGTGATCCGCCTGATCCGTTCAAAAGGCGTCGGCGTCTGGTTTGTTTCGCAAAACCCGTCGGACATCCCGGACAATGTTCTCGGGCAACTCGGCAACCGCGTACAGCATGCCTTACGCGCCTTTACGCCGAAGGATCAGAAGGCGGTCAAAGCCGCCGCGCAAACCATGCGCGCCAATCCGGCTTTTGATACCGAAGCGGCTATTCAGGCGCTGGGCACCGGTGAGGCACTGATTTCCTTCCTGGACGCGAAGGGTAGCCCGTCGGTGGTCGAGCGTGCCATGGTTATCGCCCCGTGCTCGCGTATGGGGCCAGTCACCGATGATGAGCGTAACGGCCTGATTAACCATTCCCCTCTCTACGGCAAATACGAAGATGAGGTGGATCGGGAGTCCGCGTTCGAAATGCTGCAAAAAGGGGTGCAGGCAACGGCAGAATCGCAGGGCGCGCCGCCCGCCAAAGGCCAGTCCGTGGCCGTGGACGACGGGATCCTGGGCGGCCTGAAGGACATTCTGTTTGGTACCACCGGGCCGCGCGGCGGCAAGCGCGACGGCGTGGTGCAGACGATGGCGAAAAGCGCAGCGCGTCAGGTCACCAATCAGATCATCCGCGGCATGCTGGGAAGCCTGTTAGGCGGCCGTCGTCGGTAGGCGGGGAACCCACGGTCTCCCCAGGGCAGAACCCTGTACACCGTGCTCCTGCAGGAAGCGGTCGATTTCCACCATCCCCGTCCAGCGGTTCTCGCACCACAGCGGTGCCAGCAGCGTTGGACGGCGGGCGCTGGCGGAGATGCGATGGTAGACAATTTCCGGCGGCGTATGGCGAATCATCTCCCCGGCGGTCACCGTATAGTCTTCAAGTTCGATACCGTTCAGGCGGCCTGCTTCCCAGGCTTTCGCCATAATGCTGCCTTTCACAATATGCAGTGGATGCAGCTTGATGCCGTCGACGCCGGTTTCGACCACTTTTTCAAGCGTCTCAAGCCCGTGCTGCTGCCCTTCCCCCGGCAAGCCGACAATCAGATGCGAGCAAACTTTTAGCCCACGCTCGCGCGCCAGACGGGTGGTGCGCTGATAGCAGGCAAAATCGTGTCCACGGTTGATGCGATGCAGGGTTTTATCGTGCGCGGTCTGCAACCCCAGCTCAAGCCAGATCTCGTAACCCTGTTCTTTATACTCGCTGAGCAAATCCAGCACCGCGTCCGGGACGCAATCCGGGCGTGTGCCCACACACAGCCCCACAATGTTGGCCTGACTGACCGCCTGCTGATACATCCCGCGAAGCACCTGCACCTCCGCCCATGTGCTGGTATAGGCCTGAAAATAGGCCAGATATTGCTTCGCGCGGTTTACCCGGCTTGCCTGATGCGCAAGCTGTTCAGCAATGGATTTGTGCTGCTGGGCTTCGTCGGCAAACGAGGCCACGTTACAGAACGTGCAGCCACCACGCCCGATGGTGCCGTCGCGATTCGGGCAGCTAAAACCGCCGTGCAGCGTCAGCTTATGAACCTTTTGCCCGTAACGCTGCGAAAGATCCCCACCAAACATATTGACTAATTTCTGTAACTGCATAATCTGATAGACCGTCCCGGAGAAAGGGGACAAGCCTGCCATTTTTAGCCTCTGTCGGCGATGACCTGGATCAATCGCTCTGGACGGCCTTTACCCCTATGAATAAATAATCACTATAACTGCAGTTTCATTCAAACAAACCGTAATTACTTTTCCTTATGTTCTGATGGTTTTTTTCATTTATAGCGCCAGCGCGTAAAAACAGTGACTTTATGCGGGTTTGCACCCCAGCCCAGATGATTATTCTGCTTTAAAACGGCTATTCAGCACGCTGCGGGGATAATACCGCTTTCATATAGTGAGTCAGATCACACTCCCTGCGCGCTTCCCGGAGCAAAGCGTGGTTGTAAAAATAGATAAATTATCTTTTTAAACAGAAAGTTACCTACCTCTTAGCACATTTTTGTATAAATAAGATTGCCATTTGACCTGTGTACCAATTCCCGATAAGTTGGAAATCCGCTGGAAGCTTTCTGGATGAGCAATCTGCTCATCATATTTATGCAGTAATTGAGATTCCCTCTGAAGCAAGTCCTCAAACTTGTTTACCTGCGCGAAAGGATGAAAAAGAGGGCGAATGCGAGGTGCGCGTATGAAACGCAATCCCCGTCGCCATGCTCTTTCTGTGCCTGTGCGCCACGGTAACGTTCAGAGAGAAGCCCGACGAGCCTGGGGAGGTTCACTGATATGTTGTACGATAAATCCCTTGAGAAGGATAACTGTGGTTTCGGCCTGATCGCCCACATAGAAGGCGAACCTAGCCACAAGGTAGTGCGTACTGCCATTCACGCACTGGCCCGTATGCAGCACCGTGGTGCCATCCTTGCCGATGGTAAAACCGGCGACGGTTGCGGTCTGCTGCTGCAAAAACCGGATCGTTTCTTCCGTATCGTGGCGGAAGAGCGCGGCTGGCGTTTAGCCAAAAACTACGCTGTCGGCATGCTGTTCCTGAATCAGGATCCTGAAAAAGCAGCCGCCTCACGCCGCATCGTTGAAGAAGAACTTCAGCGCGAAACCCTGTCGATTGTCGGCTGGCGCGATGTGCCAACCAATGAAGGGGTGCTCGGTGAAATTGCCCTCTCCTCGCTGCCTCGCATTGAACAAATTTTTGTCAACGCGCCTGCGGGCTGGCGTCCACGTGATATGGAACGCCGTCTGTTTATCGCTCGCCGCCGCATTGAAAAACGTCTCCAGGACGATAAAGAGTTCTACGTCTGTAGCCTCTCCAACATGGTGAACATCTATAAAGGTCTGTGTATGCCGGCTGACCTGCCGCGCTTCTACCTGGACCTGGCGGACCTGCGTCTGGAATCGGCCATTTGCCTGTTCCACCAGCGCTTCTCCACCAACACCGTTCCACGCTGGCCGCTGGCTCAACCGTTCCGCTATCTGGCACACAACGGCGAGATCAACACCATCACCGGTAACCGCCAGTGGGCGCGCGCCCGTACCTATAAATTCCAGACGCCGCTGATCCCCGATCTGCACGACGCCGCACCGTTCGTGAACGAAACCGGCTCGGACTCCAGCTCCATGGATAACATGCTTGAGCTGCTGCTGGCAGGCGGGATGGACATCGTTCGCGCCATGCGTCTGCTCGTGCCACCGGCCTGGCAGAATAACCCGGATATGGATCCGGAGCTGCGCGCGTTCTTTGACTTTAACTCCATGCACATGGAGCCGTGGGACGGCCCGGCGGGCATCGTCATGTCCGACGGCCGCTTTGCCGCCTGTAACCTGGACCGTAACGGCCTGCGTCCGGCGCGCTACGTTATCACCAAAGATAAGCTCATCACCTGCGCGTCTGAAGTCGGGATCTGGGATTACCAGCCTGACGAAGTGGTCGAGAAAGGCCGCGTTGGCCCGGGCGAGCTGATGGTTATCGATACCCGTGGCGGGCGTATTCTTCACTCCGCCGAAACCGATAACGACCTGAAAAGCCGCCACCCGTACAAAGAATGGATGGAGAAAAACGTCCGCCGTCTGGTGCCGTTCGAAGACCTGTCCGACGACGAAGTGGGCAGCCGCGAGATGGACGACGACACCCTCGCGAGCTTCCAGAAACAGTTTAACTACAGCGCGGAAGAGCTGGACTCGGTGATCCGCGTGCTCGGTGAAAACGGCCAGGAAGCGGTCGGCTCAATGGGCGATGACACCCCATTTGCCGTGCTCTCCAGCCAGCCGCGCATCATTTACGACTACTTCCGCCAGCAGTTTGCGCAGGTAACCAACCCGCCAATCGATCCGCTGCGTGAAGCGCACGTCATGTCGCTGGCCACCAGCATCGGTCGCGAGATGAACGTCTTCTGCGAAGCCGAAGGCCAGGCCCACCGTCTGACTTTTAAATCGCCGATCCTGCTCTACTCCGATTTCAAGCAGTTGACCACCATGAAAGAGGAGCACTATCGCGCCGACACGCTCGATATCACTTTCGACGTGACCGAAACGAGCCTCGAAGAGACGGTGAACGCGCTGTGTGATAAAGCCGAACAGATGGTGCGCAACGGCACCGTTCTGCTGGTGCTCTCCGACCGCAACATCGCCAAAAACCGTCTGCCAGTGCCTGCGCCGATGGCCGTAGGAGCGATCCAGACGCGTCTTGTGGATAAGAGCCTGCGCTGCGACGCCAACATCATTGTTGAAACCGCAAGCGCCCGTGACCCGCACCACTTTGCCGTGCTGTTAGGCTTTGGTGCGACGGCCATCTACCCTTACCTGGCCTACGAAACGCTGGCACGCCTGGTGGATACTCGCGCGATCGACAAAGACTACCGCGCCGTGATGCTGAACTACCGTAACGGCATCAACAAAGGCCTGTACAAGATCATGTCCAAAATGGGCATCTCGACCATTGCCTCTTACCGTTGCTCGAAGCTGTTTGAAGCGGTTGGCCTGCACGACGATGTGGCGAATCTGTGCTTCCAGGGCGTGATCAGCCGTATCGGCGGAGCCGGTTTTGCTGATTTCCAGCAGGATCTGGTGAACCTGTCGAAACGCGCCTGGCTGGCACGTAAGCCGCTGGATCAGGGCGGCCTGCTGAAATACGTTCACGGTGGCGAATACCACGCCTACAACCCGGACGTTGTGCGCACGCTGCAGCAGGCGGTGCAGAGCGGTGAATACCGTGATTATCAGCAGTACGCTGAGCTGGTGAATAACCGTCCGGCGGCGACGCTGCGCGATCTTATTGCCCTTAACCCGGGCGACGAGGCGGTTAGCATCGACGACGTGGAGCCAGCAACCGAGCTGTTCAAACGCTTCGATACCGCGGCGATGTCTATCGGCGCGCTCAGCCCGGAAGCCCATGAAGCCCTGGCGGAAGCCATGAACAGCATCGGCGGCAACTCGAACTCCGGCGAAGGCGGCGAAGATCCTGCCCGCTACGGCACCAATAAAGTGTCGCGTATCAAGCAGGTGGCATCCGGTCGCTTTGGCGTAACGCCTGCGTACCTGGTCAACGCCGACGTGATTCAGATTAAAGTCGCTCAGGGGGCTAAACCGGGCGAAGGCGGTCAGTTGCCGGGTGATAAAGTCACGCCGTACATCGCCAAACTGCGCTACTCGGTGCCGGGCGTGACGCTGATCTCCCCGCCGCCGCACCACGATATCTACTCTATCGAGGACTTAGCGCAGCTGATTTTCGACCTGAAACAGGTTAACCCGAAGGCGATGATCTCCGTGAAGCTGGTTTCCGAACCGGGCGTCGGCACCATCGCCACCGGCGTGGCAAAAGCCTACGCAGACCTCATCACCATCGCCGGCTACGACGGCGGTACCGGCGCAAGCCCGCTCTCCTCTGTGAAATACGCGGGCTGTCCGTGGGAGCTGGGCCTGGTGGAAACCCAGCAGGCGCTGGTGGCTAACGGCCTGCGCCACAAGATCCGCCTGCAGGTGGACGGGGGCCTGAAAACCGGCCTCGACATCATCAAGGCAGCGATTCTGGGTGCGGAAAGCTTTGGCTTCGGCACCGGCCCGATGGTGGCGCTGGGCTGTAAATACCTGCGTATTTGCCACCTCAACAACTGCGCAACCGGTGTGGCAACCCAGGACGAGAAGCTGCGTAAGAATCACTATCACGGTCTGCCGTTCAAAGTGACCAACTACTTTGATTTCATCGCCCGCGAGACCCGCGAGCTGATGGCGCTGCTGGGCGTGAAGCGTCTGGTGGATCTGATTGGCCGTACCGACCTGCTGAAAGAGCTGGAAGGGTTTACTGCCAAACAGCAGAAACTGGCGTTGGGCAAACTGCTTGAAACCGCGCAGCCGCATCCTGGCAAAGCGGTCTACTGCACCGAGAAAAACCCGCCTTTCGACAACGGCGTGCTGAATGCGCAGCTGTTGCAGCAGGCGAAGCCGTATGTGGATGATAAGCAGAGCAAAACGTTCTGGTTTGATATCCGCAACACCGACCGTTCCGTCGGTGCCTCGCTCTCGGGCTACATCGCGCAAACGCACGGCGACCAGGGTCTGGCATCCGATCCGATTACCGCGCATTTCAGCGGCACGGCGGGTCAGAGCTTTGGCGTGTGGAACGCGGGCGGCGTTGAGCTGTACTTGACCGGCGATGCCAACGACTACGTCGGCAAAGGCATGGCAGGCGGTCTGCTGGCGGTACGTCCGCCGGTCGGCTCCGCCTTCCGCAGCCACGAAGCCAGCATCATCGGTAACACCTGTCTGTACGGCGCAACCGGCGGTCGTCTGTTTGCAGCCGGTCGGGCAGGTGAGCGTTTTGCGGTGCGTAACTCCGGTGCCATCACCGTGGTGGAAGGCATCGGCGATAACGGCTGTGAATACATGACGGGCGGGATTGTGTGCGTCATGGGTAAAACCGGCGTGAACTTCGGCGCAGGCATGACGGGCGGGTTTGCTTACGTCCTGGACGAAGACGGCGAGTTCCGCAAGCGCGTGAACCCGGAACTGGTGGAAGTGCTGGACGTTGATACCCTGGCAATCCACGAAGAACACCTGCGCGGTTTGATTACCGAACACGTGCAGCATACCGGTTCTTCGCGCGGCGAAGAGATCCTGGCGAACTGGCCAGCGTTCTCTGCGAAATTCGCGCTGGTTAAGCCGAAGTCCAGCGATGTGAAAGCACTGTTGGGTCACCGTAGTCGTAGCGCAGCAGAGCTGCGTGTGCAGGCGCAGTAAGGGGTAGCAATGAGCCAGAACGTATACCAGTTTATCGACCTGCAGCGCGTTGATCCGCCAAAGAAACCGCTGAAGATCCGTAAAATTGAATTTGTAGAAATCTATGAGCCGTTTTCAGAAGGCCAGGCCAAAGCGCAGGCAGACCGCTGCCTGTCCTGCGGTAACCCTTACTGCGAATGGAAATGCCCGGTCCATAACTACATCCCAAACTGGCTGAAGCTCGCCAACGAAGGACGTATTTTTGAAGCCGCCGAGCTGTCTCACCAGACCAACACCCTGCCGGAAGTGTGTGGCCGCGTCTGCCCGCAGGACCGCCTGTGTGAAGGCTCCTGTACGCTGAACGACGAGTTTGGTGCGGTGACCATCGGTAACATCGAACGCTATATCAACGATAAAGCGTTCGAAATGGGCTGGCGTCCGGATATGACCGGCGTGCGTCAAACCGACAAACGCGTAGCCATCATTGGTGCAGGCCCGGCGGGTCTGGCCTGTGCGGACGTGTTGACCCGTAACGGCGTCAAAGCGGTGGTCTTCGACCGTCATCCAGAAATCGGCGGCCTGCTGACGTTCGGCATCCCGGCCTTCAAGCTGGAAAAAGAGGTCATGACCCGCCGCCGCGAAATCTTCACCGGCATGGGCATTGAGTTCAAACTGAACGTGGAAGTGGGCCGCGACGTGCAGCTCGACGACCTGCTGAAGGATTACGATGCCGTGTTCCTCGGCGTAGGGACGTATCAGTCCATGCGCGGCGGGCTGGAAAACGAAGATGCGCCAGGCGTGTATGATGCGCTGCCGTTCCTGATTGCCAATACGAAGCAGATCATGGGTTACGGCGAAACGGCCGACGAGCCGTTCGTCAGCATGGAAGGCAAACGCGTGGTGGTTCTGGGCGGCGGTGATACCGCCATGGACTGTGTGCGAACCTCCATTCGTCAGAATGCGGCGCACGTTATCTGTGCCTATCGCCGTGATGAAGAGAACATGCCCGGCTCTAAGCGTGAAGTGAAAAACGCGCGTGAAGAGGGTGTGGAGTTCCAGTTCAACATTCAGCCTCTGGGCGTGGAAGTGAATGCCAACGGCAGAGTGAGCGGCGTGAAAATGGCGCGTACCGAGATGGGTGCGCCGGATGCGAAAGGCCGTCGCCGTGCAGAAATCGTGGCGGGCTCCGAGCATGTGATCCCGGCGGATGCGGTGGTGATGGCGTTCGGCTTCCGTCCACACAGCATGGAGTGGCTGGCGAAGCACAGCGTTGAGCTGGATTCGCAGGGCCGCGTGATTGCTCCGGAAGGCAGCGACAATGCCTTCCAGACCAGCAACCCGAAAATCTTCGCCGGTGGCGATATCGTTCGCGGTTCCGACCTGGTGGTCACAGCGATTGCCGAAGGTCGTAAAGCGGCTGACGGGATCCTGAACTACCTGGAAGTGTAAAAGACGAGCCGGATGAGCACACGCCATCCGGCTTTTTTTACGCGGTTAACAGGCTGGCACGGACCTTCACAACGGCCTTTTTGATCTCCCCCGTCGAAGCCACCGCGCAGCCCGGCTTGTGCGACTCTCCCGGCATAAAGACCACAAACATTCCCGGTTGCAGTACCAGCGATTGCTCCCCTTCAATGCGGCTACACAGCTGATAATCTTCACTGCTATGCCATTCCCCGCATTCGCGCGCGGCCCCCGCGACACCAAACAGGATACGTTCTTCACCCGCCAGCAGCAGCTGGATATCAATATACGCTTCGTGCAGCTCGGCCTGCTTCTGCTCCGGCCACTGGGTGGCAAACTGCATGACGTTCATAAAGATCTCCTCGCCCTGCAGCGCGTAATGGCCGGGCGCTTTCTCCTGCGGCCGTGCGGCAAACGCCAGGGTTATGGCGTGCTGCAAGTGTGGGGGTAACCCTGATGACGCCAGCAACGGTAACTCGCCCAATATCATAACGTGCCTCCCTGAGCCACAAGCGCGGCACCCAACAGCCCGGCATCGTAGCGATAATGCGCCGCCCGAAGCGCGACCTGATAAACACCCGGCTGCTGAGACAGATATCCGGCAACCTGCGGTAAATACCCTTCTGCCAGCCCCACGCTACCGCCTACCACCACGGTCTGACAGTCGGTGACGGCTTTGACGTCTGCAATGAGGGCGGCCAGCGTTCGCGCGGAGTGCGCCACCAGCTGACGGGCCTGAGGATCGCCCTGCGCCGCGCGGGCGAATATCGCTTTTGCATCCAGCCCGGCCAGTTCACCGTGTGCTGCCGCCGCAATTCCGCGCCCGGAGGCAATGGCCTCGACGCAGCCGCGTCGCCCGCAGCCGCACAGCGGCCCCGCCGGGTCGGCCTGAGTGTGCCCCAGATGGCCGGCCAGCCCACCGCGGCCCGTCTGGAGTTTGCCATTAAGCACCACGCCGCCGCCCACGCCGGTTGATACGGTCAGAAAGACCATATCGTCATTGTCGGGCAGCGCGCAGAACTCGGCCCATGCCGCGGCCTGCGCATCGTTGATTGCCGTCACGGGCAAATCGGTCATTGCAGAGAGAGACGCCACCAGCGGAAACTGCGCCAGCCCGCCCAGATTCGACGGGTTAATGGAGGTCAGTACGCCTTCGTGGATGATGCCCGTGGAGGCTACCGCCACCCGCACGGCCTGCGCCCTTAGCGGCGCGATCAGCGTGCGTAACGCCTCCTGCAACGCCTGCGGCGTCTGGCTGGCGGGGGTTGCGCACTCGCGGCGAGCGGTAATGCTGCGGCCCTCAACCCGCGCGGCGGCGAGCTTTGTCCCGCCGATATCAATGGCCAGGGTTGTCATGGCGCACCTCACGCATCGCATCGTTAAACCACTGGCAGATATGCTCCAGCCGGGTGATCGCAGACCCCACGGTTACCGCCCACGCCCCATGCTGCATTGCCTGAGCGGCCAGTTCCGGGGAGTTATAGCGTCCTTCGGCGATAACCCGACAGCCAGCTTCGCTCAGGGCACGTACCAGCGCCAGATCAGGCTCGTCGGGCGTGTCCGGCGTCAGGTAGCCCGAGAGCGTCGAGCCGATAAATTCGGCCCCGAGCTGCTGGCAATAGCGTCCATCTTCAGGCGAGGAACAGTCGGCCATCGCCAGCCGCCCATGGTGGTGGATCCTTGCCACAATCGCCTCTCGAGTGGCGGGCCGCAGGCGATCGGTGCCGTCAAAGGCAATAATATCCGCCCCGGCGTGCGCCAGATCGTCCACATCCTCAAGAAACGGCGTGATGCGTACCGGCGAATCGGGGAGATCGCGTTTGATGATGCCAATTACCGGAATTGAGAGCAGCGGTCGCGCGGCACGCAGGTTGGCAAGGCCCTCAATGCGAACGGCAATGGCATCGGCGTGTTCAGCGGCAAGCGCCATCGCCGCGACGATCTCAGGCTTGTCTAACGGGCTTCCCGGCACCGGCTGGCAGGAGACGATCAGCCCGCCCGTGACGTTTATTTTCTGGCTCAGGGTTTCAATCAACGACATCACATTATCCTTTATGTTTGATCGGGCCGCGTTTGTCGGCACCCAACGGCACTGCGCCACTCAGCGGTTTACCGTCAATCGCGTCGTGCGTACGCAGGGCTTCCGGGCGGACCCAGCGCTGAACGCGTGAGGGCATGTCCAGACCGATGAGCAGGATCACCACGAACGTCAGGCCAAACGAGAGCGACCCCAATGCCGTGCCCAGCTCCATGTTTTGCGCCAGCAAGGCGCCAATCACCGGCGCAATGGCCCCGCCCAGCGCCCCGACGTTGTAGGTAAAGCCCAGCCCGGCGGCACGCTGGTCTGTATCGAAATAGCCGCCAATGAGCTTGGGTAAGATCCCGGAAATGCCCTGCCCCAGCATCTGCTGGAAAAAGAGTAGCAAGCCCAGTACCCAGACATTTGCGCCACCGATCGCAAAGACGGGGATGATCAGCAGCTGCGAGGCCATCAGGCTGTAGACGTACGCCTTGCGCGTGCCCAGCCAGTCTCCGAGGAAACCGCCCACGCAGCAGCCTACCGCTGCCCCAAACCCACTAAAGAACAGCACGCGCGCCACCGTTGACGGGTCATACCCCAGCTCGGTTTTAAGCCAGGTGGGCAACAGCGCCTGAATCGGCCATGAGTAGAGAAAAGCAAACAGCACCACCACCATCAGCGTGACGCCCGTAGGCCAGCGTTTGCCGCTGCTTTGCACCATAAAGCTGATGAACACGATGGCGCACAGCAGGCCCAGGATCACCACCAGCCCCGCATTATTCAGCTCTCCGGCAAAGCAGAACCACAGCGCGGTACCGGCAAACACGGTCATCAGGATGTTAATCACGCGGTATGGGCCGCGATAGAGAATGTCGACCATGGTGCGTACTGGCGCTTTACCTTCGTGCTTCGCCTTCCAGTCTTCCGCTTCCGGTATGTTTTTACGCAGCCAGAGAGCAAAAACGATAGGCAAAATGCCGATAAAGAACAGCGCGCGCCAGCCCCACACCGGCACGACCAGGCTGTAGACCTGAGCGGCTATCACCGCACCCACGGAAAATCCGGAGATCAGAAAACCGCTTGCCTTGTTGCGCAGCTGCGTCGGCCAGCTTTCAATCACGTAGGTTGCGCTGGAACCGTATTCCCCCGCCATCCCCATACCGATCACCATGCGGGCGATAAACAGGGTGACGTAGCCCGGCGCAAAACCGCAGGCCAGCGTGCCGCAGGAGAAGAGTACAATGCTTGTGATCATCGCCAGCTTGCGGCCATAGCGATCGCCCATTGCGCCCAGCAGCAGGCCACCGAACCAGCGTGAAATAAAGGCCGCCGATATCAGGCTTGCCGCTTCCACCGTGGTGAGGCCAAATTCACTTTTTATTTCCGTCAGAACTAAGGCTATTAATACAAAATCGAAGCCATCAAGCAGATATCCCAGCCAGGCGGCGGAGAACGCACGCCACTGGGGGCGGCTAAGATGGCGATACCACGGGATGCTTTGGGTAGACATACTCATTTGACTCTCCCGACGATTTCTCGGTCGTTGAGCCGGATGGCGGCTGCGCCTTATCCGGCCTACGTATCGCGTTTTTACAGGCCGGATAAACGAAACGCCATCCGGCAGTGCGTTAGCGTTTTTCCGCCATCAGTTGCTCTGCCAGGGCTTTAAGCGCCGGCACAAATTTTTCGTCTACCGGCGCAAATGGCTTACGGCACAGCGGGACGGAGACCACATCCATATAGTGCAGCACTGTTTTCAGGCCGCGGAAGACGCCGGCCTTGATCAGCAGGTCGATGACCTTGTTGCATTCGCTTTGCAGACGCTGCGCGGTGGCGTTATCCCCCTCGCGTACCGCCCGGGCAATGGCCTGATAGCGCCAGCCCATGATGTTGTAGGTGCTGCCGATGCCGCCGTCAGCCCCTGCCAGCAGACCGGATGCAAAGATTTCGTCGTAGCCGTTGTAGAGCACCAGATCCGGATGCGCCCGGCGGATCTGCTCCATCTGGAAAAGATCCCCTGAGGTTTGCTTCAACGCCCCCACGCCCGGGAGAGTCACCAGCGTGTTGATCTGATCGAGCGTCAGTTTGACCCCGCTCAGCGCCGGAATGTTATAGACCACCATCGGCAAACCATCCGCAGAATCAATAATTGCACGGTAGTGATCGCAATGTTCCTCAAAGCTGAACGGATAGTAGAACGGCGTGACGGCGGACACAGCATCAAAGCCAAGGCGCGCCGCAGAGGCTGCGAGCTGCTGGCTTTCCGCTGTGCTCACGCAGCCGACGTGGGCGATCAAGGTGATTTTGCCCTTCGCCTCGTCCGCTACGATCGCCATCACCTGTTCGCGTTCGGAAAGGCTTTGTACAAAGGCCTCCCCTGTTGATCCGCCGACGTAAAGCCCGTCGATTCCCTGCGCAATATTGAACTGCACCAGTCGGCGCAGGCTCTCTTCGTCCAGCATTTGCTGCTGGTTAAACGGGGTCAGGAGTGCGGCCATTACGCCGCGTAGTTGCATTGCCATAATTACCTCGAGCGATCGTGTGTTTGTTATAACGATATACCTTTATACCTGTTATACCAGATCACTTATGCAGCAGTATCATAGAGAACGCGTATATTGCGATCTACTTCACTAAAGGATCGTGATTATTTGGCGCTGGAATGCTGGCCGAAAGCGTGCCAGGTGGCGGAAACGCTGTTGAGATGGGTTTGTAGCGCGCGATCGGCTTCATCAGGATCGCGTCGGCGGATCGCATCGACGATCGCAATGTGCTGACGGTAGCTGACTTCATTGTGCTGATACAGTTCGGCATCGGGCACCTGAGGACGGGCGGCAATCAGCCAGTCAAGCAGCGCAACGTGGATGGCATTAAAAATCGGGTTGCCGGGGATCTCGGCCAGCACGCGGTGGAAATCGACGTCGGATCGAATAAACAGCGCGTTGTCGTTGAGCGACTGGCTGTTAATGTCCAGCGCCCTGGTCAGGCGATCGATCTGATCGTCTGTGGCGTACTCTGCGGCATAGCGCACCAGGCTGGATTCAAAGAACAGGCGCAGCTGCTCGAAGTGGGCAATGCCGCCAGGCTGGGTCAGGAAATCTTTCGCCATCCCCGACAGCTCGCTGATGATGGTATCAGCCGAAGGGACGGTGACGCGGGCACGTTCGCCGTTGTTGATCTGCACCAGCCCTTTACGCTTCAGCGCCGCCAGCGCCTCACGCACCGAGGGACGACCGACGTTGAAGAATTCCATCAGTTCACGCTCGGAGGGAAGCTGTTCTCCCTGGGCAAACTCCTGACGGCGGATCATCTGCTCCAGCTCTTCTTCCACCATGTCGGACAACTTTTTACGCGCCAGCGGACGCCGGCGCAGCATGCGCCCCATCGTTTCGGATGACTTTTCAGCTTTGAGATCAATCGGTTTCATAGCAGTCCGGTGCCGGAGAAGGAAAACGCTTCATCATAACACAGGATATCTGAGGGCGCGAAACAGCGCCCTGCCGCCGGGAAGGGACGGCAGGACGTGGGAGGCGGGGCTACTTAGTCAGCAGACTCCA
Source organism: Enterobacter sp. V87_3 (assembly GCF_029967835.1). Taxonomy (NCBI): domain Bacteria; kingdom Pseudomonadati; phylum Pseudomonadota; class Gammaproteobacteria; order Enterobacterales; family Enterobacteriaceae; genus Enterobacter; species Enterobacter sp. V87_3. The sequence goes on along the minus strand of NZ_JASCAM010000024.1, from coordinate 57,172 downwards.
GGTTAAATCACTCTCAAGGGACGTTTGATCGGTAACATGGCTAAAGGCAGCGTCTTTTAACACCGGCGATAGCGTTACCTTAAAGCTCATCTGCCGTCCGGATGGGATCTGGTTATTTTCCACCGCGATAACCGCTTCATTGTTGTGCAGATAGAACGGCGAAGGGCTGCCGCTGACCGGCGTGAAGTTCAGCTGATCGACCGTCTTACCCGCGGTATAGCTTTTACCATCAACGAACAGATCGGCAATTTTCACCGCAACGCCGCCGGACTGGCCCAGCATAAAGCGCCCTTTTTCACCGGAAGCGCCCTGCACTAACACCGCCATCTTCTGCGGCTCCGGGCAGAAGACGTTCACGTTCACGTCACGATCGGCCATTTTATGCCAGTCCTGCTGCGTGGCTTTGATATCCTCGCGGCGCATCGTGTGGTAGTCCACCACGGGCTGAGAGAGCGTGATTTGGCACTCATCGGCCCAGGCAAAAGACGACATGCCAACCATCATCAGTGCCGCCAGGCCGCCTAAACGTCGATTATTCATTGGCATACTCCATTAATTTCTTCGTAAAACGCCTCTTCATCACGCTTCTCAGGCAGGCTGTAGTTAATTTTGCACAGGCGATTGTTGTTGTCGTCTATGGCGTACAGCCCTGAAAGTTGCTCTGCGTCGTTGATAAAGACGTGGCCATCGTCCACGCTGGTCACAATGTAATTGCCCCTGGCATCCTCAATCGTCAGCCCTTTTTTCAGCGCCTGCCCATTGCTCATCTTCACGCGCAGCATGACGCGTCGGCTGTTGAGTACCCTGAAGTCGACTTCGCTTACCGAGGCGTGGCCTGCGGCAAGGTACTTGGTCCCGTTTGCCAGGGTCATGTTTTGCGGCAGCTTGTTCGCATCCACTTCGATACGTGAGTTTTGCCATTCATTCAGAGAAGGAATAACGGCCTGCCCCCAGGCATCGGTCCAGATGGTGCCCTGCGGTGAGGATATCTCTACCCCACTTTTCTTCTCGCTCAACCGGGCGATAGCGAAGGTATCCCGGATGGCATATGGCGAGAAGGTCACGCCGTTTTTGTGCACCGCCACGCCGCCTGAAAGGGTAGCGTTGTAGTTGCGTTGGTTATCACCGCTGGTGCCGCCCCCGACGCTGACCTGCGTGTAGTGCAGGTTGGTGTTGAGGTTGCCGTTAACGCTGTTCTGTTTAGAGTCCTGGTCGCGGTCGGCGGAGATGTAGTAGTGGGTGTTATCCCCAATGGACCCGCTGTTAGACACGCCGTAGCTGGTGCTATCACCCTCTTTACGCATATAGGTGCTGACCGACTGGCCGCTACTCAGCGGAATGCTCACGTTGATGTACAGCAGATCGTTGTCCTGATCGTCATCAACGTTGCCTACCGCGCTCTGCCAGTTCGCCGTCACGGACGCGTATTTGAAGGTTTTGCCCCACGAGAGCAGCAGATAGCGCGAGTCCTGATAGTCCCCGCTGCTCTGGTTGTAGGTAAACCCGGCGCTAATGTTGCCAGCCGCGCCGGCAGAGATGTTGAGGCTACCGCTATAGGTGTTGTCATATCCCGTGTACTCATCGTCCATGGCATCGGATAGCTCACGATATCCCCCGCTGTAGTGGGTTGCGCTGGCGGAAAACCCAACGTCTTCGCTCAGCCGGACATTACTTTCCAGCTCGGTTTTCAAGCCGTTATTGCTGTCTCCGAACGACGCTTTACTTGCCGCCGCGGTAGTCGACAACGTCCAGTCATCGGTAACGAGGAAATCTGTTTTTCCGCCCACGGCCTGGTAATCTTCCGCAGCCGCGGCGGAAGCAACCAGGTTCATCCACGGGAAAATTCGCCAGCCGTCGGACACGTTCATCACCAGCGGATCGCTGTATTCGCTGTCAATATTTCTCACCTGCCCGGCGGAAACGGTCAAACCCTGCGGCCGCGACAGGTTGCGCGCCTTCACGGCGGTGGCAGGCACAATAAAGCGGTTGATGGCGCCATCCGCTTCAACCACGGACACATCAAGATTCACGTTGTTACGCGCGACGGGAACGTCATCAAGAGTAAAGGGACCGGCGGGTACCAGGGTGCTGAAAATCATCTGCCCGTTCTGGCGAATTTCAACGCGGGCCTGCGAAGAACGCGCGATACCGGAGACGCTCACGCCAGAGCCACTCTGGGTGAGGCCGTCCGTCGGCATAAGCTGAATACCGGTAATGGGAACGCCGCTGAGCACGTTTGAGTTGGCGTTGATTTCGCCGATCTGCATCGTGAGCTTTTGCGGAACAAAGACATGCTCCGCATAGGTATAAATGCTATCCGCGCTTTTTTTGCCTTCATCATCCGTCAGGATGTAGTTGCTGCGCAGCGACCAGTCGAAGGCGTTAAAGCCCGCTTCCAGGTTTGCCTGTGAGTAGCGACTGCTATCGCTATCACCGTATTCGTTCAGGGTGCTGAACAGCGTATAGTTCAGAAGCCCTGCGGTGCCGCCATGCTGAAAGTTTTTAATGTCCGAGGAGAGGCTGTTAACGGCTTCAGGCGGGAGATACAGCTCAACGGCTTCCTGGTTCGGCAGGGCGTTGATGACCGCGCGGGGATAGTCGTCGTGGATATCATGACAACTCTCCTTCGCCCCAATCGGAACGGGCATCAATCCCGCAAAATCGAGAAGATCGTTATCAAAACAAAGCTTGCCGTCCTGGTTAAACCGGACGGCAGCTACCCCGCGCTCCTGGCCGTTAACTTTTACGTTGACGGAGTGAGTGCCGGGTAAAAACCGGGGAGCTTCTGCAAAATACTTGTTTAAATCTGCATTTAAACCCAGCGTTTGCATGACGCCCATATCAAACATCACTTCCCTCGCCAGGACGGAAGTGGGCTCGAGGATAACCAGAGGTAGTGTGCCGCAAAGAATAGCGCGGACACAAATTGCAAGGCGGCTTCGTTTACTCACCGTCAACGTCCTGTTTTATTTGTTTAATTCCGAAATAAAGCTCGGTACTTCTACGCCATAGCGGCTTGCAGGGAAGAATTTTACGTTAGCGTCGCCGCTTGCCGATTTGTTTAACGAAGCGGACATCGTTTCGCCCGGCAAAATATAGGTTTTATCAAACGTCCCAATGGCCCCAGACGGCTGAAGTACGACTTTTTGTGCCAGTCGAACAACATATTTGCTCGGGTTAGTGGCGGTGACGGTTGAACCCGTCGACGACCATTTCAAATATTTCCACGCATCCGTCACCACACCCAGTTTTGCAGGACGGATCAGTACCGGGATATCCTGACGGATATTGATCCCAATTTTTATTTTGTTATCGTCTTTTTTCGGTGGAATACCATCGAAGGTAACACGTTTATAATGTTCTACATCCAGGGGTTGTTTACTCTGCAGAATAAAGCGCAACTGCTGTGTTTGACCCGGCTCAAGGCGAACCACGGGTTGCGTCACAATCAGTTTCAGGCCTTGATCATCCGGCAGGTCAATAATATTTGTATAGAGTAGTGAGGGATGAGAATCGGTGTTTTTTATATTAATCGTTCCGCTATGTGTTGCCTCATCAATAATGAGCAAACTGGTCTCCGGAACCATCCCTTCCGCATGCGCGGCAACATTCATCGACAATAATGCGGCAGCAATGAGCGTTTTAAAAACATCTGATTTTAAGCATTGCATCGTGTTATCTCCTTGATAGCTACAACTTCACATTCCATGTTGATCGCGCTAAGACAAAGAGAGTAAATGTATGCCATTTACTCTCTGCGTTAATTTAGCTGTCGTTTACGCTATAAAAAATTACAGGTAACGCAGGCTGATGGTGATCTGACCGTCCAGATTAGTGTCATCAGTGATCGCCAGGGTAGACGTTTTGTCGATTGCCAGAGACGTTACCAGTGGGAAGGTAGCGGTCTGGAATGCCAGCGGGTCTACAGAGCCAGTGGTCGCAACGGTAAAGTCACGCAGGCTCTGCCCCTGAGCGGAACCGTTCGTGGTCTTAGTCCATGCACCGGTAGTACCGGAACGGATGATTGGATCGACAGTAACGTTATCGGCTTTAACACTGTCTGTTTTCACAAACAGAGAATAGGAACCGATTTTAACGTTACCGGCAGTTTTGCCGACACCAAAAGTCTGGTCGGTAGAAGTCAGGGCATCACCGTCGAAGCGTGCGTTTGCGACTTCCAGGTTGGCGTTGGTATCAGCGCGATCGTCAACCATATTCCAGGAAACGCGTGTTGCTGCAGCACAGTTGATGGTCAGGTCGATATTTTTCTGACCCAGCTGGTTGACGTTAGTTGGGCTCAGGCTACCCAGGTTAATAGTACCGTAGTCAACGGTACCACCGTTGCTTAATACTGGCGTACATGCCGCATTGGTCAGTGTACCTCTAACCTTCAGTACCGCAGTTGGGTTTGCTGCGAAAGCAGAAGTGACACACAGGGAAAGCGCAGTAGCGAGAAGAACCTTTTTCACTTGTTAATCCTTAACATTGAATCATGAAATATTTTATACAGTTTTGATAAATTCAATTTATCTCTTTCTGTTTTGGCATGCGTTAAAGCATGGTGTGATAATATATTTTTTATTAATAGATTCAATTTAGGAAATTTAACGACTCTCTTTAGCATTATAAGATCTATAAGCTGTGATTATTAACTACGTGCTAATAGCGTACTTATTGCTATTTTCATTCATGATACGAATGCTCACGCCTCGATTGACGCGATATTTACGTTACGCTTCCCCCTAATTACATTATTAATGATTTATTACATTTATATGTTATTTTTTAATGAATTGAGATAAGAGCAGGGATAAAAAAAGGTAACGGGATATGCGGCGTTCTGCACGACTTAACAGGCTTAGCGGTACAATTTTATGTCTTCATTTTGACGATAAAGCCGCGTGGGCTGTAGGGATGTGCTGCAAACGCAGCCGCTGGCGTATCAATGCATCCGGTATAAGAATGGTTTCAATTCAGCACGCTTAAAAAATTCTCTAATAATTATTTTTAATGATATTTTGCTTCCATAAATAAAAAATCCAGTTGGCTATTAACCAACTGGATTATCAGTACAACGTCATTTGTACTATTTAACCACGCGTAAGGCCGGGCGACCACCGCGCGGTGGCGGATCGTCATCGGGATCGTTATCGTCGCTATCATCAGGTTTATCACCCTCGATAACTGACATCACCGTCTCGTTTTCCGACGCGCCTTCTTCATCATTGAGGCTGGCGACATCTTCATCATAAGCCGTTTCCGGCTCGAACATGGTCCCCGCGCCGTTTTCACGCGCATAAATAGCCAGCACTGCAGCCAGCGGAACGGAAACCACGCGTGGCACACCGCCGAAGCGCGCATTAAAACGCACTTCATCGTTAGCCAGTTCAAGGTTGCCTACCGCACGCGGCGCAATGTTCAGCACGATCTGCCCGTCACGCGCATATTCCATCGGAACCTGCACGCCTGGCAACGTCACATCCACAACCAGGTGCGGCGTGAGCTGGTTGTCCAGCAGCCATTCATAGAAGGCGCGCAGCAGATACGGACGGCGTGGTGAAAGTTGTGACATTTCCACAGTCATTAGCCTCGGCCGAGACGCATTTCACGTTCCGGTTCAGTTAAAGATGCCAGGAATGAGTCGCGCTCAAAGACGCGCGTCATGTAGCCTTTCAGTTCTTTCGCGCCCGGACCGCTGAACTCGACGCCCAGGGTTGGCAAACGCCAGAGCAGCGGAGCCAGGTAGCAATCCACCAGGCTGAATTCGTCACTCAGGAAGAAAGGTTTCTGACCAAAGACAGGTGCGATAGCCAGCAGTTCTTCACGCAGTTGCTTACGTGCAGCATCGGCTTCAGAAGAGGAACCGTTGACGATAACGTTCATCAGCGTGTACCAGTCTTTTTCGATGCGCTGCATGTACAGGCGGCTTTCACCACGTGCAACAGGGTAAACAGGCATCAGCGGCGGATGCGGGAAACGCTCATCCAGGTATTCCATAATGATACGGGATTCCCACAGGGTCAGTTCGCGATCCACCAGCGTCGGTACGCTTTGGCTCGGGTTGAGATCGATCAGATCCTGAGGCGGGTTATCCTTTTCCACATGCTCGATCTCAAAACTGACACCCTTCTCGGCCAGCACGATACGAACCTGATGGCTATAAATGTCAGTAGGACCAGAAAACAGCGTCATTACCGAACGTTTGTTGGCAGCGACAGCCATGAAAACCTCCAGGTATATTCAGAATTTTACTGCTACTGGCCCAACGAGGCCAGCCAGATGAAGTATCGCCCATCCCAGAGAAGACACACTGTTCAAGAATCGAACAAAAACCGAGTATTCACTGATATTTGGGCAGAAAATTGGATGATAGTTTACCAGATTTTGATGGCTTTGTGGTGAGGGGATTCTGGAAATGTGGAAAAAGAGAAGATATATGCCTTGATGCTGTGGATAACCTACGCATTATCCATAAAAAAAACCCGCCGAAGCGGGTTTTTCGCCAATCGTTCTGCGTGAGCAGAAAAGGATTAACGTTTGGAGAACTGTGGACGACGACGTGCTTTACGCAGACCCACTTTCTTACGTTCAACCTGACGCGCGTCACGAGTAACGAAGCCAGCTTTACGCAGTTCAGAACGCAGGGATTCGTCGTACTCCATCAGAGCGCGGGTGATACCGTGACGGATCGCACCTGCCTGACCGGAGATACCACCACCTTTAACGGTGATGTACAGATCCAGTTTTTCTACCATATCAACCAGTTCCAGCGGCTGGCGAACTACCATGCGGGCAGTTTCACGACCGAAGTACTGTTCCAGAGAACGTTGGTTGATAACGATTTTACCACTGCCCGGTTTGATGAACACGCGAGCTGCGGAACTTTTGCGGCGACCAGTGCCGTAGTATTGATTTTCAGCCATTGCCTATAATCCCGATTAGATGTCAAGAACTTGCGGTTGCTGTGCCGCGTGGTTGTGCTCGTTGCCTGCGTAAACTTTCAGTTTACGGAACATAGCACGACCCAGCGGGCCTTTTGGCAGCATGCCTTTAACCGCGATTTCAATCACACGCTCAGGACGGCGAGCAATCATCTCTTCAAAGGTCGCTTCTTTGATACCACCGATGTGGCCGGTGTGATGGTAATACACTTTGTCAGTACGCTTGTTGCCGGTAACAGCAACTTTGTCAGCGTTCAGAACGATGATGTAATCACCGGTATCAACGTGCGGAGTGTATTCCGCTTTATGCTTACCGCGCAGGCGACGAGCCAGTTCAGTAGCCAGACGGCCCAGAGTTTTACCGGTCGCGTCAACAACATACCAGTCGCGTTGTACGGTTTCTGGTTTAGCTGTAAAAGTTTTCATTAAAAGCTTACCCAAATAAATAAGTTACACGTTGGTGAACACCCAAACGTTTAGTCAGTTGAGGTTCACACGACAGAGTCCGGCAAACCTACCCCTTCGAATAGCACATGCCGACACATAGAAAGTTTCGGGAAAAAAACCTTCTCGTAACGTGGGGTCGCAAGATTATAGAGAAGTTGAGGTCAAAGATCGACCCCTAAATGTGATTCGGAGTGGGTTTTTCGGGGGTGGGATTTGTGCGGTCTGGTGCCCTCACCCCCAGCCCCTCTCCCACAGGGAGAGGGTAGCGTAATAAAGCCGATGCCCTCACCCCCAGCCCCTCTCCCACGGGGAGAGGGTAGCGTAATAAAGGCTGATATTGCCCCCAAGTGCCGTTTATGGCATATGCTCGCGCTTGAGGTACTCTTCGCTCTGCATCTCCTGCAGGCGCGACAGACAGCGCTGGAACTCAAACTTCAGGCGTTCGCCCTGATAGATCTCATATAAAGGCACGGCCGCGCTGACCACCAGCTTGACGTGCCGTTCATAAAACTCATCGACCAGCGCGATGAAGCGGCGCGCCTCGCTCTCCATCAGCAGCGTCATCACCGGCACATCAAACAGCATCACGGTATGGAAGAGGCGCGATAACGCAATGTAATCATGCTGGCTGCGGGCATCAACGCAGAGCGTGGCAAAGGAAACGGCCAGGGTTTGATTCTCTACGCCCAGCGTTTGTAACGGGCGATGGTTTATTTCCAGCACCGGCGCATTCTCACGTTTTGCCCCGGCCAGCGCCTGCCACAGTTTATCCATCTGGCTCGTGGTCTGCGCGTCCAGCGGCGAAAGCCACAGGTGCGCCTGAGTTAACGTGCGCAGACGATAATCGACGCCCGCATCGACGTTCATCACGTCACAGTGCTGTTTGATGGCATCAATGGCTGGCAGGAAACGCGGGCGCTGCAGCCCGTTATGGTACAACTCATCCGGTGGAATATTCGAGGTTGCCACCAGCGTGATCCCCCGCGCAAACAGGGCCTTCATCAGGCCGCCCAGCAGCATGGCGTCGGTGATATCGGAGACAAAAAATTCGTCAAAGCAAAGCACGTCCGTTTCGGCCTTAAAGCGATCGGCAACAATCTCCAGCGGATCGCTTTTGCCCTGTAGTTCCGTCAGCTCTTCATGCACCCGCAGCATAAAACGGTGGAAGTGCAGACGCTGCTTACGCGTCCCCGGCAGGCTCTGGTAGAACATGTCCATCAGCCAGGTTTTGCCCCGCCCTACACCACCCCACATATATAAGCCGCGAACCGGTGCATCAGCCTGAGGCGTTTTTTTGCCCAGCAACCGGCCAAAGGCCGCTTTCAACCCGCCGCCCTGCGCCGTTTCTTCGGGTTTGTGCGTCAGCGCCTGATAAATCTTATCGAGGCGGTTGACCGCTTCACGCTGTACGTTATCTGGCTGGTGTGAGCCCGTATCCAGGGCCTGTTGATATCGCGATGAGGGGGAAAGGCTTTGCATAATCTTATTGTTATTCCTTCGGTTAATACTCACCAGCAGGCGTGACTGATGAAAAAAAGGCCGTTCTACACTACGCGATGATACGTCAGGATTCCACTTCTGCGGAAATAGCGGTTATAGTGGCATAATCAGGCACAGGCAGGAGCCGAGCCAACACCCTACGGAACAACAAGACAACGGGAGAAGTTCATGACCTGGGAATACGCGCTAATCGGGTTAGTCGTCGGCATTATCATTGGTGCTGTGGCCATGCGTTTCGGTAATCGCAAATTGCGTCAGCAGCAGTCACTGCAGTACGAACTGGAAAAGAACAAAGCCGAGCTGGAAGAGTATCGTGAAGAGCTGGTGAGCCATTTTGCGCGTAGCGCGGAGTTGCTGGATAACATGGCAACCGACTATCGCCAGCTGTATCAGCACATGGCAAAAAGCTCCAGCAGCCTGCTGCCGGAAATGACCGCGGAAACCAACCCGTTCCGCAACCGCCTGGCTGACTCCGAAGCGGGTAACGATCAGGCGCCGGTTCAGATGCCTCGTGACTACTCAGACGGCGCATCCGGCCTGCTGCGCGGTGGCGCAAAACGCGATTAATCGCACAACCTGAATAAATTTTACGGGCGCCTCGGTTGCGCCCGTCCTTTCTTCTCGTCCCCAGCTATTATTTAGTCTAACGTCTCATTGTTCAGTGGATTAAAATTCAATAACATCAATATGTTTTTGGGCCGTTCTTCTTTCATTCCAGGATACGAGAGTCAGCATCGATGAAGAAAAAAAACCAGCTGTTAAGCGCTATCGCGTTAAGTGTCGGGTTATCGCTCTCGGCATCCTTCCCGGCTACCGCAACGCTGCCTGCACAGGTTCCCGGCCAGACGGCCATTCCTAGCCTCGCGCCGATGCTGGAAAAAGTCTTGCCCGCCGTGGTCAGCGTGAAAGTTGAAGGCACCGCGCTGCAAAGCCAGCGCGTCCCTGAAGAGCTGAAGAAATTCTTTGGCGACGAAGCCCCCGACCAGCAGGCACAGCCGTTTGAAGGCCTCGGCTCCGGAGTCATCATTGATGCGGCCAAAGGCTATATCCTGACCAATAACCACGTCATCAGCCAGGCGGATAAAATCAGCGTCCAGCTTAATGACGGACGCGAGTTTGATGCCAAACTGATTGGCGGAGACGACCAGAGCGATATCGCGCTGGTCCAGATACAGAATCCGAGCAAGCTGACCCAGATTGCCATTGCCGACTCCGACAAACTGCGCGTGGGTGATTTTGCCGTCGCGGTGGGTAACCCGTTCGGTTTAGGCCAGACCGCTACCTCCGGCATTGTCTCTGCGCTTGGGCGCAGCGGCCTGAATCTGGAAGGGCTGGAAAACTTTATCCAGACCGACGCCTCCATCAACCGGGGGAACTCCGGCGGCGCGCTGCTTAACCTCAACGGCGAGCTCATCGGCATTAACACCGCTATCCTCGCCCCAAGCGGCGGCAGCGTCGGGATTGGCTTTGCCATTCCCAGCAATATGGCCAAAACCCTCTCTCAGCAGCTGATTCAGTTTGGCGAAGTCAAACGTGGCCTGCTGGGGATCAAGGGCATGGAGATGAGCGCGGATATCGCCAAAGCGTTCAACCTTAACGTGCAGCGCGGGGCGTTTGTCAGCGAAGTGCTCGCCAACTCCGGCTCGGCCAAAGCGGGGGTGAAATCCGGTGATGTGATTGTCAGCCTGAACGATAAGCCGCTCAGCAGCTTCGCCGAGCTGCGTTCGCGCATCGCGACCACCGAGCCGGGGGCCAAAGTGAAGCTGGGTCTGATCCGCGATGGCAAGCCGATGGACGTGGAAGTGACGCTCGACAAGAGCACCTCCTCCTCCGCCAGCGCAGAGCTTATTGCGCCAGCCTTGCAAGGGGCGACGCTGAGCGATGGCCAGCTTAAAGACGGCACCAAAGGCATTACCGTCGATACGGTCGAGAAGAGCAGTCCGGCTGCCCAGGCGGGTTTACACCAGGAGGACGTTATCATCGGTGTTAACCGCAATCGCGTGCAGTCCATTGCGGAAATGCGCAAGATCCTGGAAAGCAAACCGGCCGTCGTTGCCCTGCAGATTGTTCGTGGCAACGATACGATCTACATTTTACTGCGTTAAGCATTTGCGACTCCGGACATCGCCGTCGCGTGTGATGTCCGGATAACTCATGTTATGCTGCAAACCGTTCCTTTATTACCGACGCGCGCATCATGCTTTTAAAGCTCACTCGTTCGATTGTCATTGGTTTACTTGTCGCTGGCCTGCTGCTAGTGGCGATGCCGTCTTTACGCCAGTTCAACAAACTGACGGCCCCTCAGTTCGACAGCACGGATGACACGCCTGCCACCTACAATCAGGCCGTTCGCCGTGCCGCGCCCGCCGTGGTGAATGTCTATAATCGCGGGCTTAACTCCTCAAGCCATAATCAGCTGGAGATCCGCACGCTCGGCTCCGGCGTCATTATGGACGAACGTGGCTACATCATTACCAACAAACACGTCATCAATGATGCTGACCAGATCATCGTCGCCTTGCAGGATGGCCGCGTGTTTGAGGCGCTTCTGGTCGGTTCTGACAGCCTGACCGATCTGGCCGTTCTGAAAATCAACGCCACGGGCGGTCTGCCGACTATTCCGATTAACCGCAAACGCACCCCGCACATCGGTGATGTGGTGCTGGCCATCGGTAACCCCTATAACCTGGGGCAAACCATCACCCAGGGGATTATTAGCGCCACCGGGCGAATCGGCCTGAACCCGTCAGGACGGCAGAACTTCCTTCAAACCGACGCATCAATCAACCACGGGAACTCCGGCGGCGCGCTGGTGAACTCGCTGGGCGAGCTGATGGGGATCAACACCCTTTCGTTCGATAAGAGCAACGACGGTGAAACGCCGGAAGGCATCGGTTTTGCCATTCCCTTCCAGCTGGCCACAAAGATTATGGACAAGCTGATCCGCGATGGCCGGGTGATCCGTGGCTATATCGGCATCGGCGGACGTGAAATTGCGCCAATGCACTCGCAGGGCGGCGGTATCGATCCGATCCAGGGTATCGTGGTGAACGAAGTCTCTCCGGGCGGCCCGGCGGCCAACGCGGGGATTCAGGTGAACGACGTCATCGTATCGGTTAACGGTGTCCCGGCCGTTTCCGCGCTGGAAACCATGGACCAGGTGGCAGAGATCCGCCCAGGCTCCATCATCCCTGTCGAAGTCATGCGTAACGATAAGAAACTGACCATTCAGGTAACGATACAGGAATACCCGGCGACGAACTGACAGCCATAAAAAAACCGAAGCCTGTGCTTCGGTTTTTTTTGCCGGGTGGCGCTCACGCTTACCCGGCCTATAGCAGAAGAGTATGTTTTACTTGTTAACGAACTCTTCGCCCAGGGTGATATCTTTCTTCAGCGTGTCCAGCATGCCTTCCATCGCGTGTTGTTCAAACGCGCTCAGCGTGCCAATAGACTTACGCTCTTCGATACCGTTTTTGCCCAGCAGCAGCGGCTGAGAGAAGAAGCGAGCGTGTTCGCCGTCGCCTTCAACGTAAGCGCATTCCACAACGTCTTTCTCGCCCTGCAGCGCACGCACCAGAGACAGACCGAAACGCGCCGCCGCCTGGCCCATAGAGAGCGTTGCCGATCCGCCACCCGCCTTCGCTTCGACCACTTCGGTACCCGCGTTCTGAATGCGTTTGGTCAGGTCAGCCACTTCCTGCTCGGTGAAGCTCACGCCCGGGATCTGCGACAGCAGAGGCAGAATGGTCACGCCAGAGTGGCCGCCAATCACAGGAACCTCAATCTCCGCAGGCTGTTTGCCTTTCAGCTCAGCCACAAAGGTATTGGAACGGATAATGTCCAGAGTAGTGACGCCGAACAGTTTGTTCTTATCGTAAACACCGGCTTTCTTCAGCACTTCGGCAGCGATAGCAACCGTGGTGTTCACCGGGTTGGTGATAATGCCGATGCACGCTTTCGGGCAGGTTTCAGCGATCTGCTGCACCAGGTTTTTCACGATGCCCGCGTTCACGTTGAACAGGTCTGAGCGATCCATACCTGGTTTACGCGCTACGCCTGCGGAGATCAGCACGACGTCTGCACCCTGCAGAGCAGGACGCGCATCTTCACCGGAGAAGCCTTTGATTTTCACAGCTGTCGGGATGTGGCTCAGATCGACCGCCACACCAGGGGTGACAGGAGCAATATCGTACAGGGAGAGTTCTGAGCCGGAAGGCAGTTGGGTTTTCAGTAGTAGGGCAAGCGCCTGGCCGATACCACCAGCAGCGCCGAGGACTGCGACTTTCATCCTAAACTCCTTATTATGGTTAACTTTAGTATCTGTAAATCCGTTGCGGGGACCATAATTCAGCAGGTAAATAATTACAATTTTCGTCGCTAAATATTTTGAGGTCACACGCCTTTATTGCCAGAATGCCATCCGGGCAACAGCGGCAACGATTTAAGAGGGGTTAACAATACACCCTGCCCCGCCATCAAAACAACATCATTTTGATAACATTTAATTTACTTTTAAGCTTATTTGCGTGGCGTGAGCCAGGCATGTTTTCTGATAACGAAACCTGATAAAATCACTCCCTTTTCATAACATTATTTCAGCCAGGCCCCTGGCAGATTGTTTGCATAAAAATTCATCCACATGCATAATAATGTTGTTTCTACCGTCATATTTCGGGTGACTTATGCGAAGCTCGTCTAAGCAAGAAGAGTTAGTAAGGGCGTTCAAAGCGCTGCTTAAAGAAGAGAAATTCAGTTCTCAGGGAGAAATTGTTCACGCGCTACAGGAACAAGGCTTCGACAACATCAACCAGTCGAAAGTCTCCCGCATGTTAACCAAATTTGGGGCGGTGCGTACGCGTAACGCCAAAATGGAGATGGTCTATTGCCTGCCGGCTGAACTTGGCGTGCCGACAACCTCCAGCCCGCTGAAGAATCTGGTACTGGATATCGACTATAACGATGCCGTGGTGGTTATCCACACCAGCCCGGGCGCGGCGCAGTTAATTGCGCGTCTGCTGGACTCCCTCGGCAAAGCGGAAGGTATTCTCGGCACCATCGCCGGTGACGACACTATCTTTACTACCCCGGCAAACGGCTTCTCGGTTAAAGACCTTTACGAAGCTATTCTGGTGCTGTTCGAACAAGAACTGTAATCCCCTCTCCCCGTGGCCCGTCTGCGGGGATTGTTCTGCTCCTCATGTATTTCCCCCTGCTTTCCACTGCGCTTACTTTAGCAAATAGTGCTTTTTACCTCCCATTAACATTCATCCAGTGAATATCACCGCCCAAGATCGCACGAAAAATCAAAGCGACATATCCCTATGATTTTCTTATGAATAAAAACGCAACATGGCTAATAAGCAACCAATTTTATGCATTTTGGTTATAAAAATGAGTCTTATTAACGCGTAATTACACGCGAAACCATTAGTCTGGTATTAATTTTTTCCGTTATTAGTGTATACTTGATTTTGTGATGAGGGTCACGAAATGAAGCCCCCAGTAAAAAATTCGACGAGGTAAAGAATCATGAAAATCAAAACAACTGTAGCAGCACTTAGCGTTCTCTCTGTCCTGTCATTCGGTGCTTTCGCAGCCGATTCCATCAACGCCGATCAGGCGCAATCCCGTCAGGCGATTGGTACGGTCTCCGTTGGTGCAGTGGGGACTTCCCCAATGGACATGCATGAGATGCTGAACAAGAAAGCGGAAGAACAAGGTGCATCATCTTACCGTGTCATCGAAGCACGTTCAGGCGATCACTGGCACGCTACCGCAGAGCTGTACAAATAAGTTTTAGTAGCAGAAGACGAATTACCCCTCAACGGCACCAGGCATAAAAATAGCAGTTCAACCCTTCTCGCTGTTGAGCAAATAATTTCAGGAGTAAAGACTATGAAAACCAAATTAATCATCGCAACCCTTGGCTTAGCATCCGTTCTCTCTTTCGGCGCGAGCGCAGCCGTTCAGCAGGTCAATGCGGAGCAGGCACAAAATCTGCAGTCCATGGGTAGCGTATCCGTAACATCTATTACCGGCTCGCCGATGGATATCCGTCACGATCTGGCAGCAAAAGCTGAAAAAGCGGGTGCCAGCAGCTACCGCGTCACCGAACTGAATCAGGGTGACCACTGGCACGCCACGGCTGAACTGTATAAATAAACCCTCGTCGTATCTCATCATACGACTTGCCCCTGACCTCCCGGTCAGGGGCTTTTTTATTACTGCCGCGCGTTGAAACGCAGCTGCCCTTCCAGCTCCTCTTCGGCTTCATCAAACAGAAGCACCAGCGCGCCAAAACGTCGGCGCAGCTTGTCAGGCAAATGGATAAATTCTATCTCAAACGGTAACGGTAGCTGATTACCGGTGACCACATCCCACAGCGTATCAAGATCGGTTACGCTTCCCTGTTCCAGCCCAAACACCCGACTAAATTCACGATAGAAGTCTTCCTGACTGTCGATCTCGTCAAAATCAAAGGTATAAATTTTCATTGCCAGCCACCCGATCCAGGCGGGCGGCAAACGCCGCCCTGACTATTATAATCCCCCGATATGCAGGGTTTTGACTTCCAGAAACTCTTCCAGCCCCAGTACGGAACCTTCCCGGCCCAGCCCGGACTCTTTCACGCCGCCGAACGGTCCCAGCTCCGTAGAGACTGCACACTCGTTGATGCCAATCATCCCGCTCTCAATCGCCTGCGAGACGCGGAACACGCGCGACAAATTCTGGGTGTAGAAGTATGCCGCCAGCCCGTAAGGGGTATTGTTGGCGCGCATAATAACTTCATCTTCTGAGGTAAAGCGGAAGCAGGCCGCCACCGGGCCAAACGTCTCCTCTTCCGCCAGCTTCATGCCTTCATGGCAATCCCCCAGCACGGTTGGCATCCAGAAGTTGCCGCCCAACTCATGGGGTTTACCACCGGCCAGCACGGTCGCGCCTTTCGCAACGGCATCTTCAACGTGCTCTTGTACTTTCTTCACCGCCGATGGTTCGATCAGCGGACCGACAACCACCCCCTCGTCGAGGCCGTTGCCGGCCTTCAGCGCCTTCACCGCGTCGGCCAACTGATTAACAAACTTGTCATAGACCGTTTCCTGGATGTAGAAACGGTTTACGCTGACGCACACCTGACCGGCATTGCGGAATTTGTTGGCGATAGCGCCTTTCACCGCGGCATCGATATCCGCGTCTTCAAAAACGATATACGGGGCATTTCCCCCCAGCTCCATCGAGACTTTTTTCATGGTCTCGGCCGCGTTACGCACCAGCGTTTTGCCCACGGCGGTCGAGCCGGTAAACGAGATTTTCCGCACGTCATGACTGGCCATAATGGCATCGCTGATTTCAGATGTGCTCCCAGCCACGGCGTTCAGCACGCCATCCGGCACGCCCGCCTGCTTCGCCAGGGTAAGCAGCGCGAAGGCGCTCAGGGGCGTGTTATTGGCGGGCTTGATCACGCCGGTGCAACCTGCGGCCAGTGCCGGGCCGAGTTTGCGCGTCAGCATCGCCATAGGAAAGTTCCACGGCGTGATGGCGGCAACCACGCCAATGGGTTCGCGGGTCGCCAGAATGCGGGAGCCGGGTTTGATCGGTGGGATGATTTCCCCGTTTGCGCGCTTCGCCTGTTCGGCAAACCACTGAATGAAGCTGGCGGCATACTCTACCTCGCCTTCGGCTTCCTTCAGCGGCTTCCCCTGCTCGGTGGTCATCAGCCGCCCGAGCCAGCTTTTGTTCTCAATAATCAGTTCATACCAGCGATAGAGGATCGCCGAGCGCTCTTTCGCGGTTTTGGCACGCCATGCGGGAAACGCTTTTGTTGCCGCCGCAATCGCCTCTTCGGTTTCGGCTTTGCCAGCTTTCGCCACGCGGGTGATCACTTCACCGGTGGCCGGATTCAGCACCTCAAAGGTGGTGTCGAGCGTTTTCCAGATGCCGTTAACCAGATAGCCGTTCTGAAAAAGGATGTGGTCCTGGAGAGCCTGGGTAGTCATGTGTCCTCCCTGTCTGAATGTAAGAGCCTGCAGAAATAAGTATAGCCATAAAAAAACCGACGCTTCTGGCGTCGGCTTTTTACGTAGTCAGCTATTGGTTAGCGCGTTTTGATATCGATGCAGCATATACACCAGACGCCCAACCGGCTCGGTCACCTGCGGCGGCGCGTCCCAGTACCGCAGCTTCTCCTGGTAGATATCCAGCTCCTCAAGCAGCTGGTTAAAGTAACGCCGACGTTTGTCGTCACTGGTCGCCGAGAGCACATGATCGGCGGTGTGACGAAGCTGACGGTGGAAACTGGAGAGATCGTCATTGATGGGCACCGGCGCATTACGCAGACGCTGGTGCGCGATGATCATAGTTAACGCCAGGCGGAACTTGGCAACGTCGCCCGGGAATTTATTCAGCAGTAAAAACAGCTGCTGATAGAGCGCAGGCAGATGGTTCTGTTTACGGCGCGCGGTGTTGGTGGTCAACGACGATACGGCCGCCGAAACGAACTGGTTTAACAGCACGCGGCCGGTGCGCGCCTGCGAATTATCCCGCACCAGCAGGATCACCATCATCGCCAGGAAGCAGCCCACCAGCTGACCTAACGCGCTGTCGAGGAACTGGCTGAAGTGGAACGTCATCGGGTTATCCAGCACGAGGATATTGATGGTGCTTGCCAGCGCCCCCAGCGATCCCAGGCGACGTTTCTGCACTTCGATACCGATAAAGAACGCCATGACCGCAAGGCTGATACAGAGCAACAGCATGCTCTGCTGCGTCGAGGGTAAAATTACCAGGAAATAGAAAGCCCCAAGCGGCAGGGCGGCTATCGTGCCGTACAGGAAGTCGATAGCGACCATGCGCGGGTTCGGCAGACGCATCGCCAGGGAGGTGACAACGGCGATCATCACCATCGCCCCGCTGCCGGAGGTCCAGCCGGTCCACAGCCAGAACAGCGTACCGAGCATACAGGCCAGCGTGGTGCGCCAGAAGTTCACCATCGCGTGGTGGCGTTCCGCCGACTCGGCTTTGATCACCACTTCACCCTGCAGCACCTCTTCTTCTGCGGCACTGATTTTGGCATTCCCGATGACGCCGCGCTTGAGCAAGAGGTAGCGCGTTGCCGCCCCGACCCAGGTGTAAATGGTCACTGGCGTATCGCGCTCGCCGGTCCAGGCGATGACGCGACGCATGCGCTTGAGCTGCTTATGCACGTCCTGCACCGTTTCAACCGGCTCGGCGAAGAGTTCGCGGAAGGTGTCGGTCACGACTTCAGGACGGGTATTTTGGAT
Organism: Enterobacter sp. V87_3; assembly: GCF_029967835.1. Classification (NCBI taxonomy): domain Bacteria; kingdom Pseudomonadati; phylum Pseudomonadota; class Gammaproteobacteria; order Enterobacterales; family Enterobacteriaceae; genus Enterobacter; species Enterobacter sp. V87_3. The sequence goes on along the minus strand of NZ_JASCAM010000024.1, from coordinate 39,003 downwards.
CAGGTAGGTTTCACACGCCTGGGTTATCAGCGTTAAGGCCACGGTGTTGATCGCCTTAAGACGACGGTTTGCCCGGGACCAGCGGGAAGACTCCATATTCAGGTTGCTGCGCATCCCTTCCAGCGCGGTGGTGCGCCGTACCAGGCCACCCCAGGCGTTATCAACCTCTTCACTGTCGCCATGCTTAATGCACAGCTGCATCAGTTTGTACTGGTCGACAATTAACGCATCCAGTTCGCGATCCACTTCCTGCTTGATGGAACGTGGCGAAAACAGCAGGTCGGCCACGATGGCGCAAACAATACCAATGACAATTTCACTGCAGCGTTCGACGGCAAACTGTGGGGCAAGCAGCGGCTCTGCCTGAATGGTGATGATGATAATCAGCGCGGTATAACCCGAAAGTCCCCAAGCGTAGGAGTTCTCTACTTTTACCAGCGAGGAGACCCAGGTACAGAAGCCCGCCCAGATGCAGCACACCATCAGCATCAGCAGCGGCGTGCGGATCATCAGAATAATAATGGTAAGCGCCGCGATACAGCCGATAAACGTCCCGACGATACGCAACATCCCGCGGTAGCGAATGGCGCCCGAGTAGGGTTCACCACCCGCCGCAAAGGCCGGCCCCGCCGCGACAATCGCCGCCGTCAGCACCGCCCAGCGGGGCGTTTCAAGCTGAAAATGAAAGCCGACAAACAGCGCCAGCACGATGGCGCACGCCAGCTTCACGGCGAAGCGGAGGTGCTGGCTGGCGATGGAAAAGATACCCATAGCGATTAACCAAACTCGCGCAGGCGGTGGGCGATTTTACGGAAGAGCGAGTCCTGGCTGGCGTCGCGGTCTTTTTCGCCGGTGATCACCACGGTGGCCGTGGTGCCTGCAGGCCAGAGATTGCCCTGCTGTTCATCAAGATGAATACGTACCGGTACACGCTGCGCCAGACGGACCCACTCAAGGTTTGAGTCCACGGTCGCCATCCCTTTGGTGTCATTGCTGCTGCTGGAGTTGGTGACGCCTGCGGCCACGCTGTCGACCGTGCCTTTAAAGACGCGGTTGCTGCCAAGCGGCGTGATTTCCGCACGGTAACCCGGACGCACGCCTTCCAGCTTCGTCTCTTCCATATAGGCCAGAACGTAGAAGGAGTTCTGTTTCACCAGCGCCACCGCGGTGGAGCCACGGGTGATAAACTCCCCGGCGTAGACGTTCAGGTTGGTGACCCAGCCGTCAGACGGCGCGCGGATCACCGTACGCTCCAGATCGAGCCGGGCGAGATCGCGCGTCGCTTGCGCCTTCGCAAGCTGGTGAAGCACGGTTTGCAGCACGTTGTTGGACTGGTCGATCTCTTCACGGGACATGGCCTGCACGCCAAGTCGGTTACGGCGGCCCGCCTCACGACGTTTCTCGGAAGCCAGCGCCTGATAATAGGCCACGTCCGCTTCCGCCTCTTCTAATGCTTTCTGGTAGCGAGGCTGATCGATAGTGAACAGAACCTGATCTTTCTTCACCAGTTGGTTATCGTGGACGTTGACTGCGGTAATCAGCCCGGCGACGTCGGGCGCTATCGCCACAACATCCGCGCTGAAACGCGCGTCACGCGTCCACGGTGATTCGGTGTAATAAACCCAGGCGCGAAAGATCGCGATGAACGCCAGGACAACCAGCGCCATGGTAATGGCAGTGCGGGAGATTTTTCTTGTTAGCGTTTTCACATCAACCTCAAACAAACATGCGCGATATCAGATAGAACAGGCAGCAATACAGCGCCGTATTAAACAGTGCAGGGTGCCAGACAAAATCATAGATCCCGGTTGGGACCAGCACCTTGCGCACCAGCCAGAAAATCGCCAGTGACAAAAGAAGCTCAAAGAATATCGGTGGGAACGACAAACCGAACACCACGATAACGGGAAACAGACTCATGTTGACCTTGATTAGAGAGAGTGCAGGCTACGGTATTTTTCAGCGTGCGCCGCCGCAGGAGAGCAAGAAAAGCCGGGCGAGAGTGGCGACGCCGTTATGTAATTAATAATATATTAACGTAACTGTTATGCTGTTATCTATAATATGTGATCTAAATCACTTTTAAGCCAGAGTGAACAATGGAACGTTTAAAACGCATGTCGGTGTTTGCCAAAGTGGTTGAACTGGGCTCCTTTACCGCCGCCGCCAGGCAGCTGCAAATGAGCGTCTCGTCCATCAGCCAGACGGTGTCAAAACTGGAAGATGAACTTCAGGTCAAGCTGCTCAACCGCAGCACCCGGAGCATCGGGTTAACCGAAGCGGGCAAAATTTACTACCAGGGCTGCCGCCGGATGCTGCATGAAGTGCAGGATGTCCACGAGCAGCTTTACGCTTTTAACAACACGCCTATCGGTACGCTGCGCATCGGTTGTTCTTCAACTATGGCACAAAATGTCCTCGCTGCCATGACGGCGGATATGCTCAAAGAGTACCCGGGTTTAACCGTAAATCTGGTGACCGGCATACCTGCGCCGGATTTGATCGCAGACGGGCTGGATGTAGTGATCCGCGTCGGCGCACTGCAGGATTCCAGCCTCTTCTCCCGCCGCCTGGGCAGCATGCCGATGGTGGTCTGCGCCTCGAAAAGCTATCTGGCACAGTACGGCGTTCCGGAAAAGCCTGCCGACTTGACGAACCACTCCTGGCTGGAATACAGCGTGCGTCCGGATAACGAGTTTGAACTGATTGCCCCGGAAGGGCTTTCCACGAAGCTACTGCCCGTGGGGCGTTTCGTGACAAACGATCCGATGACCATCTCACGATGGCTGGTGGCGGGTGCAGGCATCGCCTACGTCCCGTTGATGTGGGTGATCAACGAGATCAACAGCGGCGAGCTGGAGATTTTATTCCCGCGCTACCAGTCCGATCCCCGTCCGGTCTACGCGCTGTATACCGAAAAAGATAAGTTGCCGCTGAAGGTGCAGGTCTGTATTAACTATCTGACCGAGTATTTTGTGGACGTGGCGGAACTGTTTCAGGGAATGCGGGGAAGACGTAAAGAGTAGGTTCACCGACCCTCTCCCGCGTGGGGAGAGGGTCAGGGGGCGGGGGAATTACGCGGTGCCGCCCACCGTTAAGCTGTCGACCTTCAGGGTAGGTTGCCCCACGCCAACCGGCAGGCTCTGGCCTTCTTTGCCACACACGCCCACGCCGTTATCGAGTTTCAGATCGTTACCGACCATGGAAATCTGCTGCATGGCTTCAATACCGGAGCCAATCAGGGTCGCGCCTTTCACCGCTTTGGTCACTTTGCCCTTCTCAATCAGATAAGCTTCTGAGGTCGAGAAGACAAACTTACCGGAGGTGATATCCACCTGACCGCCGCCAAAGTTTGGCGCGAAGATACCGTAATCAACGGATTCGATAATCTCCTGCGGCGTGGATTGCCCCGGCAGCATATAGGTGTTGGTCATGCGCGGCATCGGCAGGTGCGCGTAAGATTCGCGACGGCCGTTACCCGTTGGCGCCACGCCCATCAGACGCGCGTTGAGCTTGTCCTGCATGTAACCTTTCAGTACGCCGTTTTCGATAAGCACGTTGTACTGGCCCGGCGTTCCTTCGTCGTCGATAGCCACAGAGCCACGACGGTCAACCATAGTACCGTCATCAACCACGGTGCACAGTTCGGAGGAGACGAGCTGCCCTATCTGGCCGCTAAATACCGACGTACCGCGACGGTTGAAGTCGCCTTCCAGACCGTGGCCCACCGCTTCGTGCAGCAGTACGCCCGGCCAGCCAGCACCCAGCACGACCGGGAAGGTCCCCGCCGGCGCGGCCACCGCAGAAAGGTTCACCATTGCCATGCGCACGGCCTCTTTGGCCCACGCATCGGCACGGGCTTCACCGTCGACGTCACCCAGGAACCAGTCATAGCCAAAACGACCGCCGCCGCCGCTGGAGCCGCGTTCACGTTTGCCATCGTCTTCCACCTGCACGCTAATTGAGAGGCGGACCAGAGGACGCACGTCGGCAGCCAGCGTTCCGTCGGTCGCTGCGACGAGGATCAGCTCGTATACGCCGCTCAGGCTGGCAGAGACTTCCTGCACGCGTTTGTCCGCAGCGCGGGCCACTTTGTCCACGCGGCGCAGAATATCCAGTTTCTCTTCACGGCTCATGCTCTGCAGCGGATCGAGGCTGGTATAGAGTGCAGAGTGCTGAATTTCACCCAACGTTTTCACACGGCCATCGCCGGTATCGCGCACGATAGTACGCGCGGCCTGCGCGCTCTGCTCAAGTGCCGCCAGGCTAATCTGGTCGGCATAGGCAAAGCCGGTTTTCTCGCCGCTGACGGCGCGCACACCAACGCCCTGGTCAATGTTATAAGAGCCATCTTTGATGATGCTGTCTTCTAAAACCCAGGATTCGTGATAGCTCGACTGGAAATAGAGATCGCCGTAGTCGAGACGGCGTTCGGTCAGTTGACCAAGAATGGAGAACAGGTCCTGATGGCTCAGGCCGTTCGCTGCGAGCAAATGTTCACTTACCAGGTTCAGACTCATCGTATTGCTACTCGTTCGTTGCCGCTTGGGCGGTAAAAAATTCATATTTATTGAGAGTGAGGCAATTACCCGCCCACGTCAAATCATTGCTGTGCATCTTTGCGCGGCTGGCGCAGCACCTCATTAATCTGCGGTTTATCGATCGGGCCGGTAATGCGGTAGCGCAGAATGGAGACCTTGCTCCACAGCGGCCCCAGCACCTTACTGGCGGCAAACACCGCCGCGCCGACAATCGGGTTCACCACAAAGGCCGCCGCGACGCCCACGGTGGCGGAGATTTCCGGCGCAACCACGGCTTCCATATCCAGTTCGCGGCGCACGAGGTTTACCGAGCCTTTCATGGCAATGTCTGCTTCGAGACCATCCACCAGCGTATCGTCAGTGTGCATCACACCGTCCTTGATCCACGCTGTGCTGCGAATGGAGTCATAGTAGAAACCTTCGCTGAAGGTGTCGCTGAAATCGAAGCGCAGCTTACGCAGCAGGGCATCGAAGCTCAGCAGGCGCAAAATCTGTCCGGCGTGGCCGGTGCTCACGTCCGCAATTTCGCCCTTACCGAAGCGGGTTTTCAGGATGCCGTTCAGAGAGGCCTCGTCTGGCGTCCACGGTGCCGCGCGCCAGTGCAGGTCGTAGTTAACATCAAAGGACGAGCCGCGAAGCGGCGTGCTGATGCCAAAGAAGTTGGCGGCGGCGTCCAGCTTATTGCCTTTGATATCGCCCTTCAGCGAGGTGCGCTGCCCGCCAGGATTGTTCACCCACTCGCCCTGCGCCGTCAGGCGGCCAAAGCCGGTATCCACCAGGCCGCCGGTCAAACTCAGCGTATTCCCGCGAATAGCGAAATCACCGTCGATGCGGCCATATTTTTGTCCCCACAGCCAGCACTCCGCGCAGCGCAGTTGCAGATCGGGCCAGCCGCTGAAATCCACGCGAGAAGCATTGCTCAGCGGCGGCGTGCTCGCAGACGGCTCTTTTGCCTTCGCCGTGGCAGGGTTGTAATAAAGGTAACGGATCGCCGCCTGCCATGGGGCGTGATCTCGCATGGTCAGGGTGCCGTTGATCTCCCGTCCCTGCGCCTCAACCTTCGTACCGTTTGCCGCAGGTTGCGAAACGATGCTGAGGTTATTCCACGTTTGCCCGCCCAGCGTTAGCGCTGGCGTGCGCGCGGTGATGGTCTGTGGGATCTGCACGACATCGTTCGCGTTTTGTCCCACGCCTTTCTGGAACAGGGCCAGCCATTCAGCGCCGTCCAGAGGAGGCAGGTTCAGTTCAACGCCCGCCTGCTCAGGCAGCGGAGGCGTGCTTCGGCTGTCCGTCGTCCATATGGCTCTGTCGAGCGTTAGCTTGCGGTTAAGCAGCCAGCGGCTATTAAAGTGGTTTGTCCCGCCCGCGCTGCCGGTTAAGTCAAAGCTGTTGAGGCCACCCGCCACGTTGATTTTCACCGGCAGCGGCTGCCCGGCTTTTTTGTCCAGCGGGGCAGGCAACTGACTGCTGATGTTTTTCAGATCGCCGGTGATATCTACGTTATACCGCGCCCCGGCGTGATAAGGCAGCTCGATACCAACCTTGCCACTCCAGTCAACCGCGCCGCCGACCGCACTTTCGATCTGCCGGGGCAGCACGCCCATGCGCGATGGCTGCCAGCTGGCATTCATGTTGACCGCCACCTGGTAGGCTTTCTCACCCTCGGTGGTGGAAAAATCGATATTGATCGGCTGGTTAAACCAGGTAGCGTTGAGCGGCTCGCTCTTGAGGTTGCCGTTTACAAAGCTGAACTGCCCGTTGAGGTTGGTCAGCGTGCTGTTCAGCGGCTTGATAAAGAGGCTGTTGTTCTGGAGCCGGACGTCACCTTTAGCGGTCGTCATTTCGCCATCAAGCGGGATGTCCAGATGTAAGCGAGCATTCACATCGCCATCCAGCTGCAGCTGATCGAGCGTTGCCGCCAGCGATTCCTTTAGCGGCGTTCCTTCAAAGTAGGGGCCAACCGCCTTGCCGGGCCCCTTGATGTCCGCATCAATGAGCAGCTTCTCTTTGGAGTAATCCGGGATGTTTGCCGTCAGGTTGCTGGCGGTTACGCCGCCCAGCGCCACGCTGTCCGTCTTCATCCACAGCCCGTCATTGAGGAAGTTCAGTTCGATATTGAGGTTTTGCAGCGCAGGCCAGTCCGGCTGGAAGGCAAAGGTCGCGTTGTGTAACGGCACCAGCACCTGGAACTGCCCTTCGTTGTGTTTGTACGGGAAGAGATGCGGATTGCCTCCATAAACCAGCGTGGCGTTATCTGCCTGGCCGCCCTGGATCGCACCGCTGAGGTAGTCCACCAGCGCTTTGCCCATCAGATTTTCCGGGAAATAACGCCAGGCCTGCGCGCCATCGTCGGTGCTGATCCCCGCCAGAATACCCAGCCATGGCTCTTCGCCTTTAGGCTGCAAATAGCGGAAATCACCGCGCGCATGCACCGCTTTGGCTTTTACATCGATCTGGCGGCCATCCAGCTGAAAGCCTTTATCGTTGTGCAGCCAGTTGAGAACGGCGGAGCCTTTTTCAATCTCAAGCGGAGCACGGAAAACCGTTTCGTACGGCATTTTGGCATCGCGCATTTCTGCCGTCAGCCTGCCGTCTTCCACGCTGCCTTCCAGCTTACCGCTGAAATGTTCAGCGCCCGGCAAGAGTTTCCACTGTTTCCAGGCAAGACCGGTCCAGGACGCGAGAAATCGGGTTTTCTCTGTTGCCTGCAGCGGAATGTCCAGCGCCAGCGCGTCTACCGTTCCCGTTGGCTGTGTTGCCAGCCAGATATCACCAAGTTCCGGAGAGAGCTTCGTCGCCATTGAGCGCAGCCCTTCTATCGCCTCCAGATCGAGATTGCTGGCACGAATGCGCAGCTCATCGCTGCGTTTACTGTTCGTGCCTCCCACATCCTGCTCCGGCATCCAGGCGAGCGTCAGCGCGCCGCGCGGCCAGGGCTTGCTGTCCATGGTGATACGCGTATCGGGAATGGCAAATTGCCAGCCCCCTTTCACCTGGGTCACATGCGCGGTGAGGTTATCAACGGAGAGCTGATGTGGTTGTTTTTCATCTTTCCAGCTTGCGCCCCCCTGCTTCAGCCAGATATCCCCGCTGGCAAATTCCCCTTTCGTCAGGGTCATCCAGCCTTCCAGGCTAAAACGGGCGGTTTCGAGCTGCATATTTTGCTGGATCCAGTCGCCCAGCCACGGCTTGACATCCACGTCGTCAGCCTGCAGCCACACTTTGCCGTTGTTTAACAAGCCATCGTCATCACGCAGATCCATTCGCACCTGCATAACACCGTGCTGCCCGTTAAGGCTCGAGAGGCTCACCTGCCCTTCGGCGCGATGGCGGTCTTTGCCATTAAGCCAGGTCAGCTGGGGGATCGCCAGCGACGATCGCTGGCCGGAAAGCGTAATGAAGCTCACCTCACTGTCACGCAGATCGAAGTGATCGAACTGGCGCAGGAAAAGATCGCTAAACCGGTTGGTCTCTAGCCCCTTGCTGGAGCCATCGCTGCTGATCGGCGTGTTGGTCAGGAACCTAAGTTGGTAAAAGGTGAGATCGCGGAACTGCCAGCGCAGGTGCAGCAAACTTTGCCAGACGTCCAGCGCCAGGGTGACACGTTTAATTTTGAGGTAGCCGCCGTCTTTCAGGCTGGCATTGATATCCCGCACGTCCAGCGTCGGGCCAAAGTTTTGCCAGCTGGCGCTGATCTGGCTGACATCCACCGGCACCCCGGTGGAGGATTCGATTTTCGCCAGCAGCTGCGGACGCCAGCTGTCCAGATGCGGTAAAACGAGACGCAGCCCGCTCACGAGCAACGCGACAATCACGACGAGCGTTGCCCCTGTAAGCAGTAAAATCCCCGGCAATCGCCTCACGCGTCTCTCCTTGTCAGCCTTTATTCTCGCAGCGCATCGCGCCTTACATCATGACTACGTCAAATTGCTCCTGATTGTAGAGCGGTTCAATTTGCACTTTGACCTGCTTGCCGACAAAAATTTCCACTTCTGCCAGCGCGTGGGACTCTTCGCCTTTGAGCGCTTCCGCCACCGAAGGGGAAGCATAGACCAGAAAACGGTCGGAGTCGTAGGCATGATGAACGCGGACAATTTCACGCATGATTTCGTAGCAGACGGTCTCCACCGTCTTTACCGTGCCGCGTCCATGACAGGTAGGACACTCGTTACACAGCACATGTTCCACGCTTTCACGGGTCCGTTTCCGGGTCATTTCCACCAGACCCAGCTGCGAGAAGCCGTTGATGCTGGTTTTTACGCGGTCTTTGCTCAGCGCCTGCTCCAGGGAATGCAGCACGCGGCGGCGGTGATCCTCATTATTCATATCGATAAAGTCGATGATGATAATGCCGCCCAGATTGCGCAGACGAAGCTGGCGCGCAATGGCCTGCGTCGCTTCGATGTTGGTGTTGAAGATGGTGTCATCCAGGTTGCGATGGCCGACAAACGCCCCGGTATTGATGTCAACGGTGGTCATGGCTTCGGTCTGATCGATGATCAGATAGCCGCCGGATTTCAGCTCCACCTTACGCTCAAGCGCGCGCTGGATTTCGTTTTCGACGTCAAAGAGATCGAAAATCGGCTGACGCCCGGTGTAGTGCTCCAGCAGGCCCGGCATCTCAGGGATGTACTCGGCGGTAAACTCCAGCAGCGCTTCGTAGGTCAGACGGGAGTCCACGCGAATGCGGTCGAGCTGCGCATCGGCGAAATCACGCAGTACGCGCTGGGCAAGCGCCAGCTCACCGTAAAGCTGATAACGGGTCTGGTTGCGTTTTTTACGCTCCATCACCTTGGTCCAGACACGCTTAAGATAGGCCGCATCGGAGGCCAGATCCTCTTCGCTGATCCCTTCCGCTGCGGTACGGATGATAAACCCACCCTGCTCGTCGCAGTAGGCGCTGACCACCTTTTTCAGGCGCTCGCGCTCGCTTTCGCTCTCAATACGCTGCGACACCCCGACGTGCGAGGCACCCGGCATAAAGACCAGATAGCGGGAAGGTAAGGTGATGTCGGTGGTCAGACGCGCGCCTTTAGTGCCGAGCGGATCTTTCACCACCTGCACCATCAGGTCCTGGCCCTGGCGCACCAGTTCAGAAATATCGCGTACGGCAAACTGCTTCTGCTCTTCACCCGCCACGCACTCGGTGTGCGGCATGATGTCGGAGGCGTGCAGAAACGCGGCTTTATCGAGTCCAATATCTACAAAAGCCGCCTGCATACCCGGCAGTACGCGACTGACCCGACCTTTGTAGATATTGCCTACTATTCCGCGTCGCGCCTCACGCTCAATGTGAATTTCCTGAAGAATGCCACCATCAATGTAGGCCACACGGGTTTCCGAGGGCGTTACGTTTACCAACAATTCAGCCGTCATAATTATCCCTTCCCTCACGCAGTGAGTTAAAATTGCTCAGCAACTCATACGTTTCCACCAGCGGTAAGCCGACTACGGCGTGATAGCTGCCATTAATCTTCCTGACAAAACAGCCACCCAACCCTTGAATACCGTATGCACCTGCTTTATCCATCGGTTCACCGCTCGCGATATAGGCGGCGATCTCGTCATCGGTAAGCACTCTGAACGTGACGTCCGTCACCACCAGGCAATCCAGCACATCCTGACTGTCGGCCAGTGCGACCGCCGTCATGACCTGATGCGTTTGCCCGGACATGTTGCGCAGCATGCGCGCCGCATGGTCCGCGTCGTGCGGTTTCTCAAGCACTTCACCGTTCAGGATGACGATGGTATCGGCACCCAACACCGGAAGATCGTGCGGCACTTGCGCCACACCAGCCTGCGCTTTTTCTCGCGCCAGGCGGCAAACGTACTGCTGTGCGCTTTCGCCCTCTGCACGTTTCTCTTCGATACCCGTAACGATGCGCTCGAAGGAGATGCCCAGCTGCGTGAGCAACTCCTGACGACGCGGTGAACCAGAAGCAAGATAAACAGACGTCATAGAAACCTTTTATTGCACGGCAAACTGCTGGCGAATTTTACGCATCAGCAGGAACAGCCATGGCCAGAGCACACCGTTTACTACACTACTCCAGAACACTTCCGGTCGGAAAGAGACGTTGATCACTAAAAACTCTGCCCAGAAAACAACAACATCCGCAGCGAGCGACAGCAACATCACCACCAGCGCCTGTTGCCAGAGCGCGAGATTACGAAAAAGCTGGAATTTAAGCGCGACGAGATACGCGATAATGCTCATGGATAAGGCACGCACGCCAAGCGTAGAGCCGCTAATGAGATCCAGTATGGCACCCATCACAAAACCCGTGCCGACATTTACGCGGTGCGGCAGGGCCAGGATCCAGTAGAGCAGAATGAGCAATACCCAGTTAGGCCGGAAAACGAGGATGTCGTCCGGCCAGGGCATAATCTGCAACAGCAGTGCGATAAGAAATGAGAGCCAGATAACCCAGCGTCCCTGGCTACGATAGCTTGCCACTACTGCCCTCCCGACGAGCGCTGAGGCGGTGGCGGTGCGTCCGGCAGCGGCTGCGTTAAGCCCGTTGCAGGAGCCGGGACGGGCGCAGGCGGCCCCATCGAATCCGGCGAAGGGAGAACCTGCGGCATCATCTGCATAAGACGCTCATTCGCCACGCGGTGCACCTCTTCCGGCGTCATCGGATTTGATCCGTTACGATCGGCCCCCCACAGCAGCAGCAGATAGCGCAGACGCTGTAACCCGGCCGTTGGACGCGCCTGAATCACGGTGTAGGCACGTTGCGTATCAAGCCTCACGGAGGAGACCACCGCAACCGGATAGCCCTCAGGGAAACGACCGCCGAGACCTGATGTCACCAGCACGTCGCCCACACGGATATCCGTATTGGCAGGTAGATGTTCAAGCTGCAGATCGTCCGTGCAGCCGTTACCGGCCGCGATCACGCGGATATCATTACGCAGCACCTGAATCGGCAGCGCATGGGTAGCATCACAAATGAGCAGCACGCGGCTGGTCAATTTAGCAACCGCCACCACCTGGCCGACAACGCCCTTATCGCTGATGACCGGCTGACCTTCATAGACGCCGTTAACACTACCTTTATCGATAACAACCTGATCGCTGTAAGGATCGTTGACGGTTGAGATCACCTGGGTGACCATTTTCTGCTCATCCTGACGCAGCGGCGAGCCAAGCAGTTCACGCAGTCGCGCGTTTTCCTGCTTATATTGACCCAGCATTAACAGCTCGCTGTTTTTCAGCAGCAGTTCCTGGCGTAACGCCCGGTTTTCGAGTTCGAGTTGGTCACGCGAAGACAGCGTTTGCGAAACGGAGTCGAGTAATTCACGGGGACCATTTGATATAAAGTAGAAAGGACTGACGGCGGTATCCATGTACGTTCTGATCTGGCTGAACGTACCGAGGCGGCTATCGGCAATAATGACCCCAAGCGCAACCAGCACCGCCAGGATAAGGCGAAACTGTAGCGATGGGCCACGGCTAAAAATTGGCTTCATAGGCTATGCGTCTTCTCGCGTCAGAGAGAAAGGGTAGCCATTTGCTACCCTTTCACACCCGACTACTCTTCGCTGAACAAGTCGCCGCCGTGCATGTCGATCATTTCCAGCGCCTTGCCACCACCACGGGCGACGCAAGTCAGTGGATCTTCTGCAACTACGACAGGAATACCTGTCTCTTCCATCAACAGGCGGTCGAGGTTACGCAGCAGCGCACCACCACCGGTCAGCACCATACCGCGCTCGGAGATATCAGACGCCAGTTCTGGTGGGCACTGTTCCAGCGCAACCATCACCGCGCTCACGATACCGGTCAGCGGCTCTTGCAGCGCTTCGAGGATTTCGTTGGAGTTCAGGGTAAAGCCACGTGGAACGCCTTCTGCCAGGTTACGACCGCGCACTTCGATCTCACGCACTTCATCGCCTGGGTAAGCAGAACCGATTTCGTGTTTGATACGTTCTGCGGTGGCTTCACCGATCAGGGAACCGTAGTTACGGCGCACATAATTAATAATGGCTTCGTCGAAACGGTCGCCCCCGATACGCACGGAAGAGGAGTACACCACACCGTTCAGGGAGATCACGGCCACTTCAGTGGTACCGCCACCGATATCCACAACCATGGAACCGGTCGCTTCAGAAACCGGCAGGCCTGCACCGATAGCTGCCGCCATAGGTTCTTCAATCAGGAACACTTCACGCGCGCCTGCACCCTGAGCGGATTCACGGATTGCGCGACGTTCTACCTGGGTTGCGCCAACCGGCACACACACCAGAACACGCGGGCTTGGACGCATGAAGCTGTTGCTGTGAACCTGCTTGATGAAGTGCTGAAGCATTTTCTCAGTCACGAAGAAGTCAGCAATAACGCCGTCTTTCATTGGGCGGATCGCGGCGATGTTGCCTGGGGTACGGCCCAGCATTTGCTTCGCATCATGACCGACTGCAGCTACGCTTTTTGGCGAGCCGGCACGATCCTGACGAATGGCCACAACGGAAGGCTCATTCAGTACGATGCCTTGTCCTTTTACATAAATAAGGGTATTCGCGGTACCCAGGTCAATGGACAGGTCATTTGAAAACATGCCACGAAATTTTTTCAACATACTAAGGGATAATCCTGAAAGCTGGGGCGGAATACAAAATCCGCTTACTTTACCAACCACACGTAGCAGCGACAAGGCGCAAAAATCGTCAGCTACGGTGAAAATTAGTGCAGTACGTTTCCTTTGTTACAAATTCATCCCCTGAATCCCTCAGGGCTGAGTAAACAGTAGCGTCCTCACTTGCATTTGTAACCCGTTAAAGGTCGTTCACTGGCTTCTGCTCGTCATACTCAAAGCTACAGGCGCGATATTCTACGTGAAAACTGATTAAACGGCAGGTCAAACAGAGTATCTTTGCAAATATTTTTTCACATTGGTGTCAAGCGGCTGAGAGGCGGCAAAAAAATCACCCTGACCACCTGCAACCCCGCGCTCTGTCAACATCTGCCATTCACCCCGCGAGCGCACGCCAGCGGCAAATACCTGTGTTTGTGTTCCCTTACACGCTTCCACCAGGCTCTGTACCAGCAGCTGGTTTTCCGTGCGTTTTTCAATATTCCTTACCAGCCCCGGATGCAGCTTCAGTAGCTCGGCACCCAGCTCCTTGATCCAGCTGGTACTGACCAGCGTCAGGCCCGCCTGCGTCACCGCGACGCGAGCACCAAGCGCATTGATTAACCGTACCACAGGACGTAACCGGCTGATGTGTTGACCTACATCTGCCTCTGCAAGTTCAAAAATAATGCGTTTACGTTGCGATTTTTCGCATTGCATTAACGTATCGCGTAGCCAGCGCTGAAAACGCGGGCGAATCAGTGACTCAACGGTGACCTGTAATGCCAGGTTTTCCTCGGGCCAGAACGACAGGAACGGGATCAGGCGGGAGATTTGCTGGCGGTCGTACTCTTCGGACAGGCCAAACTGCAGCACCATCGGCAGGTATTCGGCGGAGATGACCTCTTCCGTGCCGTCAAAAATACGGCACATCAGCTCGCGATGATGAACCAGGCCATTTTTCATAACCGCCGGTTTTTGGTAAATGCGCGGCCCGCCGCGACTTAACATCTGCTCGATCAGCGTACGCCAGCGCACGTTGCCGCGCCCCTTTTCCGGCAGCGAATCATCATAAATCGCCCAGCCGTTCGCCCCCTGCAGGACCGCATTGCGGGTTGCCGCTTCCGCATGCTCCATCACCTGTTCGGTTGCCTGCCCGCCGCGCCATGCGCAGATGCCAATGTGCACCATATCGTCTCTGTCGAACAACTTGCTTTGCGGCAAGGCATCGACGGCTTTCAGCAGTTGGCTGGCAATACTCTCTGACTCTTTCAGCGTGCGATGGGGGAGCAACACGGCGAAATCACTGCGGTGATAGCGCGCCAGAAGCGAACCCGGGTAGCGCATGATAAACGTTGAGAGCAGGTTGATGAGCGTAAAGAGATTCTCTTCCGCCACGCGGCGGCCCCAGGTATCGCGCAGCAGATCGAAATCAGGCAGGCGGATCATCATCACCACCCCGTGCGCCCCCACCTTTTCGGCATCATCCAGCAGCGTGGCCAGCTGATTATCAAAGAAGAGACGGTTATTCAGGCCCGTTTTGTTATCCTGCGCGGCGTAGGAGCGGATCAAGGTATCCATGCGGCTACGCTGATCGCTGGCGAACTGAATTTCAGACAGCAGAACGTCCAGCGCGCTGCTGGTGCGTGTCGGCCATTCATAGACCGAACCGCGCACCTGCGGACCACGTTCGCCGTTCAGTATTCGTACCGAACGGTTCTCCAGCAGCTCCTGGCCCGAGAGCTGACGACGCAGCCAGCGCACGGCGAGAAAAATCAACACCACGATAAAGCCAACGGCCATGGTCAGCGGCGCGGTGGTCATCAACGAGCGGAAGTAATTGGACATCGGGTCCAGATAGACCATCCTGATGGTCATGCCGGGATGTTTGAGCGAATTAACCGCGACCTCCCGGTACTGATTCACCGTGCCGGCAGGCCGATAGCTTGTTTGTCGGGCATGGCTAAAAACCGTTTTTTTGCCCTGGGTGATATCGATCTGAACAATATCTACCGGCACCATCAGCTCGTCCAGCTCGCGCGACAGCGCCGGGAGCGAGGTGGTAATCAGACGGGTATCAATGACCGATGCCACCGACTGAACGCGATTGACCAGCTTATCCTGAATGGCATTGTAAAAGCTCAGGGAACAGCCAATCAGCGTGACGAAGATGGTGAGCCCCGTCAGCAGCGTGATAAACGCTGAAAATTTCGTGGTTAATCGCATCCTTGAGATTACTCCGTGGGTTGATGGAATAGCGAGTAAGCGCTAACTTGCATTTGAGATGCGACATACTACCAAACCTGGCCTATCTGGCAATTTATTGCGTTAAATCGGCATAACGTTTCATTGTGCGAGTATAGTCTTAAGGAATTATTTTCCAATCATCTGAGTCGTGAGGAACCAGTATGCAGGCTTTGATTTTAGAACAGCAGGACGGTAAAACCCTTGCCTCGGTGCAAGCCATTGAAGAGGGCCGTCTGCCCGAAGGCGACGTCACCGTGGACATTGACTGGTCCAGCCTGAACTATAAGGATGCGCTGGCGATTACCGGCAAAGGTAAAATCATCCGAAATTTCCCGATGGTGCCAGGAATTGATTTTGCGGGCCATGTGCACACCAGCGAAGATCCGCGCTTCCACGCCGGGCAGCAGGTGCTGCTCACCGGCTGGGGCGTGGGTGAAAACCACTGGGGTGGCCTGGCTTCTCAGGCGCGCGTGAAGGGCGACTGGCTGGTACCGATGCCGGCGGGGTTAGATGGCCGTAAAGCGATGATCGTAGGGACAGCCGGCTTTACCGCTATGCTGTGCGTGATGGCGCTGGAAGACGCCGGGATCCGCCCGGAATCCGGCGAAATTGTCGTGACCGGCGCGAGCGGTGGCGTAGGCAGCACCGCCGTTGCCCTGCTGCACAGGCTGGGTTATCAGGTTGTGGCCGTCTCTGGCCGTGAGAGTACGCATGACTACCTGCGTCAACTGGGGGCGAGCCGCATCCTTGGCCGGGAAGAGTTTGCCGAAACCCGTCCGCTGGAAAAACAGCTTTGGGCAGGCGCAGTTGATACCGTAGGTGACAAAGTGCTCGCGAAAGTCCTGGCGCAGATGAACTACGGCGGCTGCGTGGCAGCCTGCGGCCTGGCGGGCGGTTTTGCCCTGCCAACCACCGTGATGCCGTTTATTCTGCGTAACGTGCGTCTGCAGGGGGTCGATTCTGTGATGACGCCTGCGGCCCGTCGCGCTGAAGCCTGGGAGCGTCTGGTGCGTGATCTGCCGGAGTCCTTCTTTACCCAAAGTGCCACCGAAATTTCTCTCAGCCAGGCACCTGACTATGCCAATAAGATCATGGACAACCAGTTCCATGGCCGCGCGCTGGTGAAAATAGCCTAATCTTCAAATTTTCGTGACATATTCGCGCTAACCGCTCTCCTCCGTCATGCTTACAAAAACGCATGACGGAGGATGCCATGAAAACCCGAAAGCTGACGGAAGCCGACGTAACGTCTGAATCTGTCTTTATGTTACAGCGCCGCCAGATCCTGAAAATGCTTGGCATCAGCGCGACCGCCTTAACGCTTACCCCTGCGGCCCACGCCGACCTGCTCGACTGGTTTAAGGGTAACGACCGCCCAAAAGCGCCCTCCGGTGCGCCCCTCACCTTTACGAAACCCGCACAATGGCAAAATAAACTGGCGCTGACGCCAGAAGATAAAGTCACGGGCTATAACAACTTCTATGAATTTGGCCTTGATAAGGCCGATCCTGCGGCCAACGCGGGCAGCATGAAAACCGATCCGTGGACGCTGAAAATTGACGGCGAGGTTGCTAAACCGCTGACGCTGGATCACCACGACCTCACCACCCGTTTTCCGCTGGAGGAGCGCATCTACCGGATGCGCTGCGTGGAGGCCTGGTCCATGGTGGTTCCATGGGTTGGCTTCCCGCTGCATAAGCTGCTGGCGATGGTTGAGCCCACCAGCAACGCGAAGTACGTCGCGTTCCAGACGCGCTATGCGCCAGACGAGATGCCGGGTCAAAAGGACCGCTTTATCGGCGGCGGGCTTGAATACCCCTATGTGGAAGGATTGCGCCTCGACGAAGCCATGCATCCGCTTACGCTGCTGACCGTGGGCGTTTACGGCAAAGCGCTGCCGCCGCAGAACGGGGCGCCCATTCGCCTGACCGTGCCGTGGAAGTACGGCTTTAAAGGGATTAAGTCCATTGTCAGCATCAAACTCACCCGCGAGCGCCCACCCACCACCTGGAACCTGGCGGCACCGGGCGAATACGGCTTTTTTGCGAACGTGAACCCGCATGTGGATCACCCGCGCTGGTCGCAGGCCACCGAACGGTTTATCGGGTCGGGCGGTGCGCTGGACGTTAAACGCCAGCCGACGCTACTGTTTAACGGCTACGCGGATGAGGTGGCGTCTCTGTACCGTGGGCTGAATTTACGGGAGAATTTCTAGTGCGCTTAACCGCAAAGCAGATCGTCTGGCTGAAGGTGCTGCTGCACCTGGCCGGTTTGCTTCCTTTTATCTGGCTGTTCTGGGCGGTGAATGCAGGCGCGTTCAGCGCCGACCCGGCGAAGGATATCCAGCACTTTACGGGTAGGATGGCTCTGAAATTTTTACTGGCGACCTTGCTGGTCTCACCGCTGGCGCGTTACGCTAAACAGCCATTATTGATACGCACCCGTCGTCTGTTAGGGCTATGGTGTTTTGCCTGGGCGACGATCCATCTCACCAGCTATGCGCTGCTTGAGCTGGGGATTAACAATTTGTCGCTACTGGGCCGCGAACTGGTGACGCGCCCCTACCTGACGCTGGGCATTGTGAGCTGGCTGATTTTGCTGGCGCTGACGCTCACCTCCACGCAGTATGCCCAGCGAAAACTGGGCCGACGGTGGCAGTATTTGCACAACGTCGTCTATCTGGTTGCGATCCTCGCCCCCATTCATTACCTGTGGTCGGTGAAAATTCTCTCGCCGCAGCCCATCCTCTATGCGCTCCTGGCGCTGGGCCTGCTGGCGTGGCGTTATAAGAAGTTCCGCCAGTGGTTGCGATAGTGCGCGAAACTGTGCGTTTTCCCGCAGAATACTTATCATCCGTGAATCTTTTTGGGTTTGCGGTTGATAATCTTCCCTGATAAGACCAGTATTTAGCTGCCAAATGCTACGAAATCGTTATAATGTGCGACTTTGGTTTTCCTGACAGGGGTTTTAGGCCTCTGAAAAGGTGACAATCGCGCATCGAAGGTATATTTTGTTTTTTACCCGAGATTCGCAGGAGATAGCGGCACAATGGCTGGTAAATTTCAAATCTTAGTCCTTAACGGACCGAACCTGAACATGCTCGGAACCCGTGAGCCAGAGAAGTATGGCACGCTAACATTGAGTGAAATTGTTAACCGTCTGGGTACGGAAGCAGCGTCATTAGATGTGGATTTGGATCATTTTCAGTCAAACGCGGAGTACGCAATCATCGACCGTATTCATCAGGCTAAAGACAATGTGGACTATATCCTGATCAATCCGGCCGCGTTTACGCACACCAGTGTTGCTATCCGCGACGCACTGCTTGCGGTGAGTATCCCGTTTATCGAGATCCACCTGAGTAACGTGCATGCCCGAGAACCGTTCCGCCACCATTCCTACCTGTCGGATATCGCCGCTGGTGTTATCTGTGGACTGGGTGCAGACGGTTATTCATACGCTTTACAGACAGCGGTAAAACGCCTGTCACAATCACACTAAACAAGAGTACGGAACCCACTCATGGATATTCGTAAGATTAAAAAACTGATCGAGCTGGTTGAAGAATCAGGCATCTCCGAACTGGAAATTTCTGAAGGCGAAGAGTCTGTACGCATCAGCCGTGCAGCCCCAGCCGCTAGCTTCCCGGTAATGCAGCAGGCTTATGCAACGCCGATGATGCAGCAGCAGCCTGCGCTTGCCGCAGCCGTTGCACCAGCAGCAGACGCTGCACCTGCCGCTGCCGCAGAAATCAGTGGTCACATCGTACGTTCCCCAATGGTTGGGACTTTCTACCGCACCCCGAGCCCGGACGCGAAAGCGTTCATCGAAGTGGGTCAGAAAGTCAATGCAGGCGATACCCTGTGCATCGTCGAAGCCATGAAAATGATGAACCAGATCGAAGCTGACAAGTCAGGTACTGTGAAAGCGATTCTGGTCGAAAGTGGTCAGCCGGTAGAATTTGACGAGCCGCTGGTCGTCATCGAGTAACGAGGCGAACATGCTGGATAAAATTGTTATCGCCAACCGTGGCGAGATTGCACTGCGTATTCTTCGTGCCTGTAAAGAACTGGGCATCAAGACCGTGGCCGTGCACTCAAGCGCGGATCGCGATTTAAAACACGTATTGCTGGCGGATGAGACGGTCTGTATTGGCCCGGCTCCGTCCGTAAAAAGCTATCTGAACATCCCGGCTATCATCAGCGCCGCTGAAATCACCGGCGCGGTGGCAATTCATCCGGGTTACGGCTTCCTCTCTGAGAACGCCAACTTTGCCGAGCAGGTTGAACGCTCTGGCTTTATCTTCATCGGCCCGAAAGCCGACACCATTCGCCTGATGGGCGACAAAGTGTCTGCGATCACCGCGATGAAGAAAGCCGGTGTTCCAACCGTACCAGGCTCCGACGGCCCTCTGGGCGACGATATGGATGTTAACCGTGCCCATGCGAAACGCATTGGCTACCCGGTGATCATCAAGGCGTCCGGCGGCGGCGGCGGTCGTGGTATGCGCGTTGTGCGCAGCGATGCAGAACTGGCCCAGTCCATTGCCATGACAAAAGCGGAAGCGAAAGCGGCTTTCAGCAATGACATGGTTTACATGGAAAAGTACCTGGAAAACCCACGCCACATCGAAATTCAGGTGTTGGCTGACGGTCAGGGTAACGCCATCTATCTGGCAGAACGCGACTGCTCCATGCAGCGTCGTCACCAGAAAGTGGTCGAAGAAGCACCAGCACCGGGCATTACTCCGGAACTGCGTCGCTACATCGGCGAGCGTTGCTCCAAGGCCTGTGTGGATATCGGCTATCGCGGCGCGGGTACTTTCGAGTTCCTGTTCGAAAACGGCGAGTTCTACTTCATTGAGATGAACACCCGTATTCAGGTTGAACACCCGGTTACCGAAATGATCACCGGCGTTGACCTGATCAAAGAGCAGCTGCGTATCGCTGCCGGCCAGCCTCTGTCCATCAAGCAGGATGAAGTTGTGGTCAAAGGCCATGCGGTAGAATGCCGTATCAACGCCGAAGACCCGAACACCTTCCTGCCAAGCCCGGGTAAAATCACGCGTTTCCACGCGCCGGGTGGCTTTGGTGTGCGCTGGGAGTCTCATATTTACGCCGGTTACACCGTACCGCCGTACTATGACTCAATGATCGGTAAACTCATCTGCTACGGCGAGAACCGTGACGTGGCGATTGCCCGCATGAAGAACGCCCTGCAGGAGCTGATCATCGACGGTATCAAAACCAACATTGATCTGCAGATGCGCATCATGAGCGACGAGCACTTCCAGAATGGTGGAACTAACATCCACTATCTGGAGAAGAAACTCGGTCTGAACGAGAAGTAAGTTTGCAGCAACGCGAAAAGGCCGGTTAATCCGGCCTTTTTTTATTTCTGGGGGGAGCTATGCCCCATCATGTACAATCCCCGCTTTCTTCATCCACAAGGGACAAAAAATGGACAAGCGTTTTGTTCAGGCCCATAAAGAAGCGCGCTGGGCGCTGTGGCTGACCCTTCTCTATCTCGCCGCTTGGTTAGTAACCGCTTACTTACCTGATTCAGCTATCGGCATTACCGGCCTGCCTCACTGGTTTGAGATGGCGTGTCTGCTGGTGCCGCTGGTCTTTATCCTGCTGTGCTGGGCAATGGTGAAATTCATTTATCGCGATATTCCGCTGGAGGACGATGATGCAGCCTGAAGTCATTCTGCCGCTTATCGCTTACCTGTTAGTGGTGTTTGGTTTGTCCGTTTATGCGATGCGTAAGAGGACCACCGGCACCTTCCTGAATGAGTATTTTCTCGGTAGCCGCTCGATGGGCGGCGTTGTGCTGGCCATGACGCTTACCGCCACCTATATCAGCGCCAGCTCGTTTATCGGTGGTCCCGGTGCCGCCTATAAATACGGGTTAGGCTGGGTGCTGCTGGCGATGATCCAGCTGCCTGCCGTCTGGCTCTCTTTGGGGATCCTTGGCAAAAAATTTGCCATTCTGGCTCGCCGCTATAACGCCGTGACGCTCAACGATATGCTGTTTGCGCGCTATCAGAGCCGTCTGCTGGTCTGGCTCGCAAGCCTGAGCCTGCTGGTCGCCTTTATTGGTGCGATGACGGTGCAGTTTATCGGCGGCGCGCGTTTGCTGGAGACGGCAGCGGGGATCCCCTATGAGACCGGCCTTATCATCTTCGGGGTGAGTATTGCGCTGTACACCGCCTTTGGCGGGTTCCGTGCCAGCGTGCTGAACGATACGATGCAGGGGATGGTGATGCTTATTGGCACTATCGTTCTGCTGGTGGGGATTGTGCATGCGGCAGGCGGCCTGAGCCATGCCGTGGAAACCCTGGAAGCGATCGACCCGAAACTGGTCTCGCCGCAGGGCGCGGACGATATCCTCTCCCCGACGTTTATGACCTCGTTCTGGGTGCTGGTGTGCTTTGGGGTGATTGGCCTGCCACATACCGCAGTGCGATGCATCTCTTATAAAGACAGCAAAGCGGTGCACAGAGGCATCATCATCGGCACCATCGTTGTGGCGATCCTGATGTTTGGTATGCACCTGGCAGGCGCGTTAGGCCGCGCGGTGATCCCGGACCTGACGGTCCCCGATTTAGTGATCCCAACGCTGATGGTCAAAGTGCTTCCGCCCTTTGCTGCCGGGATATTCCTCGCCGCACCTATGGCCGCCATTATGTCGACGATCAATGCTCAGCTCCTGCAAAGTTCCGCTACGATCATTAAAGACCTCTATCTGAACCTGCGCCCGGAGCAGGTCGAAAACGAGCGACGCCTGAAGCGGATGTCAGCCGTGATTACGCTGCTGTTAGGGGCGTTGTTGCTGCTGGCCGCCTGGCGTCCGCCGGAGATGATCATCTGGCTCAACCTGCTCGCGTTCGGTGGGCTTGAGGCGGTCTTCCTGTGGCCGCTGGTGCTGGGGCTTTACTGGGAGCGGGCCAATGCCGCAGGCGCGCTGAGCGCTATGATTGTCGGCGGCGTGCTGTACGCCGTTCTTGCGACGTTTAATATTCAGTATCTGGGCTTCCATCCGATTGTGCCTTCGTTACTGTTAAGCTTACTGGCGTTTGTGGTAGGGAACCGTTTTGGTCAACCCGTCCCACAGCCCGCTATGATTTCTACTGATAAATAAAGAGTTTTGCCATGCCGTGGATCCAACTGAAACTGAATACAACCGGCGCGAATGCCGAAGAGCTGAGCGATGCGCTGATGGAGGCCGGCTCGGTTTCCATCACCTTCCAGGACACGCATGATACGCCGGTTTTCGAGCCGCTTCCGGGTGAAACCCGCCTGTGGGGCGACACCGACGTTATCGGCCTGTTCGATGCCGAAACCGACATGAACGAGGTCGTCGCGATTCTGGAAAACCACCCGCTTCTGGGCGCAGGCTTTGTCCATAAGATCGAGCAGATCGAAGACAAAGACTGGGAACGCGAGTGGATGGATAACTTCCATCCAATGCAGTTCGGTAAACGCCTGTGGATCTGCCCGAGCTGGCGCGACGTTCCCGATGAAAACGCGGTGAACGTTATGCTCGATCCGGGTCTGGCATTTGGTACAGGCACGCACCCTACTACGTCGCTGTGCCTGCAGTGGCTGGACGGGCTGGATCTGGAAGGCAAGACCGTGATCGACTTTGGCTGCGGCTCGGGGATCCTCGCGATTGCCGCGCTGAAGCTGGGCGCTGCGAAAGCGATCGGGATCGACATCGATCCCCAGGCTATCCAGGCCAGCCGCGATAACGCTGAACGTAACGGCGTCTCCGATCGTCTGGAGCTGTACCTGCCAGACGCGCAGCCAGAAGCGATGAAAGCCGACGTCGTCGTCGCGAACATTCTGGCAGGCCCTTTGCGCGAGCTGGCACCGTTAATCAGCGTGCTGCCCGTTGAAGGCGGCCTGCTGGGCCTTTCCGGCATCCTCGCCAGCCAGGCCGACAGCGTCTGCGAAGCCTATGCCGATCTCTTTACGCTCGATCCGGTGGTTGAGAAAGAAGAGTGGTGCCGTATTACCGGCCGTAAAAAGTGATCTTTTGGCGTGGTCATCTGACCACGCCTTTCCTCTCTGATATTGCTCCCGCCTCCTGGTTTTCTCCGGTAAAATACCCTTACAGATCATGCGTTAATTAAATGATTTGAACAATAAAATTCACCGGAAGAATATTATGAAACACATCACTGGCAAGGCAGCGCTGCTGGCGCTGAGCATCATTTCCGCTTCAGCGTATGCATCACACTGGAGCTATGAAGGCGAAGGCGCTCCGGAGCACTGGGGCGAACTGGATGAGGCGTATAAAACCTGTCAAAGCGGTATGAATCAGTCCCCGATTAACATTGATTCCACACTTAAGGCCCACCTCACCCCGTTACAAACGCACTACACTGAGGGTCCCATCACGCTGACGAACAACGGGCACACCATTCAGGCTGGAGAAAAAGCGGACACGCGCGACAGCATTACCCTGGATAAACAGACCTGGTCTCTTCAGCAATTCCATTTCCATGCGCCGAGTGAAAACACGATCCATGGCAAAAACTATGCGATGGAAATGCACCTGGTGCACAAGAATGCTGAAGGCGAACTGGTCGTGGTTGCGGTAATGTTTGATAAGGGCGCACCGAACGCCGAGCTGGAAAAGCTGTGGAAAGTGATGCCTGAACATGCGGAGCAAAATGCGACCATTAATCAGAACCTTAATCTGAATAACCTTCTGCCGAAAGACAAAACCTACTGGCGTTTTAGCGGCTCGCTTACTACTCCTCCGTGTTCCGAAGGCGTTATCTGGGTTGTCCTTAAACATCCTTTGACGCTCTCTGCTGAACAACTGGAGAAATTCACCCATACCATGCACCACGATAATAACCGCTCGGTACAGTCACTCCATGGCCGTGTCGTCGTGGAGTAATGTGCATTTTTCGCACTAAGATCATGTTCTAAAATGCGACGCAGATCGCATTGAAGCGGGATAAACTGCTGCTAAAAACAGCAGATTATCCCGCTAAACCGATTCATTTATTCAGAAACGATGAGAAGTTACGGGAAATTGTAAGCGCCTATAAAATAAGCGTTAACACATAACTCAATGATTTAAATAGTGAATAAATCTCATCACCACGTCAGGCCGCTGATTCCTTGATCTACAACAGAGGATTGTTCAAAGTTTGGCCTTTCATCTCGTGCAAAAAATGCGTAATATACGCCGCCTTGCAGTCACAGTATGGTCATTTCTTAACTCATGCGCATCGGACACCACCAGCTCAGAAATCGCCTGATCGCAGCCCCTATGGCAGGTATTACCGACCGGCCGTTCAGGACGCTGTGCTACGAGATGGGAGCCGGATTAACCGTTTCCGAGATGATGTCGTCTAACCCGCAGGTTTGGGAAAGCGATAAGTCCCGTCTACGGATGGTGCACGTTGATGAGCCAGGTATTCGCACCGTGCAAATTGCCGGAAGCGTGCCTGAAGAGATGGCAGATGCCGCGCGTATTAACGTGGAAAGTGGTGCCCAGATTATTGATATCAATATGGGGTGCCCGGCCAAAAAGGTGAATCGCAAGCTTGCAGGCTCAGCCCTTCTGCAATACCCCGACCAGGTCAAAGCGATCCTGACGGCGGTTGTCAGCGCAGTGGACGTTCCTGTTACGTTAAAGATTCGCACGGGTTGGTCGCCGGAACACCGTAACTGTGTAGAGATTGCCCAACTGGCCGAAGATTGTGGCATTCAGGCTCTGACCATACACGGACGCACTCGCGCCTGCTTGTTCAATGGTTACGCTGAATACGACAGCATTCGGGCAGTTAAGCAGAAAGTTTCCATTCCGATTATCGCGAATGGTGACATTACTGACCCGCTTAAAGCCAGAGCTGTGCTCGACTATACGGGAGCTGATGCTCTGATGATAGGACGTGCAGCTCAGGGAAGACCCTGGATCTTTCGGGAAATCCAGCATTATCTGGACACTGGAGAGCTGCTTGCTCCACTGCCTCTGGCAGAGGTTAAGCGCTTGCTTTGTTCGCACGTTCGGGAATTGCATGACTTTTACGGCCAGGCAAAAGGGTACCGAATTGCGCGTAAACACGTTTCCTGGTATCTCCAGGAGCACGCTCCAAATGACCAGTTTCGGCGCACATTCAACGCCATAGAGGATGCCAGCGTACAGCTGGAGGCGTTGGAGGCATACTTCGAAAATTTTGCGTAATGAAATAAAGAGCTGACAGAACTATGTTCGAACAACGCGTAAATTCTGACGTACTGACCGTTTCTACCGTTAACTCTCAGGATCAGGTGACTCAAAAGCCCCTGCGTGACTCGGTTAAACAGGCACTGAAGAACTATTTTGCTCAACTGAACGGTCAGGATGTTAATGACCTGTATGAGCTGGTACTGGCTGAAGTTGAACAGCCACTGTTGGACATGGTGATGCAATACACCCGCGGTAACCAAACCCGCGCTGCCCTGATGATGGGTATCAACCGTGGTACCCTTCGTAAGAAGCTGAAAAAATACGGCATGAACTAATTTCGATTAGCGAAATGCTTGTTTAAAAAGGCGCTACTCGGCATGGGGAAGCGCCTTTTTTATCGCCTGTTTTGCTCGTCCGTCAACGCTTTGTAAACCTTCAGCTCTCCCACTTTTAAACGCCCGCATTTCGTGTATATTTCCACCACCTTACAGGCTCTTTTCGTCCGGAATGACACAATGATTCGTAAATACTGGTGGCTGGTTGTCTTTGCTGTCTCAGTTTTCCTTTTCGATGCCCTGCTGATGCAGTGGATTGAACTGTTAAGTACTGAAACCGATAAGTGCCGCAATATGAATTCCGTCAATCCACTGAAACTTGTGAACTGTTCCGAACTCGACTAACTGCCTGACGTCGTTCAAAAACCCTGTTATTACCTACTAAAAACAGGGCCTTAAATCCCTTTTAGTCATTATCTGACGATGATAATGTCTCAGCCCTTCTTAACTGCCCTTGTTAAATCTCTCATTACGAGTGAACAACCATGCTGGTTAGCCAATACAACCAAATCCTTGTCGTCATCTCCTTCGTCGTTGCTATCCTGGCCGCCTACACCGCGCTGAATATGGCTGCGCGCGTTGCCGGAAGTCAGGGCATGGCGTCCCGCGTCTGGCTGGCCGGTGGCGGCATTTCGATGGGTATCGGCATTTGGGCCATGCACTTTATTGGCATGCTGGCGATGGACCTCTCCATGAGCATGAGCTATAGCATCGCGCTGACGGTGCTCTCGATGATCATCGCCATCGGCTCGTCGCTCTTTGCCCTGTGGCTCGTCAGCTGCGATCGGCTTCGTTTACGCCGACTCCTCCCTGGCGCACTGGTCATGGGGACGGGTATCGTCGCCATGCATTACACCGGCATGGCGGCCCTGGAAGTCACGCCCGGCATCGTCTGGGATAAAGTATGGGTGGCGGTTTCCGTGGCGATCGCCCTCGCCGCCTCCCTGGTCGCCCTGTGGCTGACGTTTCGTTTGCGTCATGATGCCGCGCAGGTTGCGCTGATGAGGCTGGGCGCCGCCATCACCATGGGGGTCGCCATTGCCGGTATGCATTACGCGGGCATGAAGGCGGCGCAGTTCCCGACGTCAACCATGCTTCACCACCATGGCATTAACGGCAGCTGGCTGGCGGTACTGGTGAGCGTCATTGCGCTCTCCATTTTGGGCATCACCCTGCTGGTCTCGATACTCGATGCACGGCTTCAGGCACGCACGTCTCTGCTGGCCTCCTCCCTGGCGGAAGCCAACCGCGAGCTGGCCCAGCTGGCACTTCAGGATACGCTGACCCGCCTGCCAAACCGGCTCCTGCTTGAGGACCGTCTCGGCCAGGCCATCAGTAAAGCCGATCGGGAAGGCCGCCATTTCGCGCTCATGTTTATGGACCTCGACGGGTTTAAAACGGTGAATGATGCCTATGGTCATGACGTGGGCGATAAGCTGCTGGTGGCGGTCACACAGCGCCTGCTGCAGCCCCTGAAGGGACAGTACACGCTTGCCCGTATTGGCGGGGATGAGTTTGTGCTTCTCGCCGAGACTGACGGGCCAGACGATGCCGCCTCGTTGGCCAGCGCCCTGGTTCGTGCCATTGATAGCCCGTTTGCCCTGGAGCCTTACGAACTGGTGGTGACGCTCAGCATCGGCATTGCGCTCTATCCTCACGACGGTAAAACAGATCGCGAGCTGATGTTTAACGCCGATGCGGCGATGTATCACACCAAACATATGGGCCGAAATGGCTATCACTTCTTCCAGCCGTCGATGAACACCCTGGCGCAGACCCATTTGCAGCTGATGAACGACCTGTGGATGGCCGTGGATCGTGCCGAGCTGCGCCTGCTGTATCAGCCAAAATTCCACGCGCCCGCCGGGCCTGTTTTGGGTTTTGAGGCGCTGCTGCGCTGGCAACACCCCACGCAGGGGTTACTGACGCCGGACCTTTTCCTGCCTCTGGCGGAGAAAACAGGGCTGATCGTTCCGATTGGCAACTGGGTTATCGATGAAGCCTGCCGGCAGCTGCGCCAGTGGCATCTTCAGGGGCATAACGACTGGTCGATGGCGGTGAATCTGTCAACGCTGCAGTTCGAACAGCCTTCGCTGGTGCAGACGGTGCTCGACTGTCTGGCGCGCCATAACGTGCCGCCGGAGATGCTGATCCTTGAAGTGACGGAAACCACCGCGATGAGCGATCCCGATGAAAGCGTGCGAGTGCTGACGGAGCTTACTGACGCGGGCGTGAAGGCGTCGATTGACGATTTTGGTACTGGCTATTCCAGCCTGCTCTATCTCAAAAAGCTCCCGGCCTGCGAGTTGAAAATTGACCGCGCCTTTGTGAAGGAACTGAGTGGAGAGAGCGAAGACGCCACCATCGTCTCGGCCATTGTGGCGCTGGCAAAAACGCTGAATCTGAAAGTGGTGGCGGAAGGTGTTGAAACCGAAGCCCAGCAGGCATTTTTAACGCAACTCGGCTGCAATACGCTGCAGGGTTATCTCCTGGGGAAACCTGTTACCGCACAAGCCGTTGAAGCGCTTTGCCAGAGCGGGACGTTTTCACCTTCACATACCTCATCATGACGCCGTATCGTATGCCACTGACGGCACTCGCGTGATTTGCAGCGTCGTCAAAATATTATCCACCAGCGCGGGTGCCTGTTGATAAAGATTGAAACGGGTACTGTTCATTAACCAGTTTTTAATTATTCCGCTAAAGAAACCATGAAAAACGATCAGGACCAGATCAATATTTACCTGCGGAGAGATAAATTTTCTGGCGATACACTTTTCCAGCGTCGCGCGTAGATGCTCATCATTAAAGCCGATACGCCGTCTAATTTCACACTCTGAAATCATATCGTTATTAAATTCACATTTATGATACAGAATTTGTAACAGGGCGCACTGGCGTGGCTCCCGGGCAATATATTGCAGCGCCGCGATAAATTGTTCGCGAAGCATCCTTAAAGGGTCGTCATTTTCGGTGAACGGCAGGCGTTCGCGAATAATGTCGCGCAAGGGAAGCTGTTGTTCCCAGATAGCGTTGAATATTTCTGATTTACTGGAAAAATGCCAGTAGATCGCCCCGCGCGTCACCTGCGCGGCGTCCGCAATGTCGGTGAGGGTCGTGTTGGTGACGCCACGCGTGGCGAACTGTTCGATGGCAGCTTCAATCAGCTGTTGTCGGGTTTTCTGTGCATCTTCTTTCTTTTTTCGCGCCATAAATTGCTACTCATTGCTCTCAGGATGAATGCACTATGAAGAAAAGCGGGATTGTCGTGTAAACAAAAGTATTCCCTATAACGGGAAATAAGTTTGCACAAAAAAGGTCAATTGCATTTATTTATAATTATGGCAAATACATCATCACGATTAAATTCACGTAATTTATGAATGTAGTTTAACTACATCCTCCATTATCTAACTAAATTGCCAGAAGTTTATTCATAAAAGCACCTGGTCAGATTCCGATTTTTAACTCGCACGACCTGGCGTCGCACTTATAAATTAAAAAACATTATCTTTCCTCACTATTATACGCAGCTACATTTTTATTTTTTGCCCCCTACCCTGTTCACCGATTCACGACAAATATCGGTAAACGGGTATTTAAAGGAACCGTAATGACCAATCATTTCAGACTCTTACCTTTATCCGGTTTCATTGTCTGCGCCGCGCTGCTCGCCGGATGTGATGGGCAGGATAATGTACAGCAGCATGCGCAGCCGCCACAGGTTAGCGTTCACATCGTTAAAAGCGCCCCGCTGGCGGTCACCACAGAGTTACCGGGCAGAACGGATGCTTTTCGCGTTGCGGAGGTTCGTCCTCAGGTGAGTGGAATCATTCTGCGTCGTAATTTTACTGAAGGCAGTGATGTCAAAGCGGGCCAGTCTCTTTATCAAATCGACCCTGCCACCTACCAGGCGGCTTACGACAGCGCAAAAGGCGATCTGGTAAAAGCACAGGCGGCGGCGAATATTGCTCATCTGACCGTGAAGCGTTATGTCCCCCTGGTCGGTACGCAGTACGTCAGTAAGCAAGAGTACGATCAGGCCGTGGCAAACGCGCAACAGGCCGATGCCAGCGTCGTGGCAGCAAAAGCCGGTATGGAAAGCGCACGTATCAATCTTGCCTATACCAAAGTCACTTCTCCTATTGACGGTCGTATTGGTAAATCCAGCGTCACCGAAGGCGCGCTCGTCACGAACGGGCAGTCTACTGCGCTGGCGACGGTGCAACAGCTCGACCCGATTTATGTCGACGTTACCCAATCCAGCGGCGAATTTATGCGTCTGAAGCAGACGAGCCTGCAGAAAGGCGAAAATGCCAGCTCGGTTGAACTGATCATGGAAAATGGTCAACCCTATCCGCTGAAAGGCACGCTTCAGTTCTCCGATGTCACCGTCGATGAAAGCACCGGATCTATCACCCTGCGAGCGCTGTTCCCGAACCCACAGCACATACTTTTACCCGGCATGTTTGTGCGCGCCCGCATAGATGAAGGTACGCAACCGGATGCCATTCTGGTTCCGCAGCAGGGCGTCACCCGTACGCCACGCGGCGATGCAACCGTGCTGGTCGTGAACGACAAAAATCAGGTTGAAACACGTACGATCGTTGCGCCACAGGCCATTGGCGATCGCTGGCTGGTAACGAAAGGGCTGAAAAATGGGGAGCGCGTGATCGTTAGCGGCCTGCAGAAAGTCCGTCCTGGCGTCACCGTTGTGGCAACGCCTGATACCGCCGCTACTCCTGCCAGTTAAGGGAAGACTTCATGGCTAATTTCTTTATTCAGCGGCCAGTTTTCGCCTGGGTGCTCGCCATTATTTTGATGATTGCGGGCGGCCTCGCCATTTTAAAACTGCCCGTCGCACAATATCCAACCATTGCTCCCCCTGCGGTCGCCGTCACGGCGACGTACCCGGGTGCGGATGCGCAGACGGTTCAGGATACCGTCACCCAGGTTATCGAGCAGAACATGAACGGCATCGATAACCTGATGTACATGTCGTCCACCAGCGATTCCGCAGGTAATGTGACCATTACCCTGACGTTCCAGTCGGGGACCGACCCTGACATTGCTCAGGTTCAGGTTCAAAACAAACTTCAGCTGGCGATGCCGCTGCTCCCACAAGAAGTACAGCAGCAAGGGATCGGCGTAGAAAAATCCAGCAGTAGCTTCCTGCTGGTGGCGGGATTTGTTTCTGATAATAAAAGTCTGAGCCAGGATGACATCTCTGACTATGTCGCCTCGAACGTGAAAGATGCGATTAGCCGGACCTCAGGGGTTGGCGATGTTCAGCTGTTTGGTGCGCAGTACGCGATGCGTATCTGGCTCGACAGTAACGCCATGAACAAATACCAGCTTACCCCTCTGGATGTGATTAACCAGTTAAAGACGCAGAACAACCAGATTGCAGCGGGTCAGTTAGGCGGTACACCGTCTATACCCGGACAGCAGTTAAACGCCTCAATTATTGCTCAAACGCGTTTGAAATCGCCGGAAGAGTTTGGTCGGGTCACGCTGAAGGTCAACCCGGATGGCTCAATGGTGCATCTGAAGGATGTTGCCCGAATTGAGTTGGGCGGCGAAAACTACAACATGGTCACCAAGATAAATGGCCAGGCGGCAACCGGCCTTGGGATCAAACTGGCTACCGGTGCAAACGCGCTGGATACAGCTGCCGCCATTAAGAGCAAGCTGGCGCAGCTGCAACCCTTCTTTCCACAGGGCCTGAGAGTCGTTTATCCGTACGACACCACACCTTTCGTGAAGATCTCTATTCACGAAGTGGTGAAAACGCTGTTTGAAGCGATCATTCTCGTTTTCCTGGTGATGTATCTGTTCCTGCAAAATCTGCGGGCAACGCTGATCCCGACAATTGCCGTGCCGGTCGTGCTGCTTGGCACCTTCGCCATCCTGGCGGCGTTTGGTTTCTCCATAAACACCCTGACGATGTTTGGGATGGTGCTGGCGATAGGCTTGCTGGTGGATGATGCCATCGTGGTCGTCGAGAACGTCGAGCGCGTCATGGTTGAAGACAAACTGCCGCCCAAAGAGGCGACGCAGAAGTCGATGGAACAGATCCAGGGCGCCCTGGTCGGCATCGCCATGGTTCTTTCGGCGGTCTTTATTCCGATGGCCTTCTTTGGCGGCTCGACCGGCGCCATCTACCGCCAGTTCTCACTGACTATCGTCTCTGCCATGGCGCTCTCGGTGCTGGTTGCGCTGATTTTAACGCCTGCGCTGTGCGCCACACTGCTTAAACCCGTTTCCGGCGATCACCACGAGAAGAAAGGGGGGTTCTTTGGCTGGTTTAACGCGCTGTTTGACAGAAGCGTGGATCATTACAGTAACAGCGTGAGCGGGATCTTACGCAAAACCGGGCGTTATCTGCTGGTCTATCTCATTATCGTCGGCGGCATGGCGGTGCTGTTCCTGCGCCTGCCGACCTCCTTCCTGCCCGAAGAGGATCAGGGGGTGTTCATGACGATGGTGCAGCTGCCAGCCGGTGCTACGCAGATGCGCACCCAGAAGGTGTTGGATCAGGTTCAGGATTACTATCTGACGAAAGAGAAAGCGAACGTTGAATCTGTCTTCACGGTAAACGGGTTCAGCTTTAGCGGCCAGGGCCAAAACTCAGGCATCGCGTTTGTCAGTCTCAAGCCCTGGGAAGAACGTCCGGGTAAGGAAAATGGCGTAGGTGCAATTGTGAGCCGCGCAACGAAAGCCTTCAGCCAAATCAAAGATGGCCTGGTCTTCCCGTTCAACCTACCCGCTATTATTGAGCTGGGTACCGCGACTGGCTTCGACTTTGAGTTGATAGATCAGGCAAACCTGGGACATACGCAACTTACGCAGGCACGTAATCAGCTGCTTGGTATGGTAAGAGAGCATCCTGACCTGCTGGTTCGCGTGCGTCCTAACGGCCTGGAAGATACGCCTCAGTTCAAGCTGGATGTCGATCAGGAGAAAGCCCAGGCCTTAGGCGTAAGCGTTTCTGATGTAAACCAGACCGTCTCAACGGCGTTGGGTGGCACCTATGTAAACGACTTTATCGACCATGGACGCGTGAAAAAAGTGTACGTTCAGGCCGATGCCCGTTTCCGTATGTTGCCTGGCGATATTAACAGCCTGTATGTCCGTAGCGCGAACGGTGAAATGGTCCCCTTCTCGGCCTTTAGCAGCTCGCACTGGGTGTACGGTTCGCCACGTCTGGAGCGCTTCAATGGGATGCCGTCAATGGAGATCCTTGGTGAGTCCGCACCGGGAAAAAGTACCGGTGAAGCAATGGCGTTAATGGAAAGCCTGGCCTCAAAACTGCCTGCTGGCATCGGCTATGACTGGACGGGGATGTCTTACCAGGAACGACTTTCCGGTAACCAGGCACCGGCGTTGTACGCCATTTCACTGATTGTGGTGTTCTTATGCCTGGCCGCTCTTTATGAAAGCTGGTCTATTCCGTTCTCAGTCATGCTGGTTGTACCGTTGGGCGTCATCGGTGCGCTTCTTGCCGCATCGCTGCGCGGGCTGAACAACGATGTTTACTTCCAGGTGGGCCTGCTCACAACCATCGGTTTGGCAGCCAAGAACGCCATTTTGATCGTTGAATTTGCTAAAGATCTCATGGATAAAGAGGGTAAAGGCATTATCGAAGCGACGCTTGAGGCCTCGCGAATGCGCTTGCGCCCTATCCTGATGACGTCTCTGGCATTTATTCTCGGCGTCATGCCGCTGGTCATTAGCAGTGGTGCAGGCAGCGGTGCGCAAAACGCCGTCGGCACGGGCGTAATGGGAGGGATGCTTTCAGCGACCCTGCTGGCCATCTTCTTCGTGCCCGTCTTCTTTGTGGTGGTGCGGCGACGTTTCACGAAACATAAAGATTAATGAATGACTGAAAAGGCACCTCTGGTGCCTTTTTTAATTCCCGCGAAAATAACGTTCCATGTGCTCCACACTTTCTCCATTAATTACTTTTAACGTCCGTTTTTCTCCATGATTTTTACAAACCACATAATTTGAGATTATTCCCCATGCGGGATGGGCTTATAGCAGTGGTAAAATAGGCGCTAATTCGTTAATTGCCGCTCTGGCTTTAAAGCGAATGTGAGAAAACACTGAGGTAACATCATGAAAAGATTCATTTCCGTTGCACTTCTCGCTGCGCTGCTTGCCGGTTGCGCACACGATTCTCCATGTGTACCGGTATACGACGATCAGGGCCGACTGGTTCATACCAATACCTGCATGAAAGGCACCACTCAGGATAACTGGGAAACCGCAGGGGCCATTGCCGGTGGCGCTGCCGCTATCGCAGGTCTGACGCTGGGCATCGTCGCCCTGACCAAATAAAAACGTCTTTGAAAGCGCGGCTCTGTCCGCGCTTTTGCTTCCCCCTCCCTGGACGTAAAAGATTAATGTTAAATTCAGGAAAAACCGTCATTCAAAAACCCGTCACATCTTTTTTTGTATCGTCTATTTAATTTCATCTTCCTTCGTGATTATTTTCACATATTAATTACATTCAATACCCTGCCAATATTCACGTCAGAAACTATCTTTCGTTTAAACATGCGCTTAAATAAACTTTTGCTCCAATTTGTGGCGCAGGTTGGAATTTCGCACCATTCCAGAGCATTCGATTTATTTAACCCTGTCTACACTCAGCATTGTGCGCCCTGTTCTCGTTTATTTTATCGGGCGTAAACCTGGCATTACGTTTGCTTTATAAACGTCGGCCACATCCACAGACAGGTCAAAGCGTTTCAAAACGCCTTTATAACGATAATTTCGCCACACAGGATGCATTATGAAAAAGACGATGATAGCCAGCCTGGCCGCAGCGGGCGTGTTGTTTGCTGTTGCCAGCCAGGCCCATGCGGGCACGACGCTGGATGCCGTTAAAAAGAAAGGTTTTGTACAATGTGGGATCAGCGACGGTTTGCCTGGCTTCTCTTATGCCGATGCAAACGGCAAATTTACCGGCATCGACGTTGATGTCTGCCGTGGCGTTGCCGCTGCGGTTTTCGGTGATGACAGCAAAGTGAAATATACCCCGCTTACGGCAAAAGAACGTTTCACGGCGTTGCAGTCAGGCGAAGTGGATATGCTGTCGCGTAATACCACCTGGACATCTTCACGTGATGCCGGTATGGGCATGTCATTCACCGGCGTAACCTATTACGACGGTATCGGGTTCCTCACCCACAATAAAGCTGGCCTGAAAAGTGCCAAAGAGCTGGACGGCGCAACTGTGTGTATTCAGGCGGGAACGGATACTGAGCTTAACGTCGCAGATTACTTCAAAGCAAATAGCATGAAGTACACCCCGGTCACCTTTGACCGCTCAGATGAGTCAGCGAAAGCGCTGGAATCAGGACGTTGCGATACGCTGGCGTCGGACCAGTCGCAGCTGTATGCCCTGCGAATTAAGCTGAGTAATCCGGCTGAATGGATTGTCCTTCCTGAGGTTATTTCTAAAGAACCTCTCGGCCCCGTCGTTCGCCGTGGTGATGAAGACTGGTTCTCCATCGTGCGCTGGACGCTGTTCGCCATGTTGAATGCAGAGGAGATGGGCATCACCTCGAAAAACGTCGATGAGAAAGCTGCAAATCCATCGACACCGGATATGTCACACCTGCTGGGCAAAGAGGGCGATTTCGGCAAAGACCTGAAGCTTGATAACAAATGGGCTTACCACATCGTTAAACAGGTCGGGAATTATGGCGAAATTTTTGAGCGCAACGTGGGTTCTGAAAGTCCGCTGAAGATAAAACGCGGCCAGAACAATCTCTGGAACAACGGCGGCATTCAGTACGCCCCACCTGTACGTTAAGCATCGGCTGTAACGGGCACTGCGCACGCGGTGCCCACTCCGGAGACATGGTTACCGAGGTTTGTTTATGCCCCATCGCCGCTCTGCCATAAAAGGATCGCTATCCTTTTCTCATCCCGCGGTCCGCGCCTGGCTATTCCAGATTATTGCTGTTATCGCGGTTATCGTCATTGCCGCTTATTTGATTCATAACACCGTGACCAATCTGAATAATCGCGGTATTACATCCGGCTTTGCATTCCTGGATCGCAGCGCGGGTTTTGGAATTGTTCAGCATCTTATCGATTACCAGGAAGGTGATACCTACGGGCGCGTGTTTGTGGTTGGTCTGCTGAATACGCTACTGATCTCGGCTCTGTGCATCGTTTTCGCGTCGCTGCTTGGGTTCTTCATTGGCCTGGCGCGGCTTTCCGATAACTGGCTGTTGAGGAAACTGTCGACCTTTTACATCGAGACGTTCCGCAATATCCCGCCCTTGTTGCAGATCTTTTTCTGGTATTTCGCTGTCCTGCGCAACCTCCCGGGGCCGCGCCAGGCCATAGACGCTTTCGACCTGCTTTTTCTCAGCAACCGGGGGCTCTACATCCCTTCCCCTCAGGTTGCTGAGGGGATACACGCCTTTGTTATCGCTATTGCACTTGCGCTTGTCATCTCTGGCGGGCTGTTTCGCTATAACCGGAAACACCAGGTTAAAACCGGACAACTTCGTAAGACATGGCCGTTCGCGCTAGCGTTGATTGTTGTCCTGCCATGGGCTGCCCGGAGTCTGTTTGGCGCCGCGCTGCACTGGGATGTTCCCCACCTGCGCGGGTTTAATTTCCAGGGTGGCATGGTTTTAATCCCGGAGCTGGCCGCCCTGACGCTGGCACTGTCTATTTATACCTCAGCGTTTATTGCTGAGATCATTCGCGCAGGGCTCCAGGCCGTACCCTATGGACAACACGAGGCCGCACGCTCTCTGGGCTTGCCAAATACGGTGACGCTGCGCCAGGTCATTATTCCTCAGGCTCTACGGGTCATCATTCCGCCACTGACCAGTCAGTATCTGAATATTGTGAAAAACTCGTCGCTAGCTGCCGCGATTGGCTATCCGGATATGGTGTCGCTGTTCGCCGGAACCGTGCTTAATCAGACCGGCCAGGCGATTGAAACCATCGCCATCACCATGTCCGTCTACCTGATCATCAGCCTGGTCATCTCGTTGCTGATGAACCTCTACAACCGCCGCATCGCGCTGGTTGAGCGCTAAGGAACGATGATGAGTAAAGCAATATTGTCTCACTCTTCGCGCCCATCCCTCTCTCCGGGCGGGCGCTATGTAACCTGGGCACGTAAGAATCTGTTTTCCAGCTGGGGTAACTCGCTTCTGACAGTGGTTTGCCTGTGGCTGATGTGGGAACTACTTCCTCCGCTGCTGAACTGGGCCTTATTACAGGCAAACTGGACGGGGACGACTCGCGAAGACTGTACTAAAGCGGGGGCATGCTGGGTGTTTATTCACCAGCGATTTGGCCAGTTCATGTATGGGTTATACCCTCATGAACAGCGCTGGCGGATCAATCTGGCGCTGGCGATCGGGTTGTTCTCCATCGCCGTTATGTTCTGGAAAAAAGTGCCTCACCGTGGACGCTATATCGCCTGCTGGGCGGTTGTGTATCCCGTTGTCGTATGGGTGCTGCTGTACGGTGGTTTTCTGGGGCTGGAACGCGTCGAAACCCGCCAGTGGGGCGGCCTGACGCTGACGTTGATCATTGCTTCCGTTGGGATTGCCGGCGCGTTGCCGTGGGGGATTTTGCTCGCACTGGGACGGCGCTCCACCATGCCGGTGGTACGCGTGCTCTCCGTTATTTTTATTGAATTCTGGCGCGGCGTGCCGCTCATCACCGTTCTGTTTATGTCATCGGTCATGCTGCCGCTGTTTATGGCGGAGGGCACCACCATAGACAAGCTGATCCGTGCCCTGGTCGGGGTCATTCTCTTCCAGTCCGCCTATGTGGCTGAAGTGGTTCGTGGCGGACTTCAGGCGCTGCCTAAAGGACAGTACGAAGCCGCAGAATCCCTGGCGCTGGGTTACTGGAAAACGCAGGGGCTGGTGATCCTCCCCCAGGCGCTCAAGCTGGTTATTCCCGGGCTGGTCAACACGATCATCGCGCTTTTTAAAGATACCAGCCTGGTGATCATCATCGGGTTGTTCGATCTCTTTAGCAGCGTGCAGCAAGCCACCGTTGATCCCGCCTGGCTCGGGATGTCCACGGAAGGGTATGTCTTTGCCGCGCTGATCTACTGGATCTTCTGTTTTAGCATGTCGCGCTATAGCCAACACCTGGAAAAGCGCTTTAACACCGGGCGTACACCGCACTGAGGAAATGATGAGCCAAATAACAATGACCCCCGCCGACGCGATGATTACGCTGGAAAACGTCAATAAATGGTACGGGCAGTTTCACGTGTTAAAAGACATTAATCTGAAGGTAAAACAGGGGGAAAGGATTGTCCTGTGCGGTCCTTCTGGATCGGGAAAATCAACGACAATTCGTTGTATTAACCATCTTGAAGAGCATCAGCAGGGGCGGATTGTGGTGGATGGTATTGAGCTGAATGAAGATATCCGCAATATCGAACGCGTTCGCCAGGAAGTGGGGATGGTGTTTCAGCACTTTAATCTGTTCCCGCACCTGACCGTTTTGCAGAACTGCACGCTGGCACCCATTTGGGTTCAAAAGATGCCGAAAAAAGAGGCTGAAGCGCTGGCGATGCACTACCTGGAACGCGTGCGCATTGCAGAACATGCTCATAAATTCCCGGGACAGATCTCCGGTGGTCAGCAGCAACGCGTCGCTATCGCGCGGTCGCTGTGCATGAAACCGAAAATCATGCTGTTTGATGAGCCAACGTCCGCTCTCGATCCGGAAATGGTCAAAGAGGTGCTGGATACCATGATCGGGCTGGCGCAATCGGGGATGACCATGCTGTGCGTGACGCATGAGATGGGATTTGCGAGAACCGTAGCTGACAGGGTGATCTTTATGGATCGCGGTGAAATTGTTGAGCAGGCTCCGCCAGATGAGTTCTTTGATCATCCTAAGTCAGAGCGTACACGGGCGTTTTTATCTCAGGTGATCCATTAAGCGTTTTGTGCCCGGAAGCGCTACGCTTACCGGGCCTGCAGATTCATACGGCCCAAAACGCAAAAAGGCCATCCTTTCGGATGGCCTCTTCACTTATTTGATGTCTGGCAGTTCCCTACTCTCACATGGGGAGACCCCACACTACCATCGGCGCTACGG